>JBKJKT010000220.1:0-18678 GCA_046597415.1 Ramlibacter sp.
CAGCGCCTTCTTCACGTTCTGCTCCACCATCAGCACCGTCGTGCCGCTGTCGGCGATTCGACGCACCATCGCAAGCAACTCATCGACCATGCGGGGCGCCAGGCCGAGCGACGGCTCATCGAGCATCAGCAGGCGCGGTGCGCCAACCATCGCACGCGCGAGCGCCACCATCTGCTGCTCACCACCACTCATCGTGCCGGCCATCTGCGTCGCGCGTTCGCGCAGTTTCGGAAAATCATTCATCACGCGTTCGATACGCGCAGGACGATCTGCACGCGGCAACAGCCAGCCACCGAGCTCCAGGTTCTCCATCACCGTCATCTGTGAAAACAGTTGCCGTCCCTCCGGCACGAGCGCTACACCCGCACGCACGATCTCATGCGTCTCGTCGGGGAGGTCTTCGCCATCCAGCAGCACTTCACCGCCGCGTGGGATCAGCCCGCTCAATGCACGCAGCAGCGTCGTCTTGCCCGCACCGTTGGGGCCAAGGATCACGGTGAGTCCGGGCTTGATCTCGAAATCAACGCCGCGCAGCACGAGGAACGGCCCGTAGCCCGCCGCGAGTCCACGCACTTTCAACTGCGCCTTGCCCCCGCGCGATCCCAACTCGAACGCCGTGTCACGCCAGTGCATCACAGCGCAGCCTCCGTCATTTCATCGCCCAGGTAAGCCTCGATCACTTCTGCGTTGCGGACCACGTCGCGCGGCGTTCCATCGGCGATCAGCTTGCCCTGATGCAACACCAGCACACGCTCAACGTGCCTCAGCAGCGTCGTCACCGCGTGCTCGATCCAGATGACGGTCAGGTCCAGCTCGTCTCGCAAACGGCGGATGAGACGCGCCATCTCTTCCAGCTCTGCTTCGGTCAGGCCTGCTGCGACTTCGTCGAGCAACAGCAGGCGTGGCCGCGTGGCGAGCGCCATTCCAATTTCGAGCAGCCGCTGCTGCGAAGGCGTGATCGATCCTGCGCGCAGATCCGCCTGCGCCGAAAGGCCAATGAGCTGCAGGATGCGCGGTGCGTCACGCAGCACCCACGCAACGCCCTCCTCTTCGCCCCACAGCCAGTACTTGCGCGCCCGCCTGCCGGCGAATTTCAAACCGAATTCGACATTCGAGAGCACCGACATATCGGCAAACACGCGCGGCGTCTGGAACGTACGCGCCAGTCCATGCGCAGCAAACCGATGCGGCCCGCGACCGGTGAGATCCCGCCCTGCGACCTGGAGCCGCCCGGAGGTCACGGGCTGCACGCCCGAAATCGCGTTGAAAAACGTCGTCTTGCCAGCGCCGTTCGGCCCGATGATTCCGACAAGTTCGCCCGCCCGGAAACTCGCGCTCACTGCATCGACGGCAACAAGCCCACCAAAACGCACGGTCACATCCTGCGCCTGGAGCAATGCCATGCCGGTATCAGACAACGCGGCGCTCCCTCGCACGCTGCTTGTCGCGCGCCTTGTCACCGCTCATTTCATAGCGGCGAAGCCTTGACCAATCCCTGGTGGACCGCCACCAGCCGCGGAAGGTTTCCAATCGCAGCGATGCCAGGCCGCCGGGCAGGTACAGCACCGACAGGATCAGCAGCAGGCCCAGCGTCATCATGTAAACCTGCGGCGCGGAAAGTCTCAGCGTTTCGGCCAGCAGGCTGAACACGATCGCTGCAATCAGCGGACCCCACAGCGTCAACGCGCCACCGATCAGCGCAATCAACACGGTCTGGAACCCGATGAAGGGATTGAACACGGTGACCGGGTCGATATAGGTCCAGCGCACGGACATCGCAGCGCCCACCGCGCCTGCAAAACCAGCGGTCATGACGAACCCTGCGAGCTTCACCCACCGGGTATTGACGCCCAGTGTCTGCGCGCGCTGTTCATCTGCGCCGATTCCCGCCAGCGCCAGACCAAATCGCGTCCGCCGGACGATGATCGACCCTGCGACTGCCAGCACCGCCAACCCCAGAACCGTCAGATAAATCGTGTCTCGCGACGGCACCACCGTGAGCACACGTCCCACGGTCCCGGTCACGCTCTTTTCAAAATACGTAATGGCGTGGCGGATCAATTCCGTCATCCCGAAGGTGAGCACCGCGAAGTAGGTGCCGCGCAGATGCAACACCGCAGCGCCCATCAAAAGCGCCACCAGCATGGCAAGCCCCGCGCCCAGCGCGATCGCCTGAATCCAGGGCATCTTCTCCAGCGCAAGCGCGCAGGTGTATGCGCCAATGCCGAAGAACGCCGATGTGGCAAGCGACAGATATCGCGTCGTTCCGCAAAACAGCGCCCAGCTCGACGACAGCGCCACGTACATCAGGCACGTCAGCGCGAGCGACACGACGAACTCGCTGCCCCAATAGGGAAGCGCGAGCGCCCAACCGGTCAGGCCGAAGAGCACCAGCAAATCACGAACAAACAATTGGCGCGATGTCATGCCTTGCGCCTTCGGCGTGCAAAGAGGCCTTCGGGGCGGAGCAGCAGCACGCCAATGAAGACGCCGTAGGACAGCAGTGCCTTCAAAGATGGATTGGTGTAGTGCATGCCGATGGCCTCGACCAATCCCAGCAGCAGTCCACCCGCCAGCGCGCCGCCCATGCTGCCGAAGCCGCCCAGCGTGATCACGATCAACGCTGTCACGGTGTACGGCTCGCCCATCGAAGGCGAGATCGTGTACGCCATCGAGAGCAGGCACCCGGCCACGCCGGACAGGCCCAGCCCGATGCCGAACATCAGCGGATGCAACATGCGGGTGTTGATGCCCACGAGCTGCGCGCCGACCTGTGACTGCATCAGGCCGCGCACGCCCTTGCCGAGCAGGGTCTGGCGTAGCAGCACGATCATCGCGCCTGCGAATGCCAGCGAGAGTGCAAACACCACCAGCTTGTTGCCCGCGAACTGCGCACCCCCGAACTTGACCGGCTCGGTGAGGTAGTCGTAGCCGCGCAGATCGCCGCCCCACATCCAGTTGACGAAGTTCTGCACCAGGAACATCAGGCCGAACGCCACCATCAGGCCACGCGCTTCGAAGATGTCCAGGTTGGGTGATGTCGCATTGAGCCTTCTGAAGCACAGCCGGTGAATCACCACACCCAGAGCCATGAGCATCAGGAACGACACCGGCACCATCAAGAGCGGCGAGAGCCCGAAGGACGTTTGCGCCATCCACGTCAGGTACGCGCCGAGCATCAGGAACTCGCCATGGGCGATGTTCAGGATTCGCATGAGCCCGTACTGCAGGTTCAGGCCGAGGGCGACCAATGCGTAGATGCCGCCGGTGATGAGACCGGAGGTCAGGAGTTCAAGCCAGGCCCCGAAGGACATGTCCCTACCTCCACGCCCCCTTAGCCGGATTCAGCTTCGCCGTCGCCAGCTTCTGCGGCCACACCACTTCAAATTCGCCGTTCTGCCACTGCCCCACCGTCCCCGGCGTCGCCGTGTTCTCGCTGCCGGTGAATTTCACATCGCCGATGATGGTCTTGTGCGTTGTGTTCGCGATGTAGTCGCGCATGGCCTTGCGATCCAGTCCCGTCTGTCTGACCGCATTGGTGAGAATCTCCAGCCCCGCCCAGCAGTGGCCGCTGGCCCAGCGATCCGGCTCCTTTTGCGCCCCGAACTTCTTCACGTGTGCATCGAAATACGCTTTCGCACCGGGGCTCGTCTTCGCATTCCAGGAACCCATGCCCAGCACACCCTCGGCACCCGCAGGCGTCATGACGTTGCGATAAAGCTGGAATGCCGTTCCCACCGACGCATAGAAGAATTTCGGATTGAAACCGATCTCCTTGGCCTGGCGGCTCGCCAGGATCGTGTCCGGCGGATAGGTGAAGCCGACAAATGCATCGGGGTTCTTGTCCTTGATCGAGCGCAGCGTGGGCGAGAGATCCTTCACCCCACCCGGATAGCTGGTGTCCTGCACCAGCGAAATGCCGCTTCCGGCCAGCGCCACTTTCAGCGCGGCATAGTTCTCCAGCCCGAACAGATCATCGACGTAGATACACGCCACGGTCTTTGCACCGTTGGCCTTGAGCATGTCCACCAGTGCTTCGCACATCGGCTTGGGCTGCTGCAACAGCAAGAAGAAATACGGCAGCTTCATCTCCGCCAACCTGCGCGAAAGCGCCGTCGGTGCCAGGAACGGATAGCCGAAGCGATTGGCCAGCGGTGCAACCGCGAAATTCGCATTGCTGCCCCAGGGCGGCAGCACCAGATCGACCTTGTCGCTCCCCATCAACTTCTCGTATGTGCGGACCACGGTTTCCATGTCGCTTCGGTCATCGGAGCTGATCAATTCAATGGGCCGCTTCACGCCCTTCACATCCAGCCCGCCCGCCGCGTTCTGCTGTTCGGCCCACAGCAGATAGTTCGGCTCCTGGCTCACCTGCGCACCCCCGGTCCACGGGCCAGTGCGAGCGATCGCATAGCCAACGCGAACCGGCCCGGGTTGGGCAAGCAGCCCCGGCGTCACCGCGCCCGCGCCAACGACGGCGGCGGCGCCCTGGATGAACTGGCGGCGATTCTTTTGCAACAGGTGCAGGGACATGGCAGGGTCTCCTTCGTTCGAATGGTGCGCCTATCGTAGGAATCCTCGATGGGCAACGCTTTGCTATGCGGGCACAAAGCGATTGACTTGCCGTGCAACGACGTGCGGGTTATCCCTCGAACGACCCGATAGCCGCGCCCACGATGGCCCTCCATAATGAAATCCCATGATCCCGTCCATCGCCCTTGACACCGACGCTGTCGCTGAGCGCGATAAAGCGCCGCAGTGGTGCGAATGGGTTGGGCAACACTTCGGCGGCCTGCAGTCCGATCTGTACGGCGATACGGGATTCGACGGGCGTCTGGCCGCCTCTCACGCAGGTGATGTCATCCTTACGCGGCTCGAAGCGAATCGCCATCGCGTCCTGCGCACACCCACCATGGCCCGCTCCAGCGAGACGGCATACCTGAAAATCGTCGCCCCATGGGAAGGCAGCGCCGTGGTGCAGCAGCAGGGGCGCGAAGCCTGCGCGCGCAACGGCGCCTGGGTCATCTACGACACCTCGGGCGCCTATGAGATCGCCAACCCGGAACGCGTGGACCACCTGATCGTGATGGTGCCTGCCAGTGCCATCCAGGAACGCGGCCTGCGCATCGACGGCGCCATGGCGCGGCGCCTGGGCACAAGCGGCATTTCACGCGTTGCGCTGGAGACGATGCGCAACACGTACCTCGAACTGCCGAACATGAGCGAGGCGTCCGCACGCGGGGCGGGCGAATTGATCAAGCAACTGGTGCAGCTGTCGCTGATGGAAGTGGCCGGCCATGAAACTGCTGTGACGCAGCGCGAGGCGTTGCGGGACCGCATTCGGTCTCATGTCCAGCGCAACCTGCGCGACCCAACGCTGTCGGTGGACAGCACAGCCCGCGCGCTCAACTGCAGTCGCCGGCACCTGTACAACGCGTTCGCGGGCGAAGGCGAATCCATCGCGGTGTACATCCAGCGCCTCAGGCTGCAGGCCTGCATCCGGGACCTTCAGGAAAGCGCGCAGCCGAGCCGCCCCATCACGGATATCGCGATGTCCTGGGGCTTTGGCAATCCGTCACATTTCAGCCGGCTGTTTCGGGACCACACAGGCAAAAGCCCGTCGGAATTCAGGCGCGGCGGTTGAGGTTTTCCGCCTGCCCGTGGGAGGGCCAGGCCTGGGGCAAGCGCTCTAGAAAATTGTCTCGGCATATGGGTCGGCCTTGTCGTCCCCCCGACCCTCCAGCACGCGAACACTTGGTGCGGACGCGCCGTGCAACGTGTAGCCCTTGCTGCACTCGGGGCAGGCGTACTGCGCCCGGGCTTCGCTATCGGACCGTGATGTCACCGAAACTTCCAGGCGCGCGGCGCAGTATCCGCAGACCTGTACGAAGCTCGTGCGCTTGTTTTCGCCCGGGTCGGGCTCTATGCGTTTATTCATGACTGCGATGGGACTTGGGATGCCAGTATCCCTCGCGCAGAACTGCCCAGCTACATGCCCATGCTGCGCTCGCAAGTATCGAAGCGCTGCTGCTAGCGCGCAACGCCCAGCAGCCTCTCGAGCAGCTGCGGCTGTTCGCGCAGTTCGCTTGCCATTCCGCTGTGCACCACGGTGCCCCGATCCAGCACCACCGCGTGATGAGAGATCGCAAGAATCGCCTGCGGATGCTGCTCGACGATGATGGCCGAAAGACCTTCTTCGCGCGTCAGGCGGGCGATGGCGCGCAGCAGTTCTTCCACGATGATGGGCGCGAGACCCTCCAGTGGTTCATCAAGCAGCAAAAGGCGCGGATTGACAACCAGCGCACGCCCCACCGCCAGCATCTGCTGCTCGCCGCCGGACAACTGCGTGCCCAGGTTGGTCTTTCGTTCAGCCAGGCGCGGAAACATGGCGTACACACCATCGGGCGTCCACTTGCCAGCCCGTGCGACGGCGGTCAGGTTTTCGTGAACCGTGAGCGACTTGAAAATGTTGCGCTCCTGCGGCACCCAGCCAATGCCCGCGGCAGCTCGCTGATGCGAAGCCATCGTATGCAGCGGCATGCCGGCGAGAGTGATCGAACCTTCGTGCTGGCGCGTCGCACCGGCCAGCGTGTTGATCAGCGTGGTCTTGCCCGTACCATTGCGGCCCAGCAGCGCAAGCGTCTCCCCTTCGCCTAGCGCAAGCGAAACATCGTGCAGCACCACAGCCTCGCCGTAACCGGCGCTCAGGCCCTCGACGCGCAGCAATTCAGCCATGGGTCACCTCATCACCGTGACCGAGATACACCGCCTTCACCTGCGCATTGTTCGCGATTTCTTGCGGGTCGCCTTCGGTGAGCACTGCACCATTCACCATCACCGTCATGCGGTCGGCAAAGCTGAAGACGAGATCCATATCGTGTTCGATCAGCAGCACCGAAACATCGGCGGGAAGATCGGCGACGGTTTGCAGCAACTCTTCACGCTCACCGGCCGGCACGCCCGCAACCGGTTCATCCAGGAGCAGGACGCGCGGTTCGCACGCGAGGGCAATCGCGATTTCGAGCAGGCGTCTTTTTCCATAGGCCAGATGCTCGGTCCGCTGGTTCGCCACTTCGGCCAGCCTGAATTGCTCCAGCAACTGTTCGCTTCGCGCCGTCACATCCCGGTTCGAACCCAGCGCCTGCCACCACCGCGCACCCAGGCCCCGATGCTGCGACACAACCAGCGCAAGTGTCTCGAGTGGCGTCATCGAATTGAACAGCTGGTTGATCTGGAACGTGCGCACCATGCCGCGACGCACGCGTTCGTGCGGCGCGAGATCCGTGATGTCCAGGCCGTCGAGAACGATCGATCCTGCGGTGGGATCGAGCACACCCGTGAGAAGGTTGATCAATGTCGTCTTGCCCGCGCCGTTGGGGCCGATCAGTGCATGACGCGCACCGCGCTTCAGGTTTAGGGTGACGTTGTCAGTGGCGACGATGCCGCCGAAGCGCTTGCCCAGGCCCCTGGCGGAAAGAACAATGTCGCTCATGGAAATTTCCTGCTTGTCTTCGAGGAAAACCAGGTGTGCGGACGCAGCAGCCGCTCGCGACCCACCAGCACCAGAACGACCAGGAACAGCCCGATCCAGAACGTCCAGTACTGCGGCGTGATCGACGAAAGCAGATCTTGCATCAGCTTGAACACCACAGCGCCCGCGATTCCGCCGTAGAGCCATCCGGTGCCACCGATCACGAGCATGAGCATCACATCCGCCGAGCGATGGAACTCGAACAGATCGAGCGATGCAAATCCAGTCGTCTGCGAAAGCAGCGCGCCTGCTGCACCCGCGATGCCCGCAGCGACCGTGTAGATCACCGCAATGCGCGACGTCACCGGAATGCCGACAGCCATCGCACGCAGCCGGTTGTCGCGGATGGCCTTGAGCGTGGCGCCAAACGGTGAAGCAACCAGCCTGCGAACCAGCAGGAAAAGAATCAGAACGACCGTCAGCGAATACCACGCAGCGGTCTGGCCCGTCAGGTCGAACTCAAAGCGGCCCAGCACCTTGCCCATCACCACGCCCTGCAAGCCGTCCGATCCGCCGGTGAGCCAGTCCAGCTTGTTCGCCAGTTCCAGCAGGATAAGCCCGACGCCCAGCGTGACCATCAGCCGGGTGAGGTCGCTGCCGCGAATGATTGTCGCGCTGCAGATCGCGCCCAGCATCGTAGCGACCGCAGTCGCCACCGCCAGACCCACCAGCGGATCGGGCATGACGTGCTTGGCGAAGAGCGCCGCCGTGTACGCGCCCATGCCGAAGAACGCGGCATGACCGAGCGACACGATGCCCGTGTACCCCAGCACCAGGTCGAGCGACACGGCAAACAGCGCGACGATCGCAATCTCATTGACGATCAATGAGTGCCCCGGCAGCACCAGCGGCGCAGCGAAGGCGATCACCCAGATCGCGATCTCCCAGGGTCGAAGGCGCGAAGCATTCAGCAGTGGCGACGAATCCATCACTTGCCTGCCTTGCGCACGAAAAGGCCCTGCGGACGCCAGATCAGGATCACGATCATCAGGCTGTAAACGATGAACGCACCGAGCTTGGGTACGTAGTACTTGCCCGCGACATCAGCGATGCCCAGCAGGAGCGAGGCCAGCAATGGCCCTGTGATCGACGATGTGCCGCCAACTGCGACAACGATCAGGAAATAGATCATGAATTTCAGCGGGAATGTCGGATCGAGCCCGAGCACTTCTGCGCCGAGTGCTCCTCCCAGACCGGCCAGTCCCGAGCCCACCGCGAATGTCGAGAGAAAAACGACGTTGACGTTGATGCCCATGCCCGCCGCGACACGCTGGTCATCGACCGAGGCGCGCAAGCGGCTTCCAAAGCGCGTCCTGGCCAATACGTACTGCAACGCGATAGCCAGGGCTGCACACACCGCGATGATGAACAGCCGGTAGTGGCCCATGCCCAGCATCCATGCGCCCTCGCCAATCTCGGTGCGGCCACGCAGAAAATCAGGCAGCTGGATGATCTGCTGCGTCGACCCCATGAAATAGTCGGCCGCAGCGACGGCCATGAAAGTCAGGCCGATGGAGAACAGCACCTGGTCGAGGTGCGGCTTGTTGTACAGCGGCCGGTAGAGCGTGCGCTCCAGCAAACCGCCCACCACGGCCGCACCGGCAAAAGCCAGTGGCAGGCACAGCAGAAACGGCACGCCAGCGCGCTGCATCAGGATCACGGTGATGTAGCCGCCCACCATGGCAAACGCACCATGAGCGAGGTTGATGAAATTCATCAGCCCCATCGTCACCGCCAGGCCGACGGCCAGTACGAAAAGCAGCATGCCGTAGGCAACGCCGTCGAAGAGGATAGTGAGCATGTTTGTCTTGTCCCCTCCGAAAGCCGGATCAGCTCTTGCCCGGATCCTTCACATCCTTGATCACGTCGAATTCCATGTTGAACAGTTGTCCGTCTTTCCGCTCGACCTTGCGGATGTAGACGTTGTGCACGACGTCACGCGTCTGCGCATCGATGAACATCGGGCCGCGCGGGCTTTCGAAGATCTGGCCCTTCATCGCAGCCAGCAGCGCATCGCCGCCCCCTACGCCTTTGGTCTTCTTCAGCGCTTCGTAGATGACGCGCATGCCGTCATAGCCACCGACGGCCATGAAGTTCGGACGCAGGCCGTTGTTGGCCTTGCTGAACGCTTCGACAAACTTCTTGTTGGTCGCCGAAGGGTGTGAAGCCGAGTAGTGGTGTGAAGTCACCACACCGAGAGCCACATCGCCCATGCTGTTGAGGATGTCGTCGTCGGTCACATCGCCGGTGCCGATCAGGCGAATGCCTGCCTTGTCCAGACCGCGCTCTGCGAACTGCTTCATCAGTGCAGAACCCGCACCTGAAGGAACGAACGTGAACACGGCATCGGGCTTCGCATCGCGGACTTTCTGCAGGAACGGTGCGAAATCAGGGTTGCGCAGCGGCACGCGCAGCGACTCGACCACCGCGCCGCCATTGAACTGCAGTCGCTGGGTGAAGAACTTCTCGGCGTCAATGCCCGGGCCGTAATCGGTCACGAGCGTGACGACCTTCTTGATGCCGTTCCTGGGCGCCCAGTCGGCCATTGCGACCGACACCTGCGGCAGCGTGAAGCTGGTGCGCACGATGTACGGCGAAGCTTGCGTGATGCTCGAAGTGGCGGCCGCCATGACGACGAGCGGCGTCTTCGACTGTGTGGCGATCGGCGCCGTGGCCAATGCGAGCGGTGTCAATCCGAAGCCGGCCAGCACCGACACCTTGTCGTTCACGACGAGTTCCTGAGCGATGCGCCTGGTGACGTCTGGCGTGCCGGTGTCGTCCTTGATGACGAGTTCGACCTTTTTGCCGCCGACGGTCGAGCCGTTTTGGGCCATGTACAGGCGCACTGCTGCCTCGATCTGCTTGCCGGTGGATGCAAACGGGCCGGTCATCGGCAGGATGAGTCCGATCTTGAAGGCGTCCTGCGCCAACGTCGCGCTGCTTGCGCCTGCCAGTGCCGCGAAAACGGCAGAGCAGATGGCGGTCTTGACCAGGGTTCTTTTGTTCACACGTGTCTCCTTCAAAAATCGTGAGTGATTCTGGGCCTCGTCGCGGCTGCTGTGAAGCCGGGCCGCGAACTAGCAGTTATGCGAGCGCGGTATATCCGGGCAGGAGATATCACCGTCATTGCCACTCAATCATCTGGCCGCCACGACGAATCGAGCGTGACCTCGCCAACAACGCGCGAGACACAGGCGCAAATTCGCGTGTCCTCCTGCTTTTCGGCCTCGGTGAGATAACAATCGCGATGGTCGATCTCGCCTGAAACGGCGATCACATCCATCGCGCACAACCCGCACTCGCCGCGCTTGCAATCCGACAGCGTTTGCACTCCAGCCTGCTCCAGTGCGTCCAGCAGACTGCAATCGGCGGGCACCATGATGTCGAGCGCATGACGTGGCAATTGCACGCGAAACGATTGAGGCGCAAACCGGCCGCTGGAGCCGAACGTTTCATAGCGCAGTTGCGTCGGCTCGCGTCTTGCAACGGCCCACGCGTGGCGCGCCGCATCGAGCATCGGCACGGGGCCGCACACATACAGTTGCGCGTTCGCGGGCAAAGCAGCGATCTCGCGGTCGAAAGCTATCGGCTCACCAATCGCCGTATGCATCGCATCACCCAGGCACTCGCGCAATTCATCGCCAAACGCGAGTTCATCCGCCGACCTCACTCCATAAACCAGACGCACCTGCGCACCCCTCGCGCGCAACGCCAGCGCCATGGACACCAGCGGTGTGATCCCGATGCCGCCGGCAACGAGCAAATAGGCGGGCGCATCCAGCGCGAGCGAAAAGTGATTCTGCGGCGCAAGCACCTGCAAACGATCGCCCTCGCCCAGCTGCCACATCGCAAGCGAACCGCCACGACCTGCATCCATGCGCTTGACCGCGATTCGATAGCACTGGTCATGAGGAATACCGATGAGCGAATAAGACCGCGTCTGCGGTTTGCCGTTCACCAGCACCCCGACCTGCAGGTGGCTACCCGGCGACCAGTGCTCGGTGGCCCCATCGTCCGGACAGATCGTGAACTCACGCACTGTCGGCGTTACGTCGCGCACCGCGGTGACCAGGCAATCGCTCCAGCGGGAACTGGTTTTCATTTCTTGCGGATCAGGCGCACGCCCGGCATCTGGTCGAGGTTGTGGTTCTGCACGGCTTCACGCAGGTTGCGCTGCGCCAGGCGCGAGTGCTCTCTCATGATGGCTTCGGCCCGCGCGCCTTCTCGCCGTTCAATTGCGTCGATGAGCTGGCGATGCTGGTCCTGCGCCACGATGAGCATGTCGCGGGCCTGCGGAGAATTCGCCTGCACCACGACAAATGCGGATGGCGATGCGAACGGCAGGCTGTTCACACGTTCCAGTTCCCGCTTGAGCAGGCTGCTGTCGGCCATCTCGCCCAGCAGCAGATGGAAGCGTTCATTGAGCTTCACGTAAGCGGAAAACGACTCGTCGTCCAGTGCGCTCTGGCGCAGCAGCGCATCGACTTCATCGAGGCACTCGCGCGCTTCACCCAGGACCACCGGCGCCACGCCCCGCTCCGCCGCAAGCCGAGCTGCAAGACCCTCTACTGTTCCTCTCAGCTCGATGGATTCCGACACCTCGCGCTCGGAAAACGTACGCACTGCATAACCACCATTGGGGAGCGACTCGATGAGTCCTTCCTGCTCCAGTCGCATCAACGCAGCGCGGATCGGCGTGCGCGAGACACCCAGCCTCTCGACGATGGACAGCTCTGCGATCCGCGTGCCGCCCGGCAGCTCACCTGCGAGGATCATTTCGCGGAGCCGCAATTGCGCCCTGACCTGCGCACTGTCGGTCGTCGCTGCAGTGCCAGCGGCAACGGCCCTGTCAGCTGCGGGCTTCATGCCGCCTTCCGGATCGGAAAGACCGGCGCCGGCTTGCGTTCTTTCGCGATCATGTTGTCGATGAGACGCCGCGCCCACATCGAGCCCGCGTCGATGTTCAGGTTGTAGAACTTGTGGTCGGGATGCTCGTCGATTGCCTTTTGCTGCGCTTCGAGAATGAGCTCGTCCTCGCGAAAGATCGAGGCCACGCCTTCGCGCAATTGATGCGTCAACCGCTGCTCGCCCAGACAGTAATTGCGCGCGAAGGCCCAGAAGTAGTGACAGGTCTTGTCCGTCTCGGGCGTGATCGTATTCAGTACAAAGCCGTTGACGCCCCTCGTGCGGTTGCTCTGCTTCGGATCGCCGTTGTTGCCACCCGGTGGCACCGCGCCGGTCCCGGTTTGGGCCACGCCGACATCAATGCACACGGTCGCCGGCGCTTCAAAACGAATGATCTGCCACCGATCGACCCTGCCCTGGTACCCCAGTCCGTGCATGATCTGCCCCGCCCAGAACGGCGGTGCGTCTATGTCTTCCATCCAGCGCGTGACCGTTGCCGTTCGGTCGCCATGCGTCGCCACAAAAGGTGCTTCGGCAACCGCCTGCTGGCCGATGGACGAGCCGTGCACGAATGCCTCGTGCGTCAGGTCCATCAGGTTGTCGATGACCAGCCGGTAGTCGCATTTCACCGTGATCAGCTTGCCGTCGCCGGCCCACTGCTCATCGTCGTTCCAGTGCATGTCGGGGACGAGCGCTGGATCGGCCCTGGCCGGATCGCCGGGCCAGATCCAGACGAAGCGGTGTTTCTCAACCACTGGAAAACTGCGCACGCACGCCGACGGATTGATCGACTCCTGGCTGGGCATATGGGTGCAGCGCCCCTGCGCGTTGAAGACCAGTCCGTGATAGCCACAAGTCAGCTCGTCACCTTCAAGCCGCCCCATCGACAGTGGCAGCAGACGGTGCCAGCACGCGTCTTCGAGTGCGGCAACGCCGCCGTCGGTCTTGCGAAACATCACCAGCTTCTGATTGCAGACGGTGCGCGCGAGCAGCGTGCGACCGACCTCGACGTCATAGGCGGCTGCGTACCACGCGTTGAGTGGAAAGGCAGGCTGGGTGGCATTCATGGATACAAATTGTATACATCGATAGTCGGATAAGGCCAAAATTTGTCCAAATCCACGCTTGAATGGCGATTATTGTATTCAGTCGACTAACCGTTACGTGTCATAAGATGCGCCCAAACCCCATCCGAAGGAGCCTCCCATGACCCAGCTACCCGCCCGATACGACCACGTTGGCAGCTTCCTGCGACCCAAATTCCTGCTGGAGGCTCGCGAGCAAAAGGCCAAGGGCGAGATCACGCCAGAGCAATTGCGCGAGGTCGAAGACAAGGCGATCACCGAAATCGTGAAGTTCCAGCAAGACGTGGGCCTCAAAAGCATCACCGACGGTGAATTTCGTCGCACGTACTTCCACATCGACTTTCTGGAGAAGCTGGGCGGCGTCAAGACTGACATCCCCTTCACGATCCGCAAGGCTGATGGCACCGAAGAACTCGCGCCGCCTGTGATGCGCGTGATCGACAAGGTTCGCCACACCACCGACATCCAGAAGGCCGACTTCGAATACCTCCAGAGCCAGGTCAGCGCCGGCCGCACTCCCAAGGTGACGATTCCCTCGCCCACCATGCTGCACTTCCGGGGCGGGCGTGCAGGCATCAGCAAGGACGCCTATCCGGAACTCGACCCGGCGTTCTACGACGACGTGGCAAAGGCCTATGGCGACGAACTGCGCTCACTTGCCGAAGCCGGCTGCACTTATGTGCAGAT
This sequence comes from Ramlibacter sp., assembly GCA_046597415.1. Classification (GTDB taxonomy): domain Bacteria; phylum Pseudomonadota; class Gammaproteobacteria; order Burkholderiales; family Burkholderiaceae_C; genus Ramlibacter. Next base: position 14,209 of record JBKJKT010000220.1, read on the forward strand.
GGACGACACCAACCTTGCTTACCTGTGCGACGAAAAGATGCGCGAAGCCGCCCGCCAGCGTGGCGACGATCCGGATGAACTGCCGCATCGGTATGCCACCTTCATCAACAAGGTCGTCGCGCAAAAGCCCGAAGGCATGCTGCTGGCGATGCACCTGTGCCGCGGCAACTTCAAAAGCACGCATGCAGCCAGCGGCAACTACGAGCCGGTCGCTGAAGCGCTGCTCAAGGAAATGAACCTTGATGCGTACTTCATGGAATATGACGACGACCGCTCGGGCGACTTCAAGCCGCTGCGCTTTCTGGCCAAAGGCAAGACCGTCGTGCTGGGCCTGGTGACGACCAAGTTTGGCCAGATGGAAGACAAGGACGAACTCAAGCGCCGCATCGAGCAGGCTGCGAAGTACGCACCGCTGGACCAGCTGGCGCTGTCGCCGCAGTGCGGTTTTTCGAGCACTGTCCATGGCAACAACATCGCCGTGGAGGCACAGCGCAACAAGCTCAGGCTGGTGATCGAGACCGCGCGGGAAGTCTGGGGCGACTAGTTGTGGGACCTCACAGCTAGACAAGGGTGTCAGCGCACAGCCATGCGAGGGGGTCAGCCCGCAAAGCGGAAGAATCGGGAATAATGCAACGTTTTGTTTTCAATTCGTTCCCTTATGGAGGCTTCATTTGGAAGTTGCCCTTTCGAGTCCCCGTGGCCTGCGTCTGGATCATTTCCCTGGCGCCGCAGGCACTGACGCCCACACCGCCGCGCAGCCCCCGACCCAGGTCTGCGACTCCACCGATGGCCCGGCTTTGACCCTGTCGCAGCAGGCGCGTCCGTCTTTCAGCGCCATGCCGCCCCAGGTGCTGGCCTGCGTCATCGAATTCCTGGACTCGAGGGAGGTGATGGCGGCCCTGGCGTGCACGTCAAGGGCCATCGATGGCGGGCTGGCGCAAGCACATGATCCGTACCTCAGGGCGCTGTCGGTCGCCCGGGTATCCGGGGTGCAAGCCGATATCGACAAGGCGATTGCCGACATCGTCCAGGATCGTGCCATCCACGCTGACTGGCGACGAAGGCTGGAGGGTCAAGTCAATTTACTGCGGCAATCGCTGGCCTGTCGGTATTGGAATTTCAACATCGCAAGCGGCTTGGCCGACATGATGGTCAAGCTCAACCGGGCCTCGGAAGCGCCCCCGCTTTTGCAATGGTGCCTTGCGGTCCGGCCGACCGGCGACTCCGCCGTGCGCCACATGTTGTTCCTGGCCGATGTGCTGCTGATGACCCGAGATTTGCAGCAGGCCGTCGCGGTGGCCGACAAGATTCTGGATCTTGAGCCGCTGCCCGTCGACCTGCGCGCAGCCGCGATGGTTCACAAAGCCAATGCATTGCTGTTGCTGGCACAGGGCAAGGGCGAGAGTCCGCTTGCATCACTGGCGATTCTTGAGGCCGCACCCGACTCACCGCTAGTTGTGCTGCCCGCGTTGGCCATGGTGCACCACGCACTGGGCAACGAGGCGCAGTGCGCGGCCGCAACCACGCGCTTCAAGCAGCAGTTTCCCGCACATATGGCCCGTCTTGCGCTGATCCATGCGTGGTGCGGGCAGGTGGAAGCGGCCGTGCGGAGCCTGGAAGCCGTCGCGCTGTCCCCCCACGGCCTTTTCCTCTCGAACATGCCGAACTCGCCCTTTATTCCCGACGAGATCAAGCGCAACAAACGGTGGGCCGCCGGAATGCGGCGCATCTGCCGCTCACCGGTGCAGCTTGAAGACGTTCGCTTTCACATCGCGGTCCCTGCGCTCAGCGATCCCGCTGGCACGGTGAGGCCGGCGCATTAGACGTTGCCGGAAGGCGCTTCTGGTGCAGTTTCCCTGGCCAATCGGGTCAGGGTTTGAAGCGCCCATTCGGATTCGGATTCGGAGCTGATGCCGGCGTTTACCGAAAGCTCGATCGCGTCCATGACTTCACGCACAGAGACGCCCACTGCGCCCATTAGTGTCTGCTTTTCCTGCGCCGTGCCCTGGCAGTCGAGGATGGCAGTGACGAACGCGGCTGCAAGCGCGTAGTTACCGTGACGGAGCGCCTCACCTGCGGCCGTGGTGGTCGGCCCGGGGGCGATCCGGTTGTCAAGGTCGCTGTCGCTGTCGGAATCCGAAGCGGAATCGGAATTGCTGCTGTCGTCGTTCGAACTTCTCGCCACTTCAATCGACGCTTCAATCGGCGCTTGGGCCTGGAGAGTCGGGGGAGCATCCGGGCCTGCGGAAACCGGAAGGCTGTGCGCGCTGGCGATCAGCCGGCCTTTCAACCCGCTGTCGATGGCTGCGGTCGCGATGGACAGCACCTGCTGGTAGACGGGCCCATAAGCGTCAAGTCCGCCGCCGCCGTGTTCCGCGGCGCACAGCAGGTGCAGTGAAGGTCGGCCGTCGATTCGGGCCATCGCCAGGATCTCCTTGTGCACAGGGGCCAGCGTCGGCTCGGCCAGGACAGTGGCTAAAACCTCATGGGCCTCGGGTCGGCCTTTCAGAAGAAGCTCCGCAAGCGTGCCCTTGTTCCCTCCGGTGCAGCTCTCGATGGCGTCAAGCTTGTCGCGGCTGCCCTGAACTTCCGCGGGCAATTCCAGGATGGCGTTGATGCAGGCCACCACGCTGGCGCATTCCCCGGCGCCAGCGTTGAAGGCCGTCCAATTGCATTGCGCAGCCTCCTGCAGCGCCGTGGCGACCAAAACGCCGCGCTTCGCCGGATCAGGCTGATGCCCACTCAGGTAGTCGATAAGCGCGTGGACATCCACGCCCGCGAGCTTGCTGGTGAAGAACGCAACTGCCATGTGGTTGCGAAGCCTTTCCGGCGCCGGGCTTTCGAGATCCCCAAACAGCATGAGAGGTTCCTCTGTGGCAACGGGGCCAGACGGCTGCAAGGGGTAGAGCTGGCCGATTTCGCCGACGCTGAACCACCGATCCAGTCCCATGTTCAGCAGCATGGAAGGGTCCTCCACGACGAGCCGCTCATGCGTCGCAGTCTTGTTCGGATCGTAAAGATTGATGCCGTATTCCATCCGGAAACCGTTGCCGTGGGGAACCCGCTTGCAACTTATTTCGAGCGAGAGCATGTGTCCTTCGGGCCAGCCGTCCGCGCCCACCCCAAAGTAACGGTGCTCACCAGGCTGGATGCCATCGCACGCGGTGATCAGCATGTCTGGGATGTGAGTCTGGTCGAACACGACCGACGGCCCCGCCTCTTCCAGCGCGTCGTATTGAGCCTCGAGTAGGTCATGGTCCAGTTTTTCGATTTCGGCAATGTCCAGGACGGGGTCGAATGAAAATGGTGGTTTGGGGTCGGGAAGGGCGTGGTGCGCCATGCGCGCATGCAAGTACCACATGGCCAGATGGCGGCACCAGATCGTCTTGCTTGTCGGCTGACCGTCGACATTCCCGACCAGGCCGTTATGCCTGTTCGTGCGAATGGCACTTTGTGTGTCCAGATGGGCCCCGGAGCCAAAGCCGGTCGGTGTCGTGCGATCGCTGATCGCACCCTGCAGGCGGCGCGGTTTCTGACGGGGATCGACAACCCCTTGCGCATCCGCAAAGAACACCCTGGACTTGGCGAGGACGGCCCCGGGGTCACCCCGGGCGAGCGCCTTCGCATGGGGGGGCAGGATGATGGTCAATGGTGGATGGGGATTGCCCACGATCAGCAGCTATTCGAAGGCCACGCCCTCCCCTTGCAGGCTCCGCAAATCGATGCGAGCACCGGACTGGGCCGCAGGCACCTGCAGGGTGGTCATGGTGGTCAGCTCTTTGAGGCCTGCGAGCAACCTGTTAACCGGCATCCCTGCGCCCAGGACCACGTGAGTGAAGCGCCCGCAACTCTGCAGCAACGCCCACACTTCGGGCCTGAGCTCCATCACGCTGCGGGCTTGACTTTCGGTCAGTCTGCTCAGGTCGAGTTCCGGTACCCCAGGAAGCAGGATCCGAAACAATTCTTGCGGATCGTCCGTCTCCGTCAGGAGACGCTTGAGCGTGGCTTGCGGCGCCTCGGCTTGCGCCGGCAACGCAGCATCCGCAACGCCGGCGTCGGCCGGTTGGGTGGGGGACGACAGGGACAGCCTGCCCCTGTCGGTGGAGAGTGGGCTCGCCATGTGCAAATGCCTCGCGGATACGCGTGCCACAACTCCCTATAGAGCTGTGTGGCAACTGGGACCAGATAGTTCCGGGGCACCCCAATCCGCACAAAGCCCCAAACCACAGGCGACCAAAAATAATTCGCCGCACGCTAAACACCCGCCGATTGCTCCGGATAAGTGAGTAGAGAGGCTCCTGTTGCCCAAAAGGACAACGGGTGCCGGCCCGGGGCGCGGTTGCCCGGGGCTTTAAACCGGGGCAAATCACATGGTAGGTATCGTCAGCGGCAATTCACTGGGCCTGGACTTGACGTCGGGGGCGACGCTGGGCCAGCGTGGGCAGTTGGGGCAGTCGGCGCTGGGCCAAA
>JBKJKT010000232.1:0-27947 GCA_046597415.1 Ramlibacter sp.
ACTCAAGGCGCAGGTGTGCGGGTCTGCTCGAACCCCATTGCCGGCGTCAGCTCGAAGCCCCGCAGGAAATCAGCGACTGGCAAACGCTTGCCGCCGGGCCGCTGCACTTGCGTGACATGCAAAACACCCTGGCCGCATTGCACATCGAAGCCGCCAGATTGCACGGAGAGAACCTGCCCCGGCGTTCCGGTGGCGCTGGATTCCAAGGGATGCGCCGTCCAGATCTTGATCGACTCCCCTGCAAGCAAACCGGTCGCGCCGGGAAATGGGTCGAATGCACGGATGCGCCGCGCAATCACCGCCGCGGGTTGCGACCAGTCGATCGCGCCTTCGGCTTTCTCGATCTTGTGTGCGTAGGTGACGCCCCGTTCAGGCTGCCTGACGGGCTTGAATCCGCCACACGCAGCGAGCTCCAGCGCTTCGACGATCAAGCGTCCGCCCAGCGCTGCCAGCTTGTCGTGCAGGACGCCGGTCGTATCCTGTTCAGAGATGGCCACGCGCTCTTCGAGCAGCATGTCGCCCGTGTCCAGGCCCGCATCCATCTGCATGATGGTGACGCCGGTCTCTGTGTCGCCCGCTTCTATCGCGCGGTGGATGGGCGCAGCCCCGCGCCAGCGCGGCAACAGCGACGCGTGGATGTTCAGGCAACCAAGGCGAGACTCGTCCAGCACCCATTGCGGCAGGATCAGGCCGTAGGCCGCGACGATCATCACATCTGCACGGGCCGCTTCGATGGCTTGCTTCGCAGCCAGGGCCTCGTCCGGGTATTTGCCGTTCAGCCGCAAGCTGCGCGGCTGCGAGACAGCAATGTCGTGCCCGATCGCGAACTGCTTGACAGGTGAGGCTTGCAGCTTCATGCCACGTCCGGCGGGCCGGTCGGGCTGCGTGAGTACCAGTGCAACGTCGAAGCCCGCCCCATGCGTGCGCTCCAGTGCCACGCGAGCAAATTCAGGCGTTCCCGCAAAAACCAGGCGCATCGGCAATCAGTTCCTGTCGTTGGGCGCGTTCACGAATTCCATCCCGGGGTGGGCGCGTTGCACAACGCCGCGCTCGTCGAGGTAAACCCAATAGAACATGTCGCTGCGCTGCACGTCGCGCCAGCGGTAGGTCAGGATAGGACCGCGCCAGCTCGCGACCGTATCCACCCAGGCAGGGCGGCCGAATTCACGCTCGACGTCTTCCCTTGTCCACTTGCCGATTTCGATGCGGTTGAAATTGCCCTCGGTCAGCACCTGGCGCGATTGCACGACCCGGCCCGCGGAATCGACATCGACCATCCACGCGAACTGCCCAATCGGCTGCATCGAATACTGCAGCCGCTCGCCGTTGGCCAGCCTCACAACCCGCTGCGGCTGGCCCATGCGCTCGACGACCTGCTGGCGCGGTGTGCCAGGTGCGAACTCGTAGCTGGCAAAGGGTCCACCCGCACAGGCTGCGAGCAAGAGAACGGTAGTGGCCGCAGCCCAGAGTGCTTTGTACATATAGATGGAGCGCGCCTCAGGCCCGTTCGGTATCGCGCCGCGCCTTGAGCATCTTCGTCTTGATGCGGTTGCGCTTGAGCGGCGAGAGGTATTCGACAAATACTTTCCCGAGTAGGTGATCCAGCTCGTGCTGGGCGCAGACCGCAAGGATGCCTTCGGCCTCGATCTCCCGGGAAACACCCTCGGCATCCAGCGCCGTCATCCTGATCGCAGAGGCACGCTCGACTCCGTCATAGATGCCCGGGACCGACAGGCAGCCTTCCTCATTGAGCAGCCTGTCGGGGCTGTACCAGGTAATCTCGGGATTGATCAGCACCAGCGGCGCATCGCGATTTTCCGACACGTCGATAACGACCACGCGTTCGTGCACATCGACTTGCGTGGCAGCGAGCCCGATGCCGCTTGCGTCGTACATGGTTTCCAGCATGTCGGCAACCAGCTGGCGAATGCGGCCATCGACCGACGTGACCGGGCGGGCGACAGTGTGCAGCCTGGGGTCCGGGAAGCAGAGAATGGGAAGAAGGGCCATGGTTAGAAAAGGTAGCTGTCGCTATTTTCGCCACTTTTGGCCGCTCCGGGCGGGCGCAGAAGGCATAAACGTTGCCCAATCAAGGGCTTGAGCGCAGAATCGCCAGTACTTTGTCAAGACTTTTGGCCGCCTCGGCTCACCCCGACGGTCGCAGCCCGCAAATGAAAATACACAGCCAGAACTCATCCGCAGCTACGCAATCCGGGTCGGCGTCACGCCGAGCCCTGCCCACTGTGGTCGCTTTCGCGGCGCTTGCTGCGAGTCTTCTGCCGATGAGCGTTGCGTCGCATAACCTCCCCATCACCCCCGGACAGCGGTCGACAGCGCAACAGGTGGCCCAGCAGGGCGTGCCAATCACCGAGCTGTCGCCCAACGCGCCGGACGAATACACAGTCAGGCGCGGCGACACGCTCTGGGCCATTTCCGGCATGTTCCTCAGAAGCCCATGGCGCTGGCCCGAGCTGTGGGGCATGAACATAGAACAGGTACGCAACCCTCACCTGATCTTCCCCGGTCAGCTGCTGGTGCTGGAAAAGAGAGACGGCCGGGCGATTCTTCGCATGGGTCGCGGGCCCGCCGGAAGCGAGCCGTCGGACACCGTTCGCGTATCGCCTCGCGTGCGGGTCGAATCCATGGCCGACCTGTCCATCCCGGCGCTCAAAACACACCTGATCGAGCCGTTCCTGAACGAAGCCCTCATCATCGACGAAGCCACGCTGCTGGCCGCTCCGCGCATCGTCGCCGGGCCGGAAGAACGCGTGCTCATCACCCGAGGCGATCGTGCCTATGCACGCGGCCTGGTGACCACACCGCTCAAGCAGCGCGTCACCGGCAGAGCCGACGATTACCGCGTGTTTCGCAATGCCCGGCCGCTGAAGGACCCGCTGACCAACGTCGTGCTCGGCTATGAGGCGATGTACCTCGGCCGCGCCCAGCTGGTGCGCGATGAAAGCATGGAACCGGTTCGCGTATCCACCGGCAAGGCCGAGAACACCGTGATTCCGGGAACCATCGACATCACCGCTGCCAAGGAAGAAATGCGTGTCGGGGATCGGCTGCTGCCTGAGCCGGCGCGCCAGTTCCAGTCTTATGTCCCTCATGCGCCGTCCATGCCCGTCGACGCAGCCATCGTTTCTGTTTATGGCGATGCGGTTTCGTTCGTCGGACAGAACCAGGTGGTGGTGATCAACAAGGGCACTGCCGATGGCATGGAAGTCGGCCATGTGATGGCGATCCTTCGCGACGGCGAGCGCCGCGTCGACAGAACGCAGCCGGGCGAGCGGACCAACATCAAGATCCCCGACGAACGCACGGGTCTCCTCATGGTTTTCCGGCCGTTCGACAAGCTCTCTTATGCCCTGGTCCTGGAAATCTCCAGCACCGTTAAAGTAGGCGACCGGGTCGTCAATCCGCGATAGACAGGTTTGCCGATGGAACGACAGGAGCTGGCCGCATGGCTGCGCCTGGCATTGACGCCGGGCGTCGGAAACACGACTGCACGGCGACTGCTCGCCGCGTTCGGCCTGCCTGAGGCCATCTTTTCACAATCGCTGGAAGGCTTTGCCGCCGTGGTCGATCCGTCGCAGGCAAAGGCGCTCGGCCAGGAGCCGGCGGGTCTTCCAGAACTGCTGGAGGCAACCTGGCAATGGCTCCACCAGGACGACGGGCTTGAACGCCGCATCATTGCGCTTGGTGACGCCCACTACCCTCAATTGCTGCTGAACACGGCCGACCCGCCGCTCATGCTTTATCTGATGGGGCGCACGCGTGCGTCCTGGCCGCAATCACTCGCCATCGTCGGCAGCCGCAACCCCACGGCGCAGGGTCTGGTCAACGCCAAGCAGTTTGCGCATAGCTTTGCGCAATCGGGGCTCACAGTCGTTTCGGGGCTGGCACTTGGCGTCGATGGAGCCGCGCATGAAGGCGCGCTGGACGGTGCGGGCCTCCTTGCCGATACCGATGATTCGACCCTGGCCACGATTGCCGTGGTCGGCACCGGGCTAGATCGCGTTTACCCCAGCCGGCATCTCGCGCTGGCGCACCGTATTGCGCGCTCTGGCCTGATCGTGAGCGAGTACGCCATCGGCACGCCCCCGCTTGCCGAGAATTTCCCGCGGCGCAATCGCATCATCGCGGCATTGAGCCAGGGAACGGTGGTGGTGGAAGCGGCGCTGAAATCCGGCTCGTTAATCACCGCGCATCAGGCGCTGGAAATGGGTCGCGAGGTTTTCGCGATTCCAGGCTCCATCCATTCACCGCAATCGCGCGGCTGTCACGCCTTGCTCAAGCAGGGCGCCAAGCTGGTCGAGACTGCACAAGATGTGCTGGAAGAATTGAAGCTGCCGCTTGCGCACATGTCGGACCGTGCCTCAGCGCGTGCACTTCGAGCCGCCGCGAACGACGAGACAGATGCCAACAGCGAAAGCAACGCGCTGCTCGAAGCCCTCGGCTTTGACCCTGTCAGCCTCGATGCGCTCATCGCGCGTACCGGCATCAGTGCCGCCGAACTGCAGGCACGACTGCTCGAGCTGGAACTGAGCGATGAAGTCGCTCGCCTGCCGGGCGGACTTTTCCAGCGCATCGCCCACGCATGAGGCTTGGGTAACGCCCCGAAGCGCCTATGCGGGTATGCCTCAGGTGCAACACTTGCATCCGAACGCTGGATCGCTCGTCGTTCTGGGCTATATTGGACCCATGTTCGAAGTGCTCGTTTTTGTCTACGAGAACTACTGGCGAGGCGATGCCTGCCCCGAGTCCACGTTGCTGGAGCGAAAGCTCAGCGCGCACGGCTTCGAGGCCGACGAGATCCATGACGCCCTCATCTGGCTCGATGGCCTGAACCTCGCGGCCCAGAGTGCCGGCGCCGGCCAGCCCGAAGCCGAGCCCCACTTACTCCAGGAAGCGCAGCTGCCATCGACCGGCAGCATGCGGATCTATTCGATCGCCGAACAGGACAGACTTGGCGCGCAGTGCCTGGGGTTCATTTCATTCCTGGAGTCGGCGGGCGTCCTGCCTGCTGCCATGCGCGAGATCGTGATCGAGCGAGCGATGGCCGCGCCCGGCGGGACGGTGCCTATCGACGATCTGAAGATCATCGTGCTGATGGTGTACTGGAGCTTCGGCCACGAGCCTGATGCGCTGGTGCTCGATGAACTCTGCGAACCCGCCGAAGGCCGGCTCGCGCACTAGCTTTTCAGGGGCTTCAGGGCCCCAGCCCTTACTGCAGCAGCCGTTCCGGATTGGCGTCGAGCTTGGCCAGCGCATCGCGAGTGGCGCGCACCGTGAGCGCCTCTTCTTCGGCGGGCAACAGCAATCCGGCCTGAAGGTATGAAGCAAGCCTGCGCTTTTGCAACAGGTAGCTGCGCCCGCCAGGCGAGGCGAACAGGTGCAGCTGCTTCCTGTCGCTGCGCCACACATACTGAACCTGGGCCGTGACACCGTTGTGGTCGAGCCCGAACCAGTTGCCCAGCGGCAACTCGTTAGCCCACGCCAGCATGCCCTGGCTCGGACGCGAGCCCCCATCGGCGACGACTTCAATGTTGGATGCATCGATGCCCAGCATCATCTCGATGCTTTCCCGGTCGAGCGGCAGGTCGGTCGTCGGGTCGTCCGCGATGAAGTCTTCGAGATGCGCGAGCCGCTTGGCCATCGACTCGATCTGCGCCTGCGGAATCGACTGTGTCTTGGACTGGAATGCATCGGCCAGCGTATCGCCTATCGACTTGATCTGTGCCTCTTGCGCGGCGCCTTCAATATTGACGAGCGTCATGCCCTGGCGCAGGCGCTGCAACAGCGCCGGCAGATCCTTGATGACGCGCGCTCGCTCAGCTCGATTGGGCTTGGCGCTCGCCGCCCAGACCAGCTCGGAAGCCGACGCCTTGAGCGCGAGCGTGTCGGCGTGCTGCGGACCCTGCCGGATCGCGGCCATGGCCAGCACCTCAGCCCAGATCTTGAAAAGAAAGTCGCGGATCTCATCACGGATCGGCAGATCTGCCAGCATCGAACGCATCTCGATCGTGTACTGGATCGCCAGCGTTTCCTTCTGCTCGACCTGCTGTGCAACGCTGACGAGCTTTTGCGTTTCGCCGTTTTCGGTCAGGAAGCGGGCGAGAAATTTCTGGAACTCGTCATAGACCAGCTCAAATACCCGGCGGCCGGTCTCGGGGTACTGCTCGATGACCTGCACCACGCGCTTGATCTCGACTTCGAGCGTGCTGCCGCCAATGGCCGCGGCATTGAATCCCATGACGACTGATCCCATGCGATCAATGAGCAGCCGCGCGGGATGTTCGAGCGAGCCAAAGAACTCCGGCTCCGCAATCGCAACCCGCAACACCGGCATCTGCAAGCGTGCGAACCAAACGCGCACCGCCGGCGGAATGCGCTCTTCGGACAAGATGCTCTGGAACATGAGGGCGACAATTTCGATCGTCGCCTTCTCGGTCTGGGTGTTCGCTTTTTTCTTGAGTTCGCCAGTGCGCCGGCGCAGATCGACGGCGACCTCCTGAACGGCGGCGTCGTCATAGACCACGATCTCCTGCGCTGCAACCTGGCTCGGCGATGCGGCCATCTGCGTGGAATGGGCCTGTGTGACCTGATGCTGCTGCAGCGCTTCGGCCAACGCGGGCGAAGGCCTCGTGACGGGCAAGGCGGGGTCGAAGCCCGCAATCCGATCGGTCAACAAGCGCTTGAGCTGGCCCAGCACGCCGCTGGCCCGCGCGCGTGCTCGGGCCAGCGGCGGAGAAGTGGTCATCATCCGGGTTTCATCAGCCACGTTTCCGCGTGGTCGCGACGACGGGTCGGACCCGGGGTGCGTCATGGCGCCCGTCGATCCGCCATTGCCGCCCTGGAAGCCTTGATGACCCTGAGCGCCCGGACCTAAGGCCCCGCCCTTGCCCAGGCCCGCACCGCCACCCGCGCCACCACCTGCGCCACCACCCGGGCCTGGCTGGCCTGGGCCGGTCCCGTAAGCAGAACCGCCGGGACCAGCTGCGGCATTCGCGACGCTGCCTCGACCTGCATCTGCGGGTTCGCTCGGACCAACAGCACCACGTTGGCCACTGCCGCCGCCCTGACCTCCACCACCTCCGCCACCACCACTGCCACTGCCACCACCACTGCCACCACCTCCGCCACCACCTCCGCCTCCGCCTCCGGACCAGCCTGCGCCGCCAGTTCCTTGCGACGATCCATAAGACCCACCATTGCCACCGCCACCGCCACCGCCGCCGGAGGGTCCGTTGCCTCCGTCGCCATAGCCGCCGTCCGCACTCTGGTGCCCGTACTGCCCGGTCTGACCCGACGGGCCCGGCTGCCCGAAATCTCCGTAAGGGGCGCCCCCACCCAAATCGCCCCGCCCGGCCTGGCGGGACTGCCCTTCAGGAGATGCGGCAGACGCGGAGGAAGCGGAAGATGCGGCAGACTCCGGGCGACGCGCAGCCGGTGAGGAACTGGACCGCCTCACGCGCGCCGCAAGATCTATGTCCTTGAGCACGCCCTGCTCAATCAGGAAGTCGTTGGTGGACTTGTAGGCCTTCGGAACATGTTCGGCGAGTTGCTTCTGGACCGTCTCCTGAGCCATCGCCCAGACTTCGCGACTTAGTCCGGCAGATGTCCATTGCTCTATCAGCATCTGCGCCAGAGACTCGGGCCGCAGGACATCGGAGGAGGCTTCTTCCGCGCCCTCCAGATACTGCATCCGTACGCGCAGCTCGTTGGCCTCGAACGAGGTTTTCTCCTGGATGGAAAGCGCAATGCGACCGGCCAGGATCTTGTTTTCGACGACCTCGTCCCCAATCAGTTCGAGGTCAATTACATCGAGTCGGACCCGAGCGGTTGCAGTCGGCGGCACCACGGCCTTTTGCCAGGCGGCCACGATGGACTCGCCCCAGAGCGCACCTTCGCGCTCGAAATCGAGAAAAGCATCGCGCCGCTCCTGCATTTCGCGCGAACCGCCAGCGCTCTCGGCGAGTTCCGACAGGCGGGTGCGCACGGCCTGCAGCATCGGCGCAACACAAGCCTGCGCCTGCGACACGAAATGCTCACGCGCCTGCCGTGCAAGCCGGGCGGCGGTTTCGCGGGGCAACTGCGTATCGTTCACAGATGCCTTGCGTCCTTAAACGGTTGCGCCAGCGTTGGGATCGGCAGGGTCCTCGTCCTTCTTGGCCACCGACTTCACGAGGTCCTCGCGTTTGATGCCCAGCCACATCGCAATGGCCGCGGCGACAAATACCGAGGAGTAGATGCCGAACAGGATACCTATCGTGAGCGCCAACGCAAAGTAGTACAGCGTCGGGCCGCCGAACAGCAGCATGGACAGCACCATGATCTGGGTGCTTCCGTGCGTGATGATGGTGCGGCTGATCGTGGACGTGATCGCGTTGTCGATGATCTGAACCGTCGTCATCTTGCGAAAGCGCCGGAAGTTCTCACGGATCCGGTCGAAGATCACCACCGACTCGTTGACCGAGTAGCCCAGCACCGCAAGCACTGCCGCAAGCACCGCCAACGAGAACTCCCACTGGAAGAACGCGAAAAAGCCCAGGATGATGATGACGTCGTGCAGGTTGGCGATGATGGCGGCCACCGCGAACTTCCACTCGAAGCGAAACGCGAGATACACCATGATGCCCACGACCACCATGCCCAACGCCTTGATGCCATCGGTGGCCAGCTCCTCGCCGACCTGAGGCCCGACGAACTCGGTGCGGCGCTGGGTAACGCTCGGGTCCTGCGCCTTCAGCGCGGCCATGACTTTTTCGCTTTGCTGAGCCGAGCTCACGCCCTTTTGCGCAGGAAGGCGAATCATGACGTCACGTGAAGTGCCGAAGTTCTGGACCTGCACGTCGGCATAGCCCAGATCCGAGACTGTCTTGCGAACCTTTTCGACATCGGCAGCCTGCGAGTAGCCCACCTCCATCACGGTGCCGCCGGTGAACTCCACCGACAGGTGCAGCCCCTTGGTCACCAGGAAAAACACGGCTGCCGCGAACGTCAGGAACGAGATGATGTTGAACACCAGCGCGTTTTCCATGAACGGAATGTCGCGCCGGATCTTGAAAAACTCCACTTATTTCCTTTCGGGAGTTTTCAAAGCAGGCTCATATGCGCGAAGCGCATGCGATGCCGGAACTGAAAATTCCATGATGGTCATCAACTTTCCTACTCTGCTTTGGTTATAGCGCCATTGGCATCGGGGCGCCAGACCGTGCCGATCGACACAGACTTCAGCTTCTTCTGACGGCCGTACCAGAGGTTCACGAGGCCGCGTGAAAAGAAGACCGCAGAGAACATCGACGTCAGGATGCCGATGCAATGAACCACTGCAAAACCCCGCACCGGGCCGGAGCCGAACGCAAGCAATGCGACGCCCGCAATCAGGGTCGTGATGTTGGAGTCGAAGATGGTGCCCCACGCGCGCTCATAGCCAGTGTTGATCGCAGCCTGGGGTGACGCCCCATTTCTCAACTCCTCTCGCACCCGCTCATTGATGAGCACGTTGGAGTCGATCGCCATGCCCAGCGCAAGCGCCATGGCCGCCATACCGGGCAGTGTCAGTGTGGCCTGCAACATCGACAGTATCGCGACCAGCAGCAGCAGATTCACGGCCAGTGCCAGACCGGAGAACAGGCCGAAGAGGCCGTAATAAACCGCCATGAAAGCGCAGATCACTGCAAAGCCCCAGGCCACGCTATGGAAACCCTTGGCAATGTTCTCGGCGCCGAGCGTCGGGCCGATGGTGAATTCCTCGATGATTTCCATCGGTGCCGCCAGCGAGCCAGCGCGAAGGAGCAGCGCCACGTCGGCCGCTTCAACCGTGGTCATGCGCCCCGAGATCTGCACCCGGCCGCCGCCGATTTCGGAGCGGATCACCGGCGCAGTGACGACTTCGCCCTTGCCCTTTTCGAACAGCAGGATCGCCATGCGCTTGCCGATGTTCTCACGCGTGATGTCCTTGAAGATGCGTGAACCCTTGGCATCCAGCGTCAGGTGCACGGCTGCTTCCTGGGTCTGGTTGTCAAAGCCGGGTTGCGCGTCGGTCAGGTTGTCGCCGGTGAGGATCACCTGCTTCTTGACGATCACGGCCTGACCGGTGCGCTCCAGGTATTTCTCGGTGCCAAAAGGCACGGGGCCGCCGCCGAATTCGGCGGTGCGCGCTTCGGTGCTTTCATCGACCAGCCGAACTTCAAGCGTGGCCGTCCGTCCCAGGATGTCCTTGGCCTTGGCCGTGTCCTGCACGCCCGGCAGTTGCACGACGATGCGGTCGGTGCCTTGCTGCTGGATCACGGGCTCGGCCACACCGAGTTCGTTGATCCGGTTGTGCAGCGTAACCATGTTCTGCTTGAGGGCCTGCTCCTGAACGCGGCGCGCTGCTTCAGCCTTGATCGTGAGCGTGACCTTGAATTCGGTGCCTTCCGGCGTCTCGACAGCCTGCAGATCAGGCAACTGCTCGGCGATCACTGCCTTGGCAGCCTGCAGTGTCTGCTGGTCACGCACACGCACTTCAATCGCCTGTCCATTGCGGTTGATGCCGCTATGGCGCACGTTCTTCTCGCGCAGCAATGTGCGCAAGTCGCCCGAGAGCGATTCGGCTTTCTTGGTGAGCGCCGCCTGCATGTCAACCTGCAGCATGAAATGCACGCCCCCGCGCAAATCGAGGCCCAGGTACATGGGCGCTGCGTAAAGCGCAGTCAGCCAGGGGGGCGATGCCGACAAGAGGTTGAGCGCAACGACGTACTGCGGGTCAGCCGGGTCAGGAACCAGGGCCTTCTGAATCGCGTCCTTGGCTTTGAGCTGGTTATCGGTGCTGTCAACGCGCACCTTGATCGTGGTCGGGTCCAGCGTGATGGCAATCGGCTTGATGCCTGCTGCGGCCAGCGCCTGCTCGACCCGGGCCTGCGTGGCCGAATCGACCTTGATCGTGGCCTTGCTGGAAGACACCTGCACCGCAGGCGCCTCGCCAAAGAAATTGGGAAGCGTGTAGATCGCCCCAATCAACACCGCGACCAGGATGATCGCGTATTTCCAGACCGGATATCTGTTCACTTCATCGTGCCCTTGGGCAGCACTTGCGCGACCGCGCTGCGCTGCACCTGCAATTCGATTCCGTTGGCCACTTCCAGCGTGAGGGTGCTGTCGCCCAGCTTCGTAACCTTTCCGATGACGCCACCGATGGTGGCGACTTCATCGCCCTTTGCCAGCGCATCGATCATGGTGCGGTGCTCCTTCTGGCGCTTCATCTGGGGGCGGATCATGAGGAAGTAAAGGACCGCCAGCATCACCAAAAAAAACGGCGCCTGGGACAGCAGGGCAGACATCTCACCACCGCCGGCGGCGGGAGCGGTTTGGGCATAGGCAGAGGAAATGAACACGGTGGCTCCAGGGACAAAATCAGTTGATACGCCCGCCTGTATCAGGCGGGCGGCTGGGGGCGCCGACGGTGGGCGCAACATTCGATTGTATGCGGCGGGGGTGTGCTATTTGGTAGTAATAGCCGCTCACTGCGGGGTCTTCATGCGGCTTGCCGCTCGGCTTCACCCGCAGGCCACTGCTGCATCAGGCGCTCCCACTGCGGGCGGGCCAGCGCGAGATGGCGTTCTTTCACGTGGCCGTAGCCCTTGATCATTTCAGGAATGCGCGCGATCTCGACTGCCAGCGCGTGATTACCGGCGTTCAGCTCTGCCATCACGCGTTCGATGCTCGCGCGGTATTCAGCAATCAGGGCACGCTCCGTGCGACGTTCTTCGGTACGGCCAAAGATGTCGAATGCGGTACCGCGCAAGCCCTTCATCTTTGCCAGCAACCTGAAGCCGGTCAGCATGGCCGGGCCAAACTTGCGCTTTTGCAGCTCGCCCTTTTCATTGCGCTTTGAAGTCAGCGGCGGCGCGAGGTGGAAGTTCACCTGATAGTCGCCCTCGAACATCGCGGCGATCTTTTCCTGGAAACCGGTTTCAGTATGCAGCCGCGCAACCTCGTATTCGTCCTTGTACGCCATGAGCTTGAAAAGGTAGCGCGCCACCGACTCGGTCAAAAGCGTCTTGCCCAGCGGTGCTTCGGCCTGGCGTACACGCTCGACGAACGTCCGGTAGAGCGATGCGTACGCAGCGTTCTGGTAATTCGTCAGAAATTCAACGCGGCGCGTGACCAGGCTTTCGACCGTGTCGCGTTTCTTCAGTTCTATGACCTGGCCGGGCGTCAGCAGCCGCTCTACGGATGCCCAGTCGTGGGCAGCACGGCGGCCCCATTCAAATGCGGCCTTGTTATTGTCCACGGCAACCGCATTGAGTTCGATCGCGCGCATCAGGGCTTCTTGCCCGAGAGGAATCCAGCCCTTTTGCCAGGCAAAGCCGAGCATCATCGGATTGGTGTAGATGCTGTCGCCCATCAGCTTCGAAGACGCCGCGTCCGCATTGAATGCGCCGATGCCCTCGACGCCAACGGCCTTGGCGATTTCTCCGGCACAGGCATCTGCAGGGTTGGCCCAGTCCGAGTTCTTCACGAATGCCGCTGTCGGCGTGCTGTGCGAGTTGAGTGCGACATGCGTGCGGCCTTCCCGCATGCGAACCACGGTTTCCTTGCCCGCTGTCACGATGGGGTCGCATCCGATGATGAGATCGGCGCCGGCCATGCTGACTTTGGTAGTGCGGATGTCCTCCATCTGATCGCCGATGAGCACATGGCTCCAGGTCGCCCCGCCTTTTTGTGCAAGCCCTGCGGAATCCTGCGTGACAATGCCCTTGCCTTCGATGTGTCCGGCCATGCCCAGCAGCTGGCCGATCGTGATGACGCCCGTGCCGCCCACACCGGCCACCACGATGCCGAATGCACCGTTGATCTTTGGCAGTTGTGGTTGAGGCAACTCTCCCAGCGAAGCAGTCAATGAGAACGGCGACACGACCTTGTCCTTCGCCTTCTTCTTCAACTGACCACCTTCGACCGTGATGAAGCTCGGGCAAAAGCCCTTGAGGCAACTCGTGTCCTTGTTGCAGGTGTTCTGGTTGATCGTGCGTTTGCGCCCGAATTCCGTCTCCAGCGGCTCCACGGAGAGGCAATTGCTCTTGGCGCTGCAATCGCCGCAGCCTTCGCAAACCAGATCGTTGATCACCACGCGCACCGCCGGATCGACCATGGTGCCGCGCTTTCTGCGACGGCGCTTTTCGGTGGCGCAGGTCTGGTCGTAAATGATGGCCGTGGTGCCCTTGAGCTCACGAAACTCGCGTTGGATGCGGTCGAGCTCGTCGCGATGAAACACCTCGACACCCGGCGGCAATTTCGCGACCGCATACTTCTCGGGCTCATCGGTCACGATCGCTTCGCGAGTCACGCCTTCAGCCATGAGGCTGTGCGCAATCTGAATCACGCTGTGACCCTCGGGCCGCTCGCCGACCGGCTGGCCGCCGGTCATTGCCACAGCATCGTTGTAGAGAACTTTGTAGGTGATGTTCACACCGGCGGCGATCGACTGGCGAATCGCCAGTAACCCGCTATGAAAGTAGGTGCCGTCACCGATGTTGGCGAACACGTGTTGTTCGGTCGTGAACGGCTGCTGCCCGACCCACGGCACCCCCTCGCCGCCCATTTGAGTGAAGCCGATGGTCGAGCGATCCATCCAGGTCGCCATGAAGTGGCAGCCGATGCCGGCCAGTGCACGCGAGCCTTCCGGCACAACGGTGCTTGTGCTGTGTGGGCAACCCGAGCAGAACCAGGGTGCCCGGTCGCCCTTGATTTCGAGCACCTGCATCGAACGTTCCTTGGCGTCGAGAATCGCGAGTTGCGCTTCGATGCGCGCGCCGATGTCACCATCGACGCCAAGCTTCTTCAGCCGGCGCGCAATGGCGCGAGCGACCAATGCCGGTGACAGATCGGCATTCGCACGCAGCAGCGTGTTGGCCGTCGGATTGGGCATCGACCACTCGCCACCGGAGTACTCGCCATCCGGCTCCTCGAACTTGCCCAACACATTCGGGCGTACATCGGCTCGCCAGTTGTAGAGCTCTTCCTTCACCTGGTATTCGATGACCTGACGCTTTTCTTCCACCACGAGGATTTCGCGCAGGCCCGTGGCGAATTCACGCGTGCCTTGCGCTTCCAGCGGCCAAACCACGCCGACCTTGTGCAGGCGAATACCGATCTGGCGGCAGGTCGCGTCGTCCAGGCCCAAGTCGAGCAACGCTTGCCGCGTGTCGTTGTAGGCCTTGCCGCTGGCCATGATGCCGAAGCGATCATTGGGGCCTTCGATGGCGTTGTAGTTCAGGCGATTGGCACGGATATATGCGAGCGCTGCATACCACTTCGTATCGAACAGGCGTGACTCCTGGTCGAGCGCGTGATCGGGCCAGCGAATGTGCACGCCACCGGGCGGCATCTCGAAATCGGTGGGAATCTGGATCTGCACGCGGTCCGGATCGATCATCGCGGTGGCAGCCGATTCGACGATCTCCTGGATCGTCTTCATCCCCGACCAGAGACCCGTGTAGCGACTGAGCGCAAATGCGTGGATGCCGAGATCGAGAATTTCCTGCACGCTGGCCGGAAAGAACACCGGCAGGCCGCACGCCTTGAAGATGTGATCGCTCTGATGCGCGGCGGTGGAGCTCTTGGCAACGTGATCGTCACCCGCCACCGCAATCACGCCACCCCATGGCGTGGTGCCTGCGAGGTTGGCGTGTTTGAAGACGTCCGAGGTGCGGTCCACGCCCGGACCCTTGCCGTACCAGATGCCGAACACGCCATCGAACTTGTGCGCGTCCTTAGGTGTGAAACCCAGCTGCTGCGTGCCCCAGATGGCGGTTGCTGCGAGCTCTTCATTCACCCCCGGCTGGAACACGATGTTCTGGGCCTTGAGATAGCTGCTCGCCTTCCAGAGGGCCTGGTCGTAGCCACCCAAAGGTGACCCGCGATAGCCGCTGATAAAGCCGGCGGTGTTCTTGCCCGCGTTCGCATCGCGCAGGCGCTGCAGCATCGGCAGCTTCACGAGGGCCTGGACGCCGCTCATGAAAGCCCGACCGTAATCGAGCGAATACTTATCGTCTAAAGTGACGGTTTCCAGAGCTTTGCGGATGTGTTCGGGCAGCGGTGCGTTCATGGGACAAAGTGTATGCCCGCACACGCGATATGTCTTTGCGGGTTAACCGGCCCCGGCGCGGTCGTGGCTTTAATCGCGCGTGCACCGCACCACCAGGGGAGAGGCGATGTAATGCAGCGCCGCCCCGCGTCCCTGCGCGCCCAGGCCGAATTCAGCTCGAATCCGCGTGTTGCTGTAGACCGTCTGCTCGGGCGTGATGCCGCCCGCATCGCGCAAGAGAGATTCGCTGCCCCGCGCACCCATGTCGATCACTGCGCCGCTGCTTGCTACACGCAAGCTGAACTGCATGCCGTTGTCGCAGCGATAGGTCGGGATAGTGGACTGCACCGGCGCTGATGCTTTCGGCGCCGGGGGCGCAGCAGGTGGTGCCGTAGGTGGTGGCGCAACAGGTGACGAAGAAGCAGGAACTTGCTCTTTCGTCGCACAGCCGGCCAGCACGGCCAGCAACGTCACCGCGGAAAGCGCCGAGCGCATCAGATTCATTTTGGCCATAGCACCCACAGTTTCAATGGTTGTTTCAAACGGCCCGCAAGGTCACCTGCCTCGGGACCCCATCCCGCAAAGTAGTCGGCCCGCACTGATCCGACGATGGCGCTGCCCGTGTCCTGCGCGAGCACCAGTCTTTGCAGATTGGTTACCGGGCCGGTGGACGCCAGCCACACCGGCGTGCCGTAGGGAATGCTGTCCTTGTCCACCGCGATCGATCTGCCCGGCGTGAGGGGAACGCCCTGGGCGCCGCGCGGGCCGAAAGCAGCATCCATCTCCGGTAGTGGCTCCTCCCGGAAGAACACGGTGCGTGGATTGGCCCACAGCATCTCATTGACGCGCTGGGGGTTCTGCAGGGTCCAGGACTTGATGCCGGGCCAGGACGCATCGCGGATTGCGCCCTGTTGCAGCAGCCAGGAGCCCACGCTGCGGTAGGGCTGCTCATTGGATGCGGCATACGCGAGCCGCACGATGCGATAGGTCCCGTCTGGTTCGGCGATGCGCATGCGCCCGGACCCCTGGATCTGCAGAACCAGCGCATCGACCGGGTCGGCCAGCCAGGCAATTTCGCGTCCACGCAACTGCGCACGCACCTCGGGCACGGTTTCCATTTCCTGCCGTGTGTACCAGGGTCGTCGGCTCGCCAGAGTGGCCGGGGGACGATAGAGCGGAACGGTATGCGTGGCCGTCGGTTGGCGGCTGCCTTCCAGCATGGGCTCGTAGTAGCCCGTGAGCAGCCCCTGGTCGATGCCCTGCACGGGCTCGACGCGATAGGGTTGCAGACGTAACCTCATCCAGGCGCGCTGCTCATGTGGCGCAGCGATAGATAGTTGCCGCACCTGCGGACACAGCGGCGCGAAGGTGGTGCCGGGCCGCTCGCAACTTTTGATCCACGCGTTCCAGGCCTCATGGATGGCGTCATTCTCGAAGCCCGGCAATTCGCTCCAGCGCACCGGTTGCCATCGGCTCTTGCCGTGTGTCAGGGCTGGCGGCAAAGGGGCGGTGTCCTCGAAGGGCCCGGCAATGCGCGGCCCGGGCCTTACCTCATCCGCCGGCGGCAAGGGGACACTGCCGCATGCCGCGAGCATTCCTACAATCGCATACACAAGGAAACGCTTCATGTTGCTGATTTTGCTCGAAGCCCTGCTTGCGCTGGGCCTGCTTTTGTTCATTGTCTGGTGGACCATGTTCTCCGGACGCAAGAAAGGCGAGCCGCCGGGGCCGGAACAAACGCGAGATGACGAGTAATCTGCTCCCATGCATCCTCCTATCGCCCCATTCCTGTTGAGCTGCGCGCTCTCCGCCACGCTTTCAAACGTGTTCGCCCAGGCTCCCACGCCGGGCGTCGGCCCCAATCCGACGCTACCTGCCCCCGTCACGAACCTATTCATTCCGACCTTCAATATTGCCCCGGCGCAAGGGTGGCCACCGGGCGTCTTGCCCCGGGCTGCGGCCGGTTTCACCGTCACGGCGCTGGCAACCGGCCTGGACCACCCCCGCTGGGTTTACACCTTGCCTAACGGCGACGTACTCGTCGCCGAGAGCAATAAGCCGGCACCGAAGGAAGGCTCAAGAAACGTGCATGCCGAAGGCCTTCGCGGTCTGGCGACAGGCATCGTCATGAAGCGAGCGGGCGCGGGTGCGCCCAGTGCGGACCGCATCACGCTCCTGCGCGACGCCAATGGCGACGGCGTGGCCGAAACGAAAACCGTTTTCATGAGCGGCCTTACATCGCCCTTTGGCATGGCACTGGTGGGTGACGAGCTATTCTTCGCCAACGCCGATGCCATCGTCAAAGTCCCTTACCAGGCCGGGCAGACCAGCATCGCTGCCGCGCCGGTGAAGGTGACCGATCTGCCCTCTGGCGCGAATCACCACTGGACCAAGAACATCATCGCCAGCACCGACGGCAGCAAGCTCTATGCGACGGTGGGTTCCAACAGCAACATTGCAGACAACGGCATGGCCGCCGAAGAAGGCCGCGCTGCAATCTGGGAAGTGGACCGTGCGACCGGCAACAAGCGCCTCTTTGCCACGGGGCTGCGTAATCCCAATGGTCTGGGCTGGGAGCCTCAATCGAAAATCCTCTGGACGGTTGTGAATGAGCGCGACGAGCTCGGCGACGACCTCGTGCCCGACTACCTCACATCAGTGAAAGACGGAGCCTTCTATGGCTGGCCGTGGAGCTATTGGGGTCAAAACGTCGATTCGCGCGTGAAGCCGCCCAATCCCGAGATGGTCGCCAGGTCAATCGCTCCGGATTACGGCCTGGGCTCCCATGTCGCGCCGCTCGGTCTCGTGTTTTCCGATTCGCGCATGCCAGGCACCTACGCCACCGGGGCGTTCATCGGGCAGCACGGCTCCTGGAACCGCAAGGAGCTTACCGGCTACAACGTGGTGTTCGTTCCGTTCATCGGCGGCAAGCCGTCGGGGCCTCCGCAGGAGTTTCTCGGCGGCTTCCTGAGCCAGGACGGCAAGGCCTACGGACGGCCGGTTGGCGTGGCGCTGGATGGCAAAGGCGCTCTGCTCGTGGCAGACGACGTGGGCAATGTGATATGGCGCGTGGCGCCGGGCAGCCCGAGGCCGTAGTACCCATCAGGGCCTGTGTGAACAGGCCCTGATCCAGCCCTAATCCTTGTGCAGCAGGTTCGCCAGTTCGACTGCCGACTTCACTTCCATCTTGTCGAACACACGGGCGCGGTGAACCTCCACCGTGCGCACGCTGATGTCCAGCTGATCGGCGATCAGCTTGTTGGGCAGTCCCCCGACCACCAGCCGCATCACGGCTCGCTCGCGCTCGGTCAGTTCGCCCAGCCGCGTTTGCAAGAGAGCCGTCTGCCGGCGGGTCGCAAGCACCTGCGCTGACTGCGCAATGGCCTGCTCGACACGGTCGACCAGCGCATTGTCCGAGAAAGGCTTTTCGCAAAAATCAAACGCGCCGCGCTTGACCATGTCCACCGCCGTCGGCACGTCCGCATGGCCGGTGAGAAAGATGACCGGCATCGCGGTGACGAGGCCACGTTCGACGAGCTTGTCGAAGAGCGCGAGCCCACTCATGCCAGGCATGCGCACATCGAGCAACAGGCAGCAAGGATGCACGGGCCTGAAGTCTTCCAGCATGGAATCGAACGCCTGCGCGCTGTCGTAGGACTCGCTCAGAAGGTGGCGCGTACGCAGCATCCAGGCCAGCGCCTCGCGCACGCTCGAGTCGTCATCAACGATGAATACGGTGGCGTTGGAAGACGGCTGCATGGGTACAGCTTAAATCAGTGAATCATCCACCGGCAATGTGAACCTGAAAATCGTTCCGACGGGCTTGCGCGGCTCGAATGCCAGAAATCCGCCGTGCTGCTCCACCACGGTGCGACACAGCGAAAGACCCAGGCCCATCCCCTCCGCTTTCGTGGTGAAAAACGGCGTGAACAGCTGCTGCTTCACCTCCTCGGCAATGCCCGGCCCTACGTCCGCCACCAAAAACTCCAGCCATCCCTTGGCAGCGATGCCGGGTCCGGATGCGCGGCGCACTTCCATCAGCAGTGACGGTTCGCGCACCGCTGCGTGGTCCATCGCCTGCATGGCGTTGCGGGCGAGATTGAGTAGCACCTGTTCGACCATCGTGCGGTCGCACACGACTGCGGGCAGTCCGGGCTCCAGCCGGATCTCGACGCGCACGCCGAGCTTGCGCGCCTGCAAATGCACCAGCGGCATGATGGCGTCCAGCAGCTTGGCGGGCGTGACCGGTTCACGCTCCTGGTCACGGCGACGCACGAAGTCATGCACGCTCTTGATTACCCTGCCCGCTCGTTCGGCCTGCTCGGCAATGCGACGCATCGCCAGTTCGATATCGGCGGCGCGATCGCCGGCCCCGTGGCAGTCTG
Organism: Ramlibacter sp.; assembly: GCA_046597415.1. Classification (GTDB taxonomy): domain Bacteria; phylum Pseudomonadota; class Gammaproteobacteria; order Burkholderiales; family Burkholderiaceae_C; genus Ramlibacter. The sequence continues at coordinate 19,459 of JBKJKT010000232.1, forward strand.
CACCCTCGCCCGCCTTCAGGAGATTGATCGAACCTGTGGCGTAGCTCGCGATCGCTGCAAGCGGCTGATTGAGTTCGTGCGACAGCAGCGATGCCATCTCGCCCACGGTGGCAAGCCGCGCGGTCGCCTGCAGCCGCTCCTGGCTGGCGCGCGAGAGCTCCTCTACCCGCCGCTGCTCGCTGATGTCCAGGAAAGCACTCATCCAGCCGGTCTGGATGCCTTCATGGTTGATGAGCGGCGCTTCAATGATCAACACCGGGAAGCGCGAACCGTCCTTGCGCATGAAGACCGACTCGAATCCTTCGCGCGGCGGCGCGTTCTGGCCCGCCAGACGAATACCCTGGCGCTTCTGGTATTCATCGGCCAGCTCCGGCGGCCAGTACGGCGCGGGCATTGCATAGCCGAGCAGCTCATGGGGCTCGAACCCCACCATCTGGCAAAACGCAGGGTTCACATAGCTGATGCGGCCCTCCAGGTCGCGCGCGCGAAGCCCGGTGACCAGCGAGTCTTCCATCGCCTTGCGAAACGCCAGCGCATCGGCCAGGTCTTCTTCTGCGCGCAGGCGTCGCCGTGCGTCCTTGTTCAGAAGAACCAGCACCGCGACCAGCGCGATCGACATCGTGGTGACCAGGGCCGTCAGCACATTCGGAAAGAGATCAGGCGCGCCGCGCCAGCTATCCACACGCAGCACCATCGTGTTGCCCGGCAGATCCAGCAGTTGCTGGGACGTGAATGTCCGACTGCCGCGTCGGGCCGAGCCCCGCATCGCCAGGCGTGTGCCGTCGGCCTCGGTGAACGATACGTCCTGGCTGCGAGTCAGCTGCGGTTCGACCAGACTGGCCAGCATGTCGCTGAGCGAATAGGTCGCAACCATGTAGCCCTGCAATTCGCCAGCGGCCACCTGCGGCAGGCAGAGCTCCATCACTTCGAGCCCCAACCCGTCTGGCTGAGGCAGGAAGTAGCTGTTGCTGTACGCGGGACCGCTCACGCGACGCGCAACCGCACACGCCTGCGCAACGTCCGTCTGCGCGTTACCGCGGCCCAGGCGCGCGAAAGGCGCCGGCCGATACGGCGTGTCCGCCTCAAACACCGGCACGAGCCGCGCGTCGCGCCACTCGATGCGAAGCCACTCGCGGTTATCGCGCAGGAGGCGCGTCACTTCCTCATCCCATGCGGCGGGGGTCTGTCGGCGCGCATACAGGGCTTGCAGCGACTGCACATTTCGCGTCAGTGCGGCCCGGATATCGCTCAAGGCATCAGCGGTGTCGCGTTCCAGCGTGCTTTGCACCTGACTGGCTTCGTACCGGCCAGCAAGCCACACCAGCGTCACCAGCAGCGAAGCAACCAGACTGATCAGCAGCACCCACAGCGTCCAGCGCAGGCGCGCCGATGCCCGCGGCCGTACGGGTGAGGCAGGTGCGGCGGCAGCGTGAATCAATCCTGACTCAGAGGACACGGTGCTCCAGCGCCGGCAGTTGCGTGCGCACCTGCGCCTGCCGTGCCGCATCAAGGTCGGCCAGGACCACGCCCGCGCCCTGATCGTGCTGTGCGAGCACGATGCCCCACGGATCGACGACCATGCTTTGGCCCCAGGTTCGCCGTCCGTTCTCGTGCGTGCCGCCCTGCGCAGCCGCAACGACGAAGGCGAGGTTTTCCACGGCCCTAGCGCGCAGCAGCAGTTCCCAGTGCGCCTTTCCCGTGCCGTAGGTAAAGGCACTGGGAACCAGCAGCACATCGGCATCGAGCGAGCGGTACAACTCGGGAAACCGCAGGTCGTAGCAGACACTCATGCCGATACGCCAGCGTGTTCCATCGCGCGCAGTCATGTCGAACGATCCATGCTGCGAGCCGCGTTCGATCACACGGGATTCGTCGTACTGTTCGGTGCCGTTGTCGTAGCGAAAAAGGTGGATCTTGTCGTAGCGCGCAGCCTGCTCGCCTTGCGGCGAAAAAACCAGGCTCGTGTTCAGCACATGGTCGTTGTCGCTACCCGCAAGCGGCAATGTACCGCCTGCTACCCACAGGCCATGTTCGCGGGCACAGGCGGCCAGAAACTCCTGAATCGGTCCGACGCCCGGGGTTTCTCTGACGGCGAGCTTGTCGCTGTCCTTGTGGCCCATCAGGCAAAAATATTCCGGCAGCACGGCGAGCTCGGCACCCGCTTCAGCCGCGTGGGTAATGAGCGTCCTGGCGGTGTCGAGATTGCCTTGCACGGATGCGCCTGACACCATCTGGAGTGCAGCTACTTTCATGGTGGGTTCCTAGTTCGTGCCTGCGGGTCTTGGCGTTTCCACTGCCGGCGTCGCGGCAGGATCGGAGCGCTTGTCCAGTTTCGTGATGCGTGGGTCTGACCACGTGCCGTCGATGTGGAATTCCTGCGTAGCCGCGCGGATCAACGGCTGGCGCAAGAACAGCTGCGCGAGAAAGCTGCCCAGGCCGAGCGCCGGATTGATCACCGTCGCCACCAGCGAGGCTGTGCCCGCGTTGATTTCCGGCACGACCACCACCTTGATGTCCTGCGTCTCGCGCGCGATGTCGGCCCTGCCGTCCATCAGCACCGCTGCGTTCACGCCTTTCATCTGCAGGTTATTGGTGGCTGCGATGCCGTCTTCGACCGTCACATCGCCCCGCACGAAGTCGAATGCGAATCCCTCGCTGAACACATCGCGAAAATCCAGCGCGAGGCGACGCGGCAGCGACTGAAGGCTCAGGACACCAAGAAGCTTGGCAAGGCCGGGGTCGGCCTTGAGGAACTGGCCAGACTCCATGTTGACGTAGAACGAACCATCCATCGTGGGGTAGTTGAGCGACAGCGGCGAGCCGACCCAGCCCACCTGACCTTCCATGCGACCCTTGCCTCTTCGAACCACGTCTTTCATGCCAAAGCGTGTGAGCAGCAGACCGGAATCGGCTATCTCTAGCCTGAACTTCATCGCCGTCCGACGCCGGTCAGCTGTTTGTGCGTTGAGTGCGACCCAGTCACCCGTCGCGCTGAAAACCGCCTCGGGCAAAGTGAGATTGAGCTTGTTCAGGCGCCACTCTCGCGCGTTGCCGGCGGTCGCGCCACGGTTGACCGCGTCGATTTCGAGCTTGCCCAGTTTTTTGCCGCGCAGCTCGAAGTCATCGACCACGATGTCCAGAGCCGGCAGCACGTCGGGCTGCTCTTCCAGCAGCGACTCCACCTGCTTCGCCTCGGCCGCAGCGATCGCGAGCCGCGCCAGCCGCGCGTGCAGGCGGCCGCCACCCGCCCCCGAGGGTTGGCGATATTCGATGTAGCCGTTGAGTTCGTTGGCATCGACGTTGGCCCGCCAGACGGGGCCGTCGCGCGAGCCGCCGACCACGACATTGCGAAGCACTCGTCCCTCGACCGTCAATTCCCTGGCACGCACCGCCATCGTGGTTGGCAGGTATGCCGCAGCCGCTCCGCCGCCGGCGGTACGCAGCGAAGCAGCCGTGGTGCCAGGGCTGCCTCCCGCAGCGGCTTTTGCCAGCAGGCTCTCCCACGCATCGAGGTTCACGCTCGCCAGATTGATGTTGGCCGCGACCCCTTCAGCAGGCAAGGGAGCCGACTCGCCCTGCGCGAGCCCGACCGCAATGCTGCCGCGCAGCACCCTCGGCTCGGGCCCTGACACATCGCGGACATAGTTCACCGATGCAAGGCGACCAAGCTCGATCGTGAGCTGGTCCTGCAGCTTTGCCGGTGTCGCCAGCGATTCGCGCACCAGGAGATTCTCATACCGCAGGGGCAGCACGCTGTCTGCGGTTTTGTTGAAAGGTGGCGGCAGGTTCACTGCGACGCCCTGCAGATTGCTGGTGACCGAAATCTCGGGCACGCCCGCCCGAAACGTGAGCACCATGTTGTAGGCTGCGCTGCCCGTGAAGTCCTTGGCCATGCGCGAGACGAAACCCAGCTCTTTTGCGGCTCGCAACCCCTCAGCTGTTGCCGTGCCCTGCGCCTGCATGGTGATGGTGGGGTCTGTGCTGCTGGCTCCGGCGGTACGGCTTGCGCCTTCCAGCTTCACATCGCCGCCCAGCGCGCGAGCCTGCGCGCCGTTGAGCGTGAAACCCTGCTCGGTGAACGTCACCGTACCGCGAGCGCGTGAAAGCATCGGGCTGTCCGGCGTGATCTGGATGTCGTTGTTGGCAAGGGTGACCGAGCCGGAAACCCTGGACTTGTCGATGGAAGCAATCGGCAACTCGAGCTTGAGCTTGATGTCCGCATTGCCGTTGCCTGTCGCCCTGACCAGCGACTGGTTCACCATCTCGGAGATTGGCGAGCCGTTCACGATGGCAAGCGATTGCGCAAGCGGTCCGCGGATGTCGCCGTTGACCATGACGACTGAACGATTGAAATCGGCAATGGTGGCATCTGTCTTGACGATGAGGCCGGGTGCGCCAGTAAAACGCCCCTGGGCGTTCTTGACCTGCATGCCGTTGCCCTGAAAAAGCAGTTCACCGCTCAACTGCGCAAGTGCCGGCCAGCCGGGCCCGGTCTTGTCAGCCGTGGGCGGAACGAACGCAAACATCACGTCTTTCACATCTGCGCGGATGCTGAACTCGCCTCGCTTCGAATCACGGAAGGGGAATTCGCGCAGATCGCCCTTCACGCGGAATTTCGCGTTGCTGGCCGATCCCTGTGAGATCGACTCGCGCACATATTCGCGCGCTTCCTTCGACACGCCCAGCGGTAAATAGCGGTAGACGCGTGCGCCTTTTGCGCGGCTGATGCCAGCGTGCAAATCGAGCACCCCCGGAAACCGGCCCTGCGCCGACTTGCCGGTCTGCCAGGTGAACTTTCCATCGCCCTGTGCGTCGGGGTTGCTGAACTTGAGGTTGGTGACGTCGGCCCTGATGTTCTCGCCATCGATCTGCCACTGCAGGTCGGCGGACAGGTCATCGAACGGAATCACCGGTTCTTCGAAGACACCCGGCACGTCGATAGCTCCCGCGCGTACCTGAAGCCGGCCTTTGCCACCGGCCTGCGTGACATCGAAGTCCAGGGTCGCGCCGCGCACACCCGGGCTCGCTGCCGTACCGAAGGACGCCCTCACCGCCCTGGACGCGCTGGACGCGACAGTCGCTGCCGCTGCCGGTCGTGCTGCCACCTCCAGACCCACCGCCCGGCCCTTGGCCTCGTATTTCTCCAGGGCCGACAGGGGGCCTTGCCACTTGGCCTGGATGGTCTCGACCAGACCCTTGGGAGCATACGCAATGAGCGCAGCGTGCGTCGCCTCGCCCAACGGCAGCCGCGTGGCGATCTGGCGCACAGCCAGGAGGTCCAGCTTGTCCGCGCGAATCTCGCCGCGTGCCGGACTGCTTCCTTCTGCGTCCGTCCATTGCACAAACACATTGCCGCCCGGCCACCGTTGGCCTTCGAGTGTCGTGAATTGCAGGTTCTGTGTCTGGAATTCAAACCCGCCCTCCAGCCTCTTGCCACCCAGCCGACCCGAAACCGACGCAAGCGCCAGGGGCGTGAGCTGTTTGCCCAGGCGGGTGTTCACGCCGACGAGCGAAAGATCGGCGACACCGCCCATGAGCATGCCGCGCGAGACATCGGCCCATGCGCGCAATGCCCCCTGGCCCTGGCTCACCTCAATACCGACGTCGGCGTAGCGTCGCAGCTGCGACACATCGACCCGCGAGAAATCCGCGTGCACTTGCCCGTCCCAGTCCTGCCAGCGCCCATGTTTGCGCGACAGCAGGGGCTGGCGAAAAATGCCCTGCATCGTGAAACGGTTACCCCAGTCAGGTGGCGGCGTTGCGTCCAGGCGCATGGCGTGTCGGCGCGCGCCATTGCGCATCACGAAGTCCACCTTGTTCAGCGCGAGCGGTGGTGCACCGCGCATCTCGTCGGTCCAGCGAAGAGACCCGCCGCGAATCACGAATTCGGTTTGGCTGAAAAACCATTCGGCGGCGCGGCCGTCGTTGTCACTCGATTGCGAGAAGTCCAGACCCGCCACATAAACCTTGCCGTCCGGGGCGCGGCGTATGTCCAGTTCGGGCTGGTCGATGTGCAGCTGCTCGAAACCCAGATTCCACAGCGACCGGGGCGACAGCGCCGCGACCACTCGGGGCAAGCGTAGCGCGGGGCGGCCCTGCGGGTCGAGCAGGACGACATCGCTGAACTCGAATGAGGGAACGAGACCCTCGCTTCGCGCGACAACGTTGCCAATACGCACCGGTACCCCCAGCACGCGACCGACTTCGGATTCGATCCCGGGGCGAAGCTCACCGATTCGCGGCACAATGAATCCATGCAGTGCCCCCCACGCCAGCATCAGAATCAGCCAACCGGCCGCGAGCAGCCCCAGCGCCCATTTCGCCGCTGTGGCATAGGTGCGCAGCATGCGTGAAGGGGTGGGCGTCAGGTCGTTCATGGATACATGGAGGGCCGAGGAATTATGACCCCCGGCGCGGCCCCGCTAGGGGTGGTTCACAACACTTTGCAGAGCCTCTCGTCCCAGTCGCGGTTCGCCCAGCGCCTGCGCCGCCGTTACGACTCGATACTGGCTTTGCTGCCCGTGGGAAATCCCAGGCGCGACGCCATGTCGGCGACCTACGAAACACTGCGCGCGCAGGGTCACGAAGCAGGCACGGCCCTTCGCATCTTGCGGCAACTGGTGATGGAGCGGCTCATCACGCTCGACTGTGATTTGCAGGCGCCCCTGGCCGTAGTGACCACGGCAGTGACCGAGCTGGCCGAAATCGCGCTCGACGTGGCCTGCCACGAAGCCTGCAGGACGCTCGATGCGATTCATGGAGCGCCGATCAGCTCGCAAGGCAAGCGTGCCGAGCTGTGGATCATCGGCATGGGCAAACTGGGCGCGCGCGAGCTCAACGTGTCGAGCGACATCGACCTCATCTATGTCTATGACGAAGACGGCGAGACGGCGGGTGTCGAGGGCGGTCGTGGCCGCATCAGCAACCACGAGTACTTCGCCAAGGCGGTGCGGATCATTTTCAATCTGGTCGGCGACACGACGGAGCATGGCTTCGTCTTTCGCATCGACCTGGCCTTGCGGCCCAATGGAAACTCCGGGCCCGCTGCGGTATCGCTGGGTGCGCTGGAGGAATATTTCCAGGTGCAGGGACGTGAGTGGGAACGCTTTGCGTGGCTCAAGAGCCGCGTCGTCGCCCCGCGCGAGTATGTAACCAGCGGCTCGGCCCAGGGACTGCGCTCGACGGTGCTGCCGTTCGTGTTCCGCCGCTATCTCGATTACAGCGTGTTCGATTCGCTGCGCGTGCTGCATCGGCAGATTCGCGAACATGCAGCCAGGCGCAGCGCCGGCAGGCCCGAACGGGCCAACGATGTGAAGCTGTCGCGTGGCGGCATTCGCGAAATCGAGTTCACCGTTCAATTGCTGCAGGTGGTGCGCGGCGGCCAGTTTCCTGAACTTCGCACGCGCCCCACGCTGCAGGCACTTCAGCGCATTGCGCAAGCCGGCCTGATGCCGCAAGCCACTGCCGACTCGCTTGCACGCGCCTATGACTTCCTGCGTCGGGTCGAGCATCGCATCCAGTATCTGGACGACCAGCAGACACACGTGCTGCCCATGGGGGGTCACGAAAGCGCCGACGGCCCCCATGATGAAACCGGCGACGGCGATCTCGGCTGGATCGCCCGCACCATGGGCTTTACCAACTGCTGCCCGTTCCTGCATGAGCTCGACTCGCACCGCGAACTGGTCGCGCAGGAATACGACAAGCTGCTCGGCGGCGCAGGCGAATGCAAGTCGTGCAACGGCCCCAAGGGCGCCAGGGCGACGCCGCCCGACCTCGACGCGGTGATGGCACGTCTTCCGCCCAAGGTGCGCGAACGCGTCGAGCAGTGGAGGATTCACCCCCGCGTGCTGGCGCTTCGGGAAGATTCGCGTGCACGGCTTTCGCGCCTCGTTTCGCGTACAGCGCAGTGGCTGGAAGAAGGGCGCGTCACTGAAGATGCGGCGGTACGCATGGCCGACTGGATCGAACCCCTGCTGCGACGCGAAAGCTATCTGGCGTTGCTGCTGGAGCGGCCCGGTGTCCATGAGCGGCTGCTCCGGCTCCTCGGCGCGGCGCGCTGGCCCGCACGCTATCTCTTGCAGCACCCCGGCGTCATCGACGAACTGGCCAGTGACCAGTTGGTGTCCGAACGTTTCATCGCTGCGGAATTTGCAGGTGAACTCGAAGCGCGGCGCAGGTCGCTGCAGATCACCGGCGAAGACGACGACGAGGCACTCCTCAACCTGCTGCGTCGCGCGCATCATGCCGAAGTGTTCCGCACGCTGGCGCGAGATGTGGAGGGCTTGCTCACCGTCGAGCAGGTGGCCGACGACCTGAGCGCGCTGGCCGACAGTGTGCTGGGCATCACGGCCCAATGGTGCTGGCAACGGCTGAAGCAAAAACACCGCGACACGCCGCGGTTCGCGATCATCGGTTACGGCAAGCTGGGGGGCAAAGAGCTGGGATACGGCAGCGACCTGGACATCGTCTTTGTTCATGAAGACGAC
>JBKJKT010000062.1:0-27991 GCA_046597415.1 Ramlibacter sp.
GCTCGGTCGCGCGAAGGTGGTGCCGGTGACGACGCGGCTCACGCCGCAAGGTTATGAGGTGCGCGTCTTGCCTGCCTGGTCGGACTTTCCAACGGAAGATCCCGCTGCCGACACGGCGCTGATGAACGAGCGTCTGCAGGGCTATATCGACGCCATGCCCGAGCAGTACTACTGGGTGCACAAGCGGTTCAAGTCGCGCCCGCCCGGCGAGCCGCCGATTTATTGATCCCGTGCCAGAAATCGCTGCAGTCGATCCGCGATGAAAGCCGGCCGTTCATGGATGATCCAGTGGCCGACGCCTTCGACTTTTTCGAGGGTGAGATCGGCGATGTAGTCATCGAGCCCTTCGATCAGTTCGGGGCCGAGTGCGACGTCGTCCATGCCCCAGAGCACGAGGGTCGGGATACTGATCGTGCCCATTTCGCGCGGCAGCGAGATGCCGGCGGCCCCCGGATCGGTCTCGGTGGGGGGACGGATCGGCGACGCGCGGTAGTAATTGCATCCACCGGACAGGCTCGCATCCCAGATGTCCCGGTATTGCTGCTTCACGTCTTCAGTGAGCCAGGCTGCCTCGCCGCCACTCACGAAAAACTTGAACAGGCGCCGGTACCCATCGGCGCGAAGCAGTTGCTCGGCATCGGGCCTGATGAGGAAGTTCATGTAGGCGCTTGCGACCTGCTGCTTCGGGTTGGTTGCCAGTTCGCGCGCGAACGTGTTCGGATGCGGGGAGTTGATGATGGCCAGGCGCTTTGTCAGTCCGGGCAGCTGGTTGGCGAGATTCCAGGCCACTGCGCCACCCCAGTCATGCGCGATCAGGCATTCGAGCGGAGATCCTTCAATTGCGATCAGAGCCGCGATGTCCTGCACGAGGTACTTTGCGCGATAAAGTTTGACGTCAGCGGGTTGGCTCGACTTCTCATAGCCCCGCAGATTCGGTGCCACGCACCGGAACCCGCCGTGTTCAGGCTTCGCGAAGTGCTCCAGCAGTTCGTCCCACACAAACGCAGCCTCCGGAAACCCATGCAGGAACATCATCACCGGTCGGCCACGCACGCCGGTCGCCCGGCAGCTGAGGGTGATGCCGTGAGGCAGATCCTGCTGGAATTGTTCGATCAAGGGCTTGCTTCCTCGTCTGGTTCGGGGTTGACTGGATCAGTGTCGGCTGCCGGTGCGCCATCTGCGGGTGCTTGCGTCATGGGTACGGCATGTGCCCACTGGGACAGCAGGAGCGCTGTCTCGCCGACCCCCTGCTTCTTGAGTGCGGAAAAGAGTTGGACCTCACCGCCGCCGGCTTGCAGTCGCGCGATTGACAGTGCCTTGTTCTGCTCTGCCCGATTGAGCTTGTCCGCCTTGGTCAGGACCAGCAGAAACTTCAGCCCCTGCTCCACCCGGGGACGGATCACTTCGAGCAGGATGTCGTCGAGTTCCGTGACGCCGTGGCGCGGGTCAACCAGCAGGACAACCCCTGTCAGGTTCTCCCGGGTGACGAGGTAATTCGCCATGACGCGCTGCCAGCGCAGCTTGTCCTGCTTGGGCACCGCCGCGTAGCCGTATCCAGGCAAGTCGGCCAGGATTGCGTCGGTCACGCCTTGCTTGCCGAGCGTGAACAGGTTGATGCTTTGCGTGCGCCCAGGCGTCTTGGATGCGAATGCCAGGCGCTTTTGCTGGGTCAGCGTGTTGATGCAGGTCGATTTACCGGCGTTGGAACGCCCGACGAAGGCGATTTCCGGCACGCTGGCGGGCGGCAGGAAATCAAGCGTGGGCGCAGTGGTGAGAAAGCGAGCCGTGTGCATCCAGCCAAGGGCCAGCGCTTCTGGAGAGGCGGCTGGTGGGGTGGAGTTGCTGGTGCCGGCGGGCTTGCCCGGTGCGGATGTCATGGGGGGCCTTGCCTTGTTCGCGGGGAAACCCGAGGCCGCATTGTAGAATCTTGAGGTTTTGCGCCACCAAACGATCCCCAAGAATATGAAGTCGCTCGCTTCCCTGCTTTCCCTGCTGCGTGCCGCCTTGCTGGCAGCCCCCGTCGCTGTCTTCGCACAAGCTGCTCCTACCGCGCCGGCTGCTCCTGCCGCCCCGGCCGCGCCAGCAGCTGCCGCCGCGCCTGCAGCAGCGGCGTCCGCCAAACCAGACCTGAACGCTGGCAGCGCCAAGTACACAGCCGTTTGCGCGTCTTGCCATGGCGCCGACGGCAACTCGGGCATTCCTGTCAATCCCAAGCTGGCGCAGCAGCATCCTGAATACATCGTCAAGCAGCTGCAGGAATTCAAGTCGGGCAAGCGTCCCAACCCGATCATGCAGGCGATGGCAGCCCAGCTGACCGATGCGGACATGAAGAACATTTCCTATTGGGCAGGCTCGCAAAAGGGCAAGGCCGGGTTCGCCAAAGACAAGGATCTGGTCGCGCTCGGCGAACGCATCTACCGCGGGGGCATCGCCGAGCGTCAGGTCGCGGCCTGTGCAGGCTGCCACAGCCCGAACGGCGCTGGCGTACCGTCGCAATTCCCGCGTTTGTCCGGCCAGCACGCCGACTACACCGATTCCCAGCTCAAGGCTTTCCGTGAAGGCCAGCGCCCCAACAGCGTCCAGATGCAGCAGATTGCCGCCCGTATGAATGACCGCGAGATTCGTGCGGTTTCTGACTACATTGCGGGCCTGCGCTGAGCGCGGCTGCTGGAAATGGGCGGCGAGAGGTGAACTAACCACCGCCAACCAGACCTAAAAAGGCGGGCGCCTCCGTGGAGGGCCCGCCTTTTTTTCAGTTCCAACCACTTGCACCCGATGACCGTAACCACCCAGGGCCTTCAACTTCGCACCGGATCGCAAGCACTGCGTACGGCGGTCGAATTGCTGTCGTCCATGCGGTTCTCGATCTCGCTGCTGACGGTGATCTGCATCGCGTCGATCATCGGAACGGTGCTCAAGCAGGCCGAGCCTGTCACGAACTATGTCAACCAGTTTGGGCCCTTCTGGGCGCAGCTGTTCCTGGCGCTGAAGCTCAATGCGGTGTACAGCGCGTGGTGGTTCCTGTTGATCCTGGCATTCCTGGTGATCAGCACGTCACTCTGCATTGCCCGCAACACACCCAAGATCATTGCGGACTTGAAGGCTTACAAGGAGAACCTGCGCGAGCAGAGCTTGCAGGCTTTCCATCATCGCGCGCAGGCTGGGCTGGGCGGTGAGTCCGTCGAGACCGCGGCGCGCCGGATCGGGGCGACGCTGGCCGGGGGCGGCTGGAAGGTCAAGCTGCAGATGCGCGAAAACGGCTGGATGGTTGCAGCGAAGGCCGGCGCTGCCAACAAGCTGGGGTACATCGCTGCCCACAGCGCGATCGTGCTGGTGTGCCTGGGCGGCCTGCTCGACGGCGACCTGATCGTGCGGGCCCAGATGTTCTTCGGAGACAAGACGCCTTACACGGGCGGCGGCATGATCGCCGACGTCAGGCCTGAGCACCGGCTTCCCGCAACCAATCCCACGTTTCGCGGCAACCTGCTGGTGGCAGAAGGCACCCAGTCGGGTACGGCGATCCTGAATCAGTCCGATGGCATCGTGCTGCAAGAGCTCCCGTTCTCCATCGAGCTCAAGAAGTTCATCGTCGAACACTACTCCACCGGCATGCCCAAGCTGTTCGCCAGCGAGGTCGTGATCCATGACCGGGAGACCGGTGAAAAGATACCTGCGCGGATCGAAGTGAATCATCCGGCCAGCCATCGCGGCATCCAGATCTACCAATCGAGCTTTGACGACGGCGGCTCAAGCGTCAAGCTCATGTCCGTTCCAATCCACGTTGGGGCGAAGCCCTTCGAGATCGAGGGTGTGATTGGCGGCACGTCGCAGCTCACCAAGGGTCAGGGCGAAGGCACCGACAAGATGACCCTGGAGTACACGGGCCTTCGTGTCATCAATGTTGAGAATTTTGGGAGCGACAACGCCAGCGGCGCCGATGCGCGCAAGGTCGATTTGCGTGCATCGCTTGAATCGCGCATGGGTGCAGCCAACAAGACGGCGACAAAAAAAGAACTGCGCAATGTCGGCCCGAGCGTCAGCTACAAGCTGCGCGATGGCGCAGGGCAAGCTCGCGAATTCCACAACTACATGTTGCCGGTGGACATGGGCGATGGCGTTGCGGTCTACCTCATGGGTGTTCGCGACACACCGGCCGAACAGTTCCGATACCTGCGTGTGCCGGCAGACGATCAGGGCGCAGTCGATGGCTTCGTGCAACTGCGTGCCGCGCTGTCCGATCCCGAGATGCGTGAGCTGGCCGTGAATCGGTACTCTGCAAAAGCCACCGATTCTTCACGTCCCGAACTGCAGGCGCAGCTTGCAGCGTCGGCGGGCAAGGCACTCGGTCTCTTTGCCGGCGACGGTCAGCCCGCGGTGGGCAAGCCCAACGGCGGCTTGCAGGCCATCTCTGAGTTCATGGAAGCCAACGTGCCCGAGGCGGAACGCAACCGGGCCGGCGAAGTGCTTGTGCGGATTCTGAACGGGGCCCTGTTCGAACTGGCCCAGCTCGCCCGCGAACGCGCAGGACTCAAACCGCTCGAAGCCACTGAAAAGACGCAAGGCTTCATGAACCAGGCTGTCCTGGCGCTCAGCGACGCACAGGCTTACCCAGTGCCGATGGCATTCCAGCTCAAGGATTTCACGCAGGTTCAGGCCAGCGTGTTCCAGGTCACGCGCGGCCCTGGCAAAAACATCGTCTACCTCGGATGCGCACTTCTGATACTGGGGATATTCGCAATGCTTTATGTTCGGGAACGCCGGGTCTGGATCTGGCTCTCCGAGCGGGACGGACAAACGCAGGCGAGCATGGCCCTGTCGAGCAACCGCAAGATGATGGATACCGACCGCGAGTTCGACCGGCTCAAGCAAAAACTATTGGGGCTACAGCCATGAACACAGCCGCAACTTCGGCTCCGACGACCATTTCCCTGAACGACAGCTTCCTGGCGCGCCGCAACTGGTTCGACTGGGTATTTGCTGCACTGGTCATTGCGGGTGGGCTCTTCGCATTCACGCGCTACGCGTCGTACATGGATGTCTATGAAAAAGGCATCCTGATCGGCACGGTTCCTGCCGCTATCTGGATCAGCTGGTTCTGGCGGCCGCTTCGGGCGCTCATGCTGGTAGTGGCTGGCTTCTCGCTGCTGGCAATCGCTGCCTACGACGGCAGCCTGGCACGCGCGGAGACCGTTTTCTGGCTCAAGTACTTCCTGTCGAGCCAGTCAGCCATCCTCTGGATGAGCGTGCTGTTTTTCATGAGCACGGTCTTCTACTGGATTGGCATGGTCGCGACGCGGGAGAGCGCGACGATGGAGCGCCTGGGCTCGCGTATCGCGTGGGCTGCAGTGGCCATGGCCCTGATCGGCACGATGGTACGTTGGTACGAGAGTTACCTCATCGGCGCCGATGTAGGCCACATTCCGGTCAGCAATCTCTACGAAGTTTTCGTCATGTTCTGCTGGATGACGACGACGTTCTATCTGTACTTTGAAGACCAGTACGACACGCGGTCTCTGGGTGCGTTCGTGATGCTGGTGGTCAGCGCGGCTGTCGGTTTCCTGCTCTGGTACACGGTTGTTCGTGGAGCACACGAGATTCAGCCCCTGGTTCCGGCGCTCAAGAGCTGGTGGATGAAAGTCCACGTTCCTGCGAACTTCGTGGGGTATGGCATGTTCGCTCTCGCTGCAATGGTTGCGTTCGCCTACCTCATCAAGCAGCAAGCAGCCGAAACCCGGTGGCACAAGCTCACACCCTTGTGGCTGCTCGGCTTTGCGCTGTGCTTCGTGCCGATCGCTTTCCGCCAGCGCGGGCTGGCCGAAGCCGGCGGAAGCTACTGGGTGGGCTACGCTCTGATTTCCTCACTGATCGCAGCAGGCATTTTGTTTGGCCGCCGTCGCATCGCTGCACGGCTGCCATCGTTCGAGATCCTCGATGACGTGATGTACAAGTCGATCGCCGTGGGCTTTGCGTTCTTCACCATCGCGACCGTGCTGGGCGCTCTCTGGGCGGCCGAGGCATGGGGTGGCTATTGGAGCTGGGACCCCAAGGAAACCTGGGCGCTGATCGTCTGGCTCAACTATGCGGCCTGGCTGCACATGCGGTTGATGAAGGGCCTGCGTGGGACTGTCTCGGCGTGGTGGGCACTGGCAGGGCTCGCGGTGACGACATTCGCTTTCCTTGGCGTGAACATGTTCCTGTCGGGTTTGCACAGTTATGGGACCTTGTAGACGGTAACTTTTTTGAATCCTCAGCGAATGACCTTGCGTACTTGGTCCAACGCCCAGGTCCAGGCAATCAGGAAAAACGAGGAGATCTTCATGCTGATCAAGAGTCACGACAACGGCTTCATCCACCCGGTGTCCAGCGATATCACGCCGATCTCGGCTTACCAGAACCGGCGGGAAATCCTCCGGTTGATGGCTACGGGCGTCGCCGGTTCTGCGTTGGCTACCTGGGCTTCTCGGGAGGCGTTTGCACAGACGGTTAGGCCCAACAAGCTCGCGGCACTGACGGGGGGCAAGTCTGTGGTGGCGGGCGCCACGACCATGGAAAAGGTGACCGAGTACAAGGACGCCTCGACGTACAACAACTACTACGAGTTCGGCACTGACAAGTCCGATCCCGCCGAGAACGCGCACACGCTCAAGACCAAACCCTGGGTCGTCGAAGTTGATGGCCTGGTGAAAAAACCGGCGAAATACCAGCTGGAAGACCTCATCAAGCTCAGCGCGCAGGAAGAGCGCATTTACCGTATGCGGTGTGTCGAGGGCTGGTCGATGGTCATTCCGTGGGTCGGCTATTCGATGTCCAAGCTGATCGAAAAGGTCGAGCCGCTGGGCGACGCAAAGTACGTCGAGTTCATCACGCAGGCCGACAAGGCGACGATGCCAGGCATCAACTCGCGTGTGCTGGCGTGGCCCTATGTCGAGGCTCTGCGTATGGACGAAGCCATGAATCCGCTCACGCTGCTCACGTTCGGGATGTACGGCGAAGTCTTGCCCAATCAGAATGGCGCACCAGTGCGGCTGGTGGTGCCATGGAAATACGGTTTCAAGAGCGGCAAGAGCCTGGTGAGAATTCGCTTTACCGATCGCGAGCCGAAGACCGCCTGGAACAAGTCTGCGCCTAGTGAGTACGGCTTTTACTCCAACGTGAACCCGAATGTCGATCACCCGCGCTGGTCGCAGGCCACTGAGCGGCGTATTGGGGATGGGTCGGGGCTGTTTGCGAAAAAGCACAAGACGCTGATGTTCAACGGGTATGAGCAGCAGGTTGGGCAGCTGTATGCGGGGATGGATCTGAAGAAGAATTTTTGAGCAGCGCTCCGCGAGCCGGCGCAGGTCACTTCGATCATGAGACGTGGACGAGCAGCGCCTTTGTCCGCCCGACGCTGATTCGCCGAGGTGTCTTCTACTACACGCCGTCCCCTGTAACTTTCCGTGGCGCGGCGCTCTTCGGCTGGGCCTGGGCGAGAGGCCCGACGCAAGGGCAATAGAGGAGGACGTTAGCTATTACTTCTGTATATTTTTCTTGTATGAGTTGATTATTAGAATCTAAGTTCTAATCAATTCGTTCGGGAAATTTCATGATCTTGTCTGTCTATCCACAGGAAGTCGCGCCTGCACTGTCTGTATCTCCCCTGGGGTTCGCACCTGCACGTTCCGTATCGCCCTTGGAATTCGCGTTGGCCTGTCTCCAATATGAAGCTCCGGCGGCGCTCCTTGCAGCCCTCGAAAAGTTCGACATCAACAAAAGTGATTTCGTGGCCTTGTCTGGTTATCCAGAGTCCACTGTTGATGCGTGGTTTCAGTCTGGCGGCATCGACCTCAATGAATACCTTGGTACCGGTCAGAAAGACTGGGGCATGCAAGATGTTCTTGCGACGGCCGGCTACAGCCAGAGCGAGATTCGCGACTGGGCTTTTGCCCACCTCGACCAACCTATGGTGCTGGCTGAAGCTGTATTCACCTGCGGCGCAAGCGCGGCAGTCGTTGCAGAAATCGTCGGCTGCACTGCAGACGACGTGACTTCCTATTTCGCCAACGCGGGTCTTGGCGATTACTTTGCCTATTTTTGCTAAGCGAAAACGCTGGCTAAAGCTGGCATCAGGAAAAAAGGGGGGCAAGGCCCCTTTTTTGTCTCTGATACCGAATGGGCCCAATTCGGCTAAATCCTGACACCGCAAGAGCGACATACACTTTCGAAATCGTTCTCTGACCTATCACTGATCGACACGCTCCACCATGCAGCAATCGGCAGATCTCGACACCATCAACCGCCGCGCCTGGCGCGAGCCTTCGACGGTGCGCATGTACCAGCATCTCGAAGGGTGGACCGATCCCGGCGAGCAGGTCGCGGTGGCATCCGTTGCCGCTGAAATGCGCTCGCTTCCGATTCTCGACATTGGCGTCGGTGCAGGACGCACAACAGGGCTCCTGCGCACGATCAGCGAAGACTACGTCGGGATCGATTACACCCAGGAAATGGTGGACGCCTGCCGCGCGCGCCATCCTGGCGTGCGTGTCGAGCACATGGATGCGCGCGACCTCGGTGCATTTGCAGACGGGCAATTCGCGCTGGTCGTGTTTTCGTACAACGGAATCGATGCTGTCGATTTCGCTGATCGCACTCGCGTCCTGCGGGAGGTCCACCGGGTCTTGCGGCCCGGCGGAGTCTTTCTCATGTCGGCACACAATCGTGAAGCCCCGGGTGTATCCACGCAGCGTCCACGCTTGCAATTGCAATTTTCATGGAACCCCTTGCGGCTGGGTTGGCGGATGGTTCAGCTCGCACGCTCTTGGGTCCGATCAACGGCCAACTATCGCCGCTTCGCCGCGATGACCCAGGCGCACGACGAATGGACAGTGCGCAACTGCGCCGCGCACGATTTCGGCATCGTCATTGTGTACACGACGCTGGCGGGCCAGAAGCGGCAGCTGCAAGATGCGGGTTTTGTGCTCGATCGTGTGGTGGGCAGCAGCGACGGCCAGTCGGTCACGGGCGATATCGATGCGCGTAACCCATGGTTTCATTACATCGTGCGCAAAGCCGGATGAAGCGGCCTTGGCCGCTTCAAGCCAATCCGCGTGCGAATCCGCTGCCATGTCCTCACCAGCAAACCGAATGGCCGCGGCACGGGGTAGCGGCAATGGGCCAGTTTGCGCACGTAATCCTCCACGTGCCAGACCATCCACTTGTTGGCCGGCAGGTTTGCGACGTCACCGGTTTTCAAGGTGAACTCGCGCCCGCTGCAATCGCGCAAGGTTACGCTGCCTTCCAGGATGTGGATCGTCTCCTCGTTCCAGAAGTACCAGTAGAAAGTGCCTGCCGTGCAGTCCCACTGCGCTGAGGTGCAGGTACCGTCGGGGCTGCGCACAAGCTCGACGGCGCGCGCTTGCGGTTGGCCCTCGATGATCCAGTCAGGGTGAATGGGCGCGGGCCGTAGCAGTTGCGTATCAATGGCGGTCGGGTGAAATCCGGGCGGTGGCACCATAACTCCTTACAAAAGGGCCATTCTTCAGTTCGCACTGGGCCCAAGCTGTAGGACGGTGTCCAGATCTTTGCCTCAACAGCGCCAGGCACTCATCCGCGGCAACCACAAAACGAGGTACCGGCTAAAGTCCGCACTTAAGGATTTTATGCGTTCGCCCATCATTTCGAAGGCACTGATGCACCCGGCCAGCAAGGCGGTGCTGTTTACTGCATCCCTCCTGCCGCTGGCCTGGCTCGTCTATGGAGCCGTGACCGGCAACCTCGGGGCCAATCCGGCCGAGTACCTCATCCGTTCGCTGGGGGATTGGACTCTGCGGTTCCTGTGCCTCACGCTGGCGGTAACACCGCTGCGTGTGATATCGGGCATTGCGGCGCTCGCACGCTTTCGCCGGATGCTCGGCCTCTTTGTCTATTTCTACGCCTTCATGCACCTGCTCGGCTACGCGGTGTTTGACATGCAGCTGGATTTGGGCGACATCGCAAAGGACATCGCCAAGCGGCCGTTCATCCTGGTCGGCTTCGCCTCGTTCCTGCTGCTCACCCCGCTTGCGCTCACCTCATTCAACAAGGCTGTGAAAGCGATGGGGGCGCGCCGCTGGCAGTTGCTCCACAAGCTTGTTTATGTGATCGCGGGCCTGGCGATCCTGCATTTTTTCTGGATGCGTGCCGGCAAGAACGACTTTGCGGAAGTCGCTGTGTACGCGGCCATCCTCGCAGTGCTGCTCGGATGGCGCGTGGTGCACCACTACAGAACTAAGGCACGAGTCGCTCGGGGCGCATCTGGTCCGAAGGCGTCTCGCGCTCGCGGATGAGCCACCAGTTCGCACCCTGAACCAGCACTTCAGCGGCGCGTCCGCGCGTGTTGTAGTTGCTGGCCATGCTCATGCAATACGCGCCTGCGGACATCACGGCCAGCAGATCTCCGGGCGAGACAGCGAACGCGCGGTCGCGCGCGATCCAGTCGCCGCTCTCGCACACGGGCCCGACAACGTCGTAGGTCTGTTCAGCCGTATTGCTCTCCGCGACCGGTGCAATGGCGTGAAAGGCCTGATACAGCGCGGGCCGGGGCAGATCGTTCATCGCGGCATCGACGACGCAGAAGTTCTTGTCCTCACCGGGCTTGAGGTACAAGACCTCGGTCACGCAAACCCCGGCATTGCCTACCAGCGACCGACCGGGCTCGATCAGGAAGTGCCTGTCGCCAAAGCCGCGTGCATCGATCTTGGCGAATAGCTTGGCCCACAGCGCATCCGCGGCTGGCGGCCGGTCGCCGTTGTAGGTGATGCCCAGCCCGCCGCCAAAGTCGATGTGCTGCAGCGGGACACCTGCAGACTCGATGGCTTCCACCAGATCGAGGATGCGGTCCATTGCGTCCAGGTACGGACCTTCATCCGTGATCTGCGATCCGATGTGGCAGTCGATGCCCTTGACCTTCAGTCCCGGCAGCGCCGCAGCACGCTGGTAGGTCGCAACTGTGCGGTCATGCGCGACGCCGAACTTGTTGCCCTTGAGGCCCGTCGAAATGTACGGATGCGTCTTCGGATCGACATCGGGATTGACGCGAATGCTGACAGGTGCGACTTTGCCAAGACTGATCGCGACCTCATCGAGCACATCGAGTTCGCCTTCGCTTTCCACGTTGAAGCAGCCGATGCCCACCTCAAGTGCGCGGCGCATTTCCGCGCGGGTCTTGCCGACGCCTGAAAAAATGATCTCGCTGCCTCTGGCACCCACCGCCAGTGCGCGTTCGAGTTCGCCGCCCGAAACGATATCGAAACCGCATCCGGCCTGCGCAAACACCTGGAGGATTCCCAAAGACGAATTGGCCTTCATGGCGTAGCAGATCTTTACCTTGCGTCCCGCACAGCCGCGCTGGTACGCCGCAAGCGCCTCCAGCATGGAAGATTTCGAATAGACAAAAAGCGGTGTGCCGTGCTCGTTCGCGAGTTCGGCCAGAGATACCTGCTCGGCGAACAGTCGACCATTGCGCGCTTCGAAGTGCGGGTGACCCGGAAGATGCCGGTCGGACGTTAGGGACTTGCTCATGGACGTGGTGCCGGGTTTGCGGTGCCCGTGGGTGTGTTCGGCGCAGAAGCTGCTGCCGCAGGTCCCGAGGGATTGATGATCTGTGGCAGGGTGGGGCGACCCTGCGCGCTTTCACCGGTTGGCAAAAAGAGAGGGCCTTTCTGGCCGCAAGCGGCAAGCATTGCGACCACGACGGCAGCAAGGCCAACGCGCTGCAAGCGGGCGCTCACTAGAATTTGTGAAACATGGAGCATTGTGAAATTGTAATGACCGACTCTGAATACATGGATCGCGCTGAAGCGTTACTGGCCCGCGTAGAGGCGTCCTGCGACCGAATCAACGACGAATCGGACACCGATATCGACAACCAGCGGGTGGGTGGCATGGTCACGATGACATTTGCGAACCGCACGCAGATCATCGTGAACCTGCAAAAGCCATTGCAGGAAATATGGATGGCAGCGCGGGCCGGCGGCTTCCACTACAAGTTCGATGGTACGAACTGGATCGACACCAAGGGCAACGGCGAGTTCTTCGCCAACCTCACGCGCTATGCCGGGGAGCAGGCCGGATCGGACCTGGACTTCTCCGCCTAGTTCCTGAATAGGTCCAGGATGCTCCTGCGCTCGTCCGCAGGTGAGCTGGGCGAGCGGTTGGGCGGCAAGCCATCGGAGTTCATCAGGCTCCTGTCCTGGGGAGCTGCTGGAACACCGCGCACCACAGGAGCGCCGTTGACGGCGGGTGCCGCCGGCGGGCCCTCGACTGCCGCGCCGCCGAGGTTGCTCACACCGCCCCCACGCGCGTATTCCTCGTAGTACCACTCGCCGCCAACGTTCACCACGCCTTCGGGCGCGGTAGGTTCCATGACGGATACACCCTTAAGCGCACTCTCCATGAAGTTGATCCAGACAGGCAGGCTGAGGCCGCCACCCGTCTCCCGGTCTCCGAGAGATCTCGGCGTGTCATAGCCCATCCAGACCACGGCCGCGATGGTCGGCTGGTAACCGGCAAACCATGTATCGATGGAGTCGTTGGTTGTGCCGGTCTTGCCATACAGGTCAACCCGCTTGAGGGTGGCCTGCGCGCGCGCTGCCGTGCCCGACCTTGTGATCTCCTGGAGCAGCCGGCTCATGATGAACGCGTTGCGCGCGTCGATGGCGCGAACCGATTCGTTGGGCAGTGGCGGCTGGCTTTCGATGATGACCTTGCCTTTCTGGTCCGTGATCCTGGTGATCAGCCAGGGATTGACGCGATAGCCGCCGTTCGCGAAGACGGCGTAAGCAGTGGCCATCTGCATGGGCGTAACCGCACCTGCGCCCAGCGCCATCGTGAGATAGGGCGGATGCTTTTCAGCATCGAATCCAAACCGGCTGAGCCAGTCTTGCGCGTTCTGGGTGCCCACCGCCTGCAGCACCCGGATCGACACCATGTTCTTGGACTTCGCCAGCGCTGTGTGCAGCTGCATTGGGCCTTCGAACTTGCCGTCGTAGTTCTTCGGTTCCCACGGCTGCCCGCCCGTCACGCCTGCATCGAAGAAGAGCGGTGCGTCGTTCACGACGGTCGAGGGCGTAAAGCCTTTTTCCAGGGCTGCGGAATAGATGAAGGGCTTGAAAGCCGAGCCCGGCTGCCGCCAGGCCTGGGTGACGTGGTTGAACTTGTTCTTGTTGAAGTCGAAGCCGCCCACCAGCGCCCGGATCGCGCCATCGCGCGGGTTGATAGCGACAAATGCGCCTTCGACCTCCGGCAACTGAGTAATTTCCCAGGGGCCCTTGGGAGTTTTCACCACGCGAACCACCGCGCCGCGCCGAAGTTTGATCTTGGGCGGAGCCTTGTCGGAGAGACCCGATTGGGCCGGGCGAAGACCCTCGCCGGTGATCTCGATCCGTTCGCTGTTCAGGCGCACGGCCACTATTCGTTTGGGGGTGGCCTCCAGAATCACCGCTGACATGACATCGCCGTTGTCCGGATGCTCGGCGAGCGCATCGTCAATGGCTTCCTCGGCTTCCTTGGACCCTTCGGGCAGGTCGATGAACTCTTCCGGGCCGCGGTAGATCTGGCGGCGCTCGTAATCCATGATTCCCTTGCGCAGGGCCTTGTACGCGGCATCCTGCTCTGGTGCCTTCACGGTGGTGAATACATTCAGCCCGCGGGTGTACGCCTCGTCGCCGTACTGGGCATAGACCAGCTGGCGCACGGTCTCGGCGATGTATTCCGCGTGAACTTTGGTATTGTCCGTGCCGCTGCGAATCTGGAGCTCCTGTTTCTTGGCGTCGACAGCTTCCTTGGCTGTGATGAACCCGTTTTCCTCCATGCGCTCGATGATGTGGAGCTGGCGCGCGCGTGCCCGCGTGGGATTGCTGATCGGGTTGAAGGCAGAAGGGGCCTTGGGCAGGCCGGCGAGCATGGCGGCTTCGGCGATCGTCAGGTCTTTCATCGGCTTGCCGTAATAGGCATCCGCGGCGGCTGCGAAACCATAAGCCCTGTTTCCCAGAAAGATCTGGTTCATGTAGATCTCGAGGATCTGGTCCTTGCTGAGCGCATGTTCAAGCTTGAAAGTCAGCAGCACCTCATACAACTTGCGGGTGAAAGTTTTTTCCGATGAGAGATAAACATTTCGGGCTACCTGCATGGTGATGGTCGAGGCACCCTGGCTCTTGGCGCGGCCCAGGTTGGCCAGGGCGGCACGTATGAGGCCCCGATAGTCCACGCCACCGTGCGAGTAGAAGCGCGCGTCCTCGATGGCCAGCACCGCGTCCTTCATGACCTTGGGAATCTGGGCAATGGGCGTGAGCTTTCGTCGCTCTTCGCCGAATTCGCCGATAAGCACGCCTTCGGCCGAGAAGACGCGCAAGGGCAGCTTGGGCCGGTAGTCGGAAAGGTCTGAGATATCAGGAAGATTCGGATACGCGATGGCCAGCGCCAGGCCAATGATGATGGCGACCGACGACACAAAGGCCAAGGCAACGCCGCCTGTCCACAGCGTCAGACGCAGTAGTACTCGTTTCCAGCCGGTCAGGGGCGCGCGGGACCGAGGCATGGGGTTCGACGCGCCGGGCTCATCGGATGAGGATTCAGGAGGCATTGGGGTTCCAGGAAGCGTCGCTGGCGACCATTATAAAAATGTGCAGGAGGCCCGCACTCCTTTCTTGGGAGTTGCTCTTCAGGCTGATGCGTCTTGGGCGCAAGCGCGACGGTATTGCGCTTGCCCGCCGTCCGGCTTGGGCGAAGTATGGCAGGTCAGCGCGTCTTTTTTTGGCAACGCTGGGTGGGGTCTAAATCGGAAAATTCCTTTGCCGGACAAGGACGTTACTGCTAGCATTGAAGTGAAATCTTAAGTTTGTTACGCCTCCTTGCAAGGCGTTACAGGAGACCTAATTGAGCGCTTTGAGTTCGTTGTTTAGCCGTCAGGCGGCGCCCTTGCTGGGCTTGGACATCAGCTCATCCAGCGTCAAGCTGGTCGAGTTGTCCCGCGACAAGGAAGGCAACCTTATCCTTGAACGCTGCGCCATCGAGCCGCTCGAGCGTGGGTGGATCACGGACGGCAACGTCGAGAAGTTCGATGAAGTAGCCGAGGCCATGCGGCGCGTCGTCAAGAAGAGCGGCACCCGCACCCGAAACGTCGCGATGGCTCTGCCCCCATCGGCAGTCATCACCAAGAAAATCGTGTTGCCGGGCGGCCTGAGCGAGCAGGAGCTCGAAGTCCAGGTCGAGGCCGAAGCCAATCAATACATCCCCTTTTCACTTGACGAGGTCAGTCTCGACTTCTGCGTCGTCGGTCCCAGCACCAGTTCGCAGGGAGATGTCGAAGTGCTTATCGCTGCGTCCCGCAAGGAAAAGGTTCAGGACCGGCAGGGCCTGGCCGAGGCTGCGGGCCTGAAGCCGGTGATCATCGATGTGGAGTCCTATTCGTCGCGTCTCGCCGCCGGCCGCCTGATCCAGGCGTTGCCCAATCAGGGCGTGGACACGATGGTGGCGCTCTTTGAAGTTGGCGCTTTCACCACCAGCATGCAGGTCATCCGTAACGACGAAGTGCTCTATGACCGTGACCAGGCCTTCGGCGGCGCGCAACTTACTCAGCTGATCGTGCGCCAGTACGGTTTTTCACCGGAAGAGGCCGAGGGCAAGAAGCGCAACGGAGACCTGCCGGAAGATTACGACAACGGCGTGCTCAAGCCATTCGTGGAAGGCATGGCCCAGGAAGTCGCGCGTGCCCTGCAATTCTTTTTCACCAGCACGCCCCACAACCGGGTGGACTACATCATGCTGGCGGGGGGCTCGGCAGCACTGCCAGGCCTGACCGACGCGGTCACGATGCAGACGTCCTTCCCGTGCAACCTGGCCAATCCCTTCGAAGGCATGAAGGTCGGCGATGGCGTGCGCGAAAAGAAGATGCGCCGCGAGGCGCCTTCCTACCTCACATCGTGCGGCCTGGCCATGCGGAGGTTCCTGCAGTGATCCTGATCAACCTACTCCCGCACCGTGAGGCGGCCCGCAAGCGCCGGCGCGAAGCGTTCTATGCTGCGCTCGGCGCTTCGGCCGTGGCCGGTGGCGTGATCGCAGGCGCAATTTACCTCTGGTACGCAGCCCAGATATCCAACCAGCAGACCCGCAACCTCACGCTGAAAACCGAAATCACCCGGCTCGAAGCCCAGATCAAGGACATTGCAAACCTGCAGGCTGAAATCGCCGCGCTTCGCGCTCGACAACAGGCGGTTGAAGACCTGCAGGCCGATCGCAATATGCCGGTTCACCTGCTCAATGAACTGGTGGCACAGTTGCCCGACGGCGTTTATGTCACCAGTGTGAAGCAGGAAAACCAGCTCGTCACCATCCAGGGCATGGCGCAGTCGAACGAGCGCGTCTCGGAGCTGCTGCGCAACCTTGGCAACAAAAGCGCCTGGCTGACCCGGCCGGACCTCATTGAAATCACTGCTGCCAATGTGGCGCTGACGCCTCGTGACAATCGCCGCGTATCGGCATTCACCATGCGTGCGCGACTGCTTCGCTCCAGTGAGGCCGCCAAGGCCGGGGGGGCGGCCAGCGGTGCTTCGGGCGCTGTGCCGGCCATCACAGGCGGCCCCGGCTTCGCGGCATCCGGTGTGATTGCAACGGCGCCGTCAGCGCCCGTGGTCGGTGCACCCGGACCCGCACCTGCCGCTGCGCCTGTTGTCTCGGCACCACCTGCGGCAGCAGCTTCTGCCCGACCCGCGGCAGGCAGTTCCGCATCCGTTAAACCCTGATCGCCATGGCCACCAACCAGGTTCCCAAGATCGATACGGCTGCGATGCAGCAGGCGCTGGCGCGACAATTTCGCGGCCTGAGCCCGAACGATCCGTCGTCATGGCCGCTGCTTCCGCGCGCGCTTCTTTGCCTCGCACTGATGTCGCTCATCGTCGGCGCACTCTGGTTCTTGTGGCTGAGCGATGTGAACGACGAGCTCAAGGCCGAACGGGCCAAGGAAGTCGTCCTGCGCGCCGACTACCAGAAGAAGCTGGCCGAAGCGGTCAACCTCGAAGCGCTTCGCAAGCAGCGCGAGCAGGTTCAGCAATACGTCACCCAGCTCGAAAAGCAATTGCCGAGCAAAGCCGAAATGGACGCGCTGCTGTCGGATATCAATCAGGCCGGCCTGGGTCGCAGCCTGGCGTTCGAACTTTTTCGTCCGGGCAGCGTGAGCGTCAAGGAATACTATGCAGAGCTTCCGATTACCCTGCGCGTCACCGGCCGCTTCCACGACGTCGGATCATTTGCTTCCGATATCGCGAACCTCTCGCGCATCGTGACTCTCAATAACCTGAGTGTCGTTCCCGGCAAGGATGGCGTTCTGGTGATGGACGCCACCGCCAAGACCTTCCGCTATCTCGATCAGGATGAGGTCGCCAAGCAGCGCAAGGCAGCGCCAGCCCCAGGAGCGCCGAAGAAATGATCACCATTCGACTCTCGGCTGCCCTGGCCCTGACCCTGGCTATAGCCGCGTGCGGCTCATCTGACCAGGAAGAAGTCCAGGGGTGGATGAACCAGCAACGCGCCTTGACCAAGCCGCGGGTGCAACCCATTCCCGAACCCAAGAAATTCACCCCGCAGGGGTACACGCAGGAAGCTGCAACCGACCCCTTCAGCAATCTGAAGCTCACGCAGGCACTCAAGAGGGAGTCGGCGCAGTCCACTTCCAACGCTGGTCTGGTTGCGCCTGAACTGGCACGCCGCAAGGAGCCGCTTGAGTCCTTCCCGCTGGATGCGATGTCCATGGTCGGCACCCTCATGAAGCAAGGCCAGCCGGTTGCGCTCGTGAAAGTGGACAACCTGCTGTATCAGGTGCGCCCGGGAAATTACCTGGGCCAGAACTACGGAAAGATCATGACGGTAGGCGAGACCGAGGTGACCCTGCGCGAGATCGTGCAGGACGCCGCCGGCGAATGGATTGAGCGCAAAGCGACACTGCAATTGCAAGAGAGGTCGAAATGAACAAGAACCTGAACCAGTGGCAACGGGCGATCGCGGCAGCGGGATTGCTTCTCGCCGCCAGCGGAGCCTGGGCGCAGACGGTTATCGAAGCCGTCACCAGCTCCATCCAGGGCGGTGTGGAAGTTGTAAGAATCGACTTCTCGCAGCCGCTGCAGGCAGTCCCCGCGGGCTTCGCGATTCAGGCGCCGGCAAGGGTCGCGCTCGATATTCCGAACGCTACCAACGGCATAGGTCGATCCACGGTCGAAATCAACCAGGGCAACGTCCGGTCGGTCAATGTGGTGCAGTCTGGTGACCGCACCCGCGTCGTGCTGAACCTGAAAGCGGCCGCGACCTATCGTGCACAGCTACAAGGCAAATCGCTGCTCGTCGTGCTCGATGGTGTCGCTACGGCCAGCCCCGCACCTGCGGCGCAGCCGGCTTTTGCTGAAAGCCGCAACTTCGAAACCCAGCCGATCCGTGACCTCGATTTCCGCCGGGGCACCGACAGCTCGGGACGCGTGATCGTCGCGCTGCCGAACAACCAGGTGGGCGTGGACATTCGTCAACAGGGCCAGAGTCTGGTGGTCGAATTCCTGAGATCGACGTTGCCGGAAGGCCTGCGCCGCCGCCTGGATGTCTCCGACTTCGGTACGCCCATTCAGTCGGTCACCACATTCCAGGCCGGAGACCGAGTGCGTGTGGTCATCGAGCCCCGCGGTGCGTGGGAGCATTCGGCCTACCAGAGCGATAACCAGTTTGTGGTCGAAGTGCGGCAGGTGAAGGTCGATCCGGGCAAGCTGACTCAGGGCGTCGGATTCAATGGCGAAAAGCTGTCGCTCAACTTCCAGAACATCGAAGTGCGATCGCTGCTGCAGGTGATTGCTGACTTCACTAACTTCAACATCGTGACATCCGACTCTGTAACGGGTTCGGTTACCTTGCGCCTGAAGGATGTGCCGTGGGACCAGGCCCTCGACATCGTGCTGCAGGCCAAGGGCCTGGGCATGCGCAAGCAGGGCAATGTGATCTGGATCGCACCCAAGGACGAAATCGCCGCGAAAGAAAAGCTCGACCTCGAGTCCCGCGTCGCCATCCAGAGCCTGGAGCCGGTGCGCACGCAATCGTTCCAGCTCAATTACACGAAGGCGGCCGATATTGCCGCGCAGATCACGGCAGGCACAGGCGCCGCTCGAATCCTGAGCACGCGCGGCAGCGTGATCGCCGAGCCGCGTACCAATCAGATCTTCGTCACGGATATTTCCAGCCGGCTGGAGTCGGTTCAGGAACTGATCGCAAAGCTGGACATCGCTGTGCGCCAGGTGTTGATTGAAGCGCGCATCGTGGAAGCCTCCGATACGTTCGGCAAGTCCCTGGGCGTTCGTTTGGGCGGCAGCGACCTGCGCGGCGTGCGCGGCGGCGATGCCGGGTATGGCGTCGGCGGCGGAAACCGCATCGCATTGGGCGGCACCTACAACGCCGTCAGCGGGACCACAGGCGAGAGCTCGGCCTCGCTCGACACTAACAACACGACGTTCGTGAACCTGCCGGCGGCGGGGGCAGGCGGCTTCAGCGCATCAAGCTTTGCAATCTCTCTTTTCAGCTCGGCGGCCAATCGCTTCCTGAACCTGGAATTGTCTGCGCTCGAAGCGGACGGCAAGGGGCGCCTGGTGTCCAGTCCGCGCATCGTCACAGCCGACCAGACGAAGGCGATCATCGAGCAGGGTACAGAATTTCCTTACCAGCAAGCGACATCGAGTGGGGCAACGTCGGTTTCTTTCCGCAAGGCCACATTGAAGCTTGAAGTTACGCCTCAGATTACCCCGGAGGGAAATATCATCCTCGATCTGGACGTGAGCAAGGATAGCCGCGGCGAGACAACCGCAGCGGGCATTGCGATCAATACCAAGCACATCAAGACACAGGTCCTCGTCGAAAACGGTGGCACTGTGGTGATCGGCGGCATTTTCGAGTTGACCGAATCCGAGACCGAAGCGAAGGTGCCGGTGCTGGGTGATATCCCGGTCATCGGCAACGCCTTCAAGTCAAAGTCGCGCACCTCGAACAAGCAGGAAATGCTGGTATTCATCACACCAAAAATGATTGCGGACCGCACGGCCGGCCGCTAATACAAAACAGGAAGAGGAAGTTTTAAATGATTCAATTGTTAAAACTGCTGGTCGGCGTATTCATTGCCGCCGTCCTGGCCGCCTGCGGCGGTGGTGGCGGCTCTAGCGGCGCTACACCAGGTACACCCGGTACTCCCGGTGGTGCAACCCCGGCCGCACCGACGATCACACTTGAACTACAAACCGCGGCAGGTGCTGCGACCACGGTCGTCAACAATCTCACCACCGTCTCTGCTCGCGCCACGGTCCGCAATGGTAGCGGTACTCCTATTGCCGGCCAGGTTGTGACGTTCACGCAGGAAGGCGGACTTGCACGATTCGTCCCTGCTGGCGGTACCGCCCTGACCGACGCAAATGGCGTTGCTACGGTGCAAGTCCTGCCAGCCAGTTCCGATTCGGCAGGAGCGGGCACCTTGAGGGCTGAAACCGTCGTCGGCACCGCGGCCGTCAGCACGACTATGTCGTTCTCGGTACCTCTTGGCTCTTCGGACACGGCGACCAGCCGCGTGACCAACTTTGCATTGCTGCTCGATAAATCCACATTGCCCAACTCTGGCGGACAGACCGTCAAGCTGACGGTGGTTGCCGTGGATGCAAACAACAATGTGGTGCCTGGCGCTACAGTGGCGGTCGCGACCGACGCCAACACGATATATGTTCCCGGCGGCACCGTGACCAACGCGCAGGGCGAGTTCACGGGCACCATCGGCCTGGGTTCGGACAAGACGGACCGCACTGTGACGGCGACGACCACGGTCAATGGCATCGTGAAGCAGACCACCTTCCAGATCGCGGGCTCACAGCTCGAGCTGACACTCTCGCCGCCAGTTCTAACGCCCGGTGGCGCGGCTACCGCGACCGCGCGTCTGACGGATTCCGCTGGCACTGCCATCGCGGGCAAGGCGATCAGCTTCACCGGCGATATTGCCTCGCTCGCTGGACGCCAGGCGACGACGGATGCCACAGGCAATGTCGCGCTGACATTCACCGCCCCGACGACTGCTGGCAGCTACCTGATTCGTGCTGCTGCCAGTGGGATCACCAAGCAGGTTTCGGTGCAGGTGGGTGCGAGCAACGTCATCCCGGTTGCTGTGTTCCTGCCGGCCGAAAATCCATCGTTGGCGGCCGATCCCAATGTGCTGGCACCCAATGCGCCGGGCAGCACCTCCAGCCAGAGCCAGTTGAAGTTCCTCTTCCTGAACTCGCAAAACCAGCCGGTCCCCAATGTGCGCGTCCGGTTCTCGATCGCGAGCACGGGTCAGGGTTCGTTCGATTCGACAATCAGTACCGGGAATTCGGTCGTCTATACCAATGCGGCAGGCGTCGCAACGGCGGCCTTCATCCCAGGCTCTACGGGCAGCCCGACGGACGGCATCATCATCCGGGCGTGCTACAGCGCAACCGACACGGTTGATTGCACCAACTCGGTCACGGCTCGCCTGACCATCGCGGCGCAGGCGCTGGCCGTTTCGATCGGCAACGACAACTTGCTGGCGTCTGCCTCGGGCACCTACACCAAGGAGTTTGTCGTGACAGTCGCCGACGCGGCGGGTCGCGCGGTCGCCAATGCGCCGGTGGACATTTCGCTGGATATCACTCACTACGGCAAGGGCGCGTTCGACCAGGCCATCACGTTCCCGCTGGCCGTCGGGTTCTCGAACTCCTATGTCCCGGATGCCACGACGTCACCTTCAATGTTTGGTTCGCGGGTCAGTTGCATCAATGAAGACATCAATCGCAACGGATTTGTAGATCCGGGCGAGAACATCAACTTCAGCGTTGACAGTTTCGGCCAGGCGACTTTGGAGCCGCGGCGCTCGGACATCATTTTGTCGTACGTGGACCCGACGGTGCGCACGACCAATGCGAGCGGTATCCTGCTTGTGAAAGTGCAATATTCGCAGCGCTATGCCACCTGGCTGGCCTACCGGATTCGCGCAACGACGACGGTGGCTGGCTCGCAGGGCAGCGCAGAACGCACGTTCGTGACGACCTTTCTTGAAGAGGATCTGGCAAACGGTTCATTCCTGACACCCCCGTACGGCACGGCTTCCTGCAGCAGCGCGAACTGACGAGTCTGACGGGTGCTACTGACGCTCGTCGGCCTGCCAGGCTCGGGTAAATCCACCGTCGGGCGACAGCTCGCCCGGCGGCTCGGACTTCCCTTCAACGACAGTGACTACGTGATCGAGCAGCTCCTGGGTTGCTCGATTCGCGACTACTTCGCCCGTGAGGGCGAAGCTGCGTTTCGGGATGTCGAGGAGAGCACGATCCGCGAGCTGGCTGCCAGGGGCAATGGCGTGCTTGCCACTGGGGGCGGCGCTGTACTTCGGCCTGCCAACCGCACAGTGCTGCAAGAATCAGGACACGTCATTTATCTCCATTCATCGCCTGAAGAAGTTTTCAGACGAGTGCGCCACGACAAGAATCGTCCGTTGCTGCAAGTCGAGGACCCGCTGGTGCGACTGCGCGCCCTGCAGGCAGAGCGCGACCCGCTATACCGCGAGACGGCGCACTTCGTGATCGAAACCGGGCGTCCCTCGGTCTCGACGCTCGTCAATATGATCCTCATGCAGCTCGAACTCGCCGGTATCGTGCCCGGCCACCCTTAAACTTGCCGGATGTCACTGGCACCAAGCAGCGTTTTTCATGAAGTCCCCATCGATCTGGGAGAGCGCAGTTATCCGATTCGCATCGGAGCCGGCCTGGTCGGCGCGGCGTCCACCTGGATCGGCGTTCCTTCCTCCGAGCAGGCCCTTGTCGTTACCAACACGACCGTTGCACCCTTGTACGCAGACGCGCTTAGCGGGGCGATTGCGGGTAGGCACAAGACCATCCGCGTTCTTCAATTGCCAGACGGTGAAGAGCACAAGAACTGGCAAACCCTCAACCTGATCTTCGATTCGCTACTGGGCACCGCATCGGATCGCAAGACGGTGCTTTACGCCCTGGGCGGCGGCGTTGTCGGCGACATGACTGGTTTCGCGGCGGCGTGCTACATGCGCGGCGTTCCTTTCGTGCAGGTTGCGACCACGCTTCTTGCGCAGGTCGATTCATCGGTTGGCGGCAAGACGGCCATCAACCACCCGCTGGGCAAGAACATGATCGGCGCCTTCTACCAGCCGCGTCTGGTGGTGTGCGACCTTGACACGCTTGCGACATTGCCGGCGCGCGAGTTCAGCGCGGGGCTGGCCGAAGTCATCAAGTACGGCCCCATCGCGGACATGGCGTTTCTCGACTGGATCGAAGCGAATATCGAAGGCCTGATGAATCGCGATCCGGTACTGCTCGCTCATGCTGTGCGACGCAGCTGCGAAATCAAGGCCTGGGTGGTAGGTCAGGACGAGCGCGAAGCGGGCTTGCGTGCCATCCTCAATTTCGGCCACACATTCGGCCACGCCATCGAAGCAGGCATGGGTTACGGTCAGTGGTTGCACGGTGAAGCGGTCGGCTGCGGCATGGTGATGGCCTCGCATCTTTCGCAGCGCCTGGGGCTCATCGACGCGGCGCTGGTCGATCGCATCACGCGAATCGTCGAGGCAGCAGGCCTGCCCATCACCGGCCCGGCGCTCGGGGCCGATCGCTACCTGGAGCTCATGCAGGTGGACAAGAAAGCCGAAGCAGGGGAAATCCGTTTCGTGGTCATCGACAAGCCCGGCAGCGCAATGATGCGGCCAGCGCCTGAAGCCCTGGTGCGGCAAGTCATTGAGCAGTGCTGCCTCGCCTGATTCGTCAAGTCGATGACGCTTGCACGCTACGCATGTGACCCGGCGCAGTCGCGCGGCCGTCGATATCCGGAAAGTCCGGCCCCCACCCGCACGCAGTACCAGCGCGACCGCGACCGCATCGTTCACTCCACGGCGTTCCGCCGGCTGGTTTACAAGACGCAGGTTTTCCTCAATCACGAAGGCGATCTGTTTCGCACGCGGCTCACGCACTCGCTCGAGGTTGCGCAACTGGCCCGCTCCATCGCACGCGCCCTGCAGCTCAATGAAGACCTCGTGGAAGCGATTGCCCTGGCGCACGACCTGGGGCATACGCCGTTCGGCCACGCGGGTCAGGATGCGCTGGACGATTGCATGGCGGGGCAGGGCGGGTTCGAGCACAACCTGCAGAGCCTGCGCGTGGTCGATGAACTGGAAGAGCGCTACCCGTCGTTCAACGGACTGAATCTCACATTCGAGACCCGCGAGGGCATCCTCAAACACTGCTCACGCGTCAATGCAGAGCGCCTGGAGGCTGCGCAGCCGCAGGGTGTGGGGCGACGCTTTCTTGACCGCAGCCAGCCGAGCCTGGAAGCGCAACTGTGCAACCTGGCTGACGAGATCGCCTACAACGCCCACGACATCGATGACGGTGTGCGATCCGGCCTCATCACCCTGGAGCAGCTTGGCGACGTGCCGCTGTTCGAGGAGTTCCGGCTTGTCACGCTCGAGGAATTTCCCGATCTCCAGGGTCGACGCCTGCTCTATGAATCGATCCGCCGCATGTTGAGCGCGCAGGTCTACGATGTGATCGACTGCACCCGCGCAGCCATCGACACGGCGCAGCCTGCTACTGTCGATGAAGCGCGCGAGAGCAAAGCGCTTGTCAATTTCAGCGCAGCGATGCGGGAGCAATCAGCGGCGCTCAAGCGCTTCCTGCTGCAAAACCTCTACCGGCATCCGCAAGTGATGACCACCACGGGTCAGGCCAAGCAAGTCGTCCGCGAACTCTTTGCTGCCTACCTGGACGACCCCCGACGCATGCCTGCCGATTTCACTTCGCGCGCCGATCTGCCGCGAGCGGTGGCCGATTACATCGCCGGCATGACCGACCGCTTTGCGGCGCGCGAGCATGAGCGCGTCACGGGCCGCAAGTTGATCGCCTGATCATCCGATGCGAAAGCTGGATCCCGCGTTACTCGTGGTGCTGGGCGGGGTGAGCGCCGCGTTGCATGTGGGGAAGCTGCCCACGGCAATACCGGTGCTGCAAGAGACGCTGGGCGTGACGCTGGTCCAGGCCGGATTTCTGTTGTCGCTGGTGCAGCTGGCCGGGATGTCGCTGGGCTTGCTGGTGGGGCTGGCAGCCGATTCACTGGGTTTGAAGCGCACGATAGTATGGGGTCTTGCCATCCTGTCGATCGCCAGCTTTCTCGGCGCTGGTGCGACGGACACGGCCACCCTGATGGTGTTGCGCGCGGCTGAAGGTTTTGGTTTCCTGCTCGCGTCGATGCCGGCACCCGGGCTCATTCGCCGCCTGGTGAGTCCATCACGCATGTCGCTTTCGATGGGCTTCTGGGGCGCATACATGCCACTCGGTACGGCCATCGCGCTCCTGTGCGGCCCATTGGCAATCGCGTGGATCGGCTGGCACGGCTGGTGGGCTGTCCTTGGGGGGCTCTCCGCAGTCATGTGCTTCTGGCTCTGGCTGGTCATTCCCACAGACGAGCGTGCGGTGAAGTCGGCTGATGCATCAGACACTGGCTGGACGCAGCGACTGGCCAGCACGCTGTCCGCGCAGGGGCCCTGGCTCGTCGCCCTGAGCTTTGCGTTCTATTCCAGTCAATGGCTTGCGGTGATCGGATTTCTGCCGTCTATCTACGCCCAGGGCGGTCTCTCGCCTGCGCTTGCGGGTGCGGCGACGGCGCTGGCTGCGGCGGTCAATATTGTCGGCAACGTGGCATCCGGTCGTCTGCTGCACCGGGGCCTTCGGGCGCAGCACCTGCTCTATACCGGGTTCATTGCAATGGGCGCCGGTGGTTTCCTCACTTTTGCACCACTGCCCGGCGATCCCTCCGTGGTGGCGCTGATTCGATTTGGCGGCGTCCTGATGTTCTCCATGGTCGGCGGCCTGGTCCCCGGCACGCTGTTTTCGCTGGCGGTCCGGCTCTCACCCGGGGATCGCACCGTGTCCACGACGCTCGGTTGGATTCAGCAGTGGTCGGCGCTGGGTCAGTTCGTGGGGCCGCCCGCTGTGGCTTGGGTCGCGACGCGCGCAGGGGGCTGGACATGGAGCTGGCTCGTCACGGTGGCATGCGCGTGCGCCGGGATAATGACGGCATCGATGATCGGCCGTCTACTGCAAAGACTTCGGCTTCAATGACGTGCCTGTACGCCCTCGCCACGTAAAATCGCAGCCACTCCCCGTACCCTGAACGCCGTGACATTCCTCAATCAGCTCAAGACACAAGCCAAGGCGCTGCAGAACCACATCGTTGGCGAGGCGAGCCGTTTTGCCTGAACCTCAGGCCGGGTCGGTGGTGCGCGATACGCGCAACTGGCTGGAGCGCGCCGTCATCGGCCTGAACCTGTGCCCATTCGCCAAGGCCGTGCATGTGAAGAAGCAGATTCATTACGCGGTGAGCGAGGCGCGCGACAGGGCGGCTCTCCTTCGTGACATGGGAGCCGAGCTTGATGCATTGCTTGCCGCTGATCCGTTGGAACGTGAGACGACTTTGCTCATAGCGCCGTACTTGCCGGGTGGCTTTCTCGACTTCAACGACTTGCTGGGCGCTGCCGAGCGGCTGCTGCGAAAGCGAAAGCTTGAGGGCGTGATTCAGCTCGCCAGTTTTCATCCGCACTATCAATTTGCTGGCACTGAGGTTGATGACGTGACCAACTTCACCAATCGCTCGCCTTATCCGGTGCTGCACTTGCTGCGCGAAGCGAGCATCGATCGCGCGGTCGATGCATTTCCGCAAGCCGCAGCGATCTACGATGCGAACATGCAAACGATGAAAGCGCTGGGTGTTGCGGGTTGGGCGGAGCTCGACGTGGGGCCGCACGAATGAAAGCGCAGGACCAGCTCGAGCTACGGCCCGGTCAATCGGTGGAGCTGCTGAAGGAACTGCACATCCTCACGCGCGAGGGCAAAATCAACCAGGACTCCCGGCGCAAGCTCAAGCAGGTCTATCACCTGTACCAGTTCATCGAGAAATTGCTGCTGGAGGCGGCGCAGGCTGGCTCGGCCCCGACGCTGGCTGACCATGGCGCGGGCAAATCGTATCTCGGGTTCATCCTGTACGACCTGTTTTTCAAGCAGCGCGCGGACGGGTTCATTTTCGGCATTGAAACGCGGCCCGATCTGGTTGAGAAGTCGCAGGCACTCGCTGCGAAGCTGGGATTCGATCGCATGGCATTCCTCAATGTCAGCGCTGCAGATGCTGCCCATGCGGCTGAGCTGCCCGAAACCATCGATGTCGTCACGGCGCTGCACGCTTGCGACACGGCCACCGACGACGCAATTGCCTTCGGGCTTCGCAAGAATGCGCGGTTCATGGTGCTGGTACCGTGTTGCCAGGCCGAAATCGCAGGCGTCTTGCGCCAGGACAAGGCGTCGGCGCTGTCGCGTACACCCCTTGCGGAACTCTGGCGCCATCCGCTGCACACCCGGGAGCTGGGAAGCCAGCTGACCAACGTGCTGCGCTGCCTGTACCTGGAGGCGTCCGGCTATCAAGTCACCGTTACCGAGTTGGTAGGCTGGGAGCACAGCATGAAAAACGAGCTGATCCTGGCGCGCCGCATTGGCCAGAACAACCGCAGCGCCGCCGAACGCCTCCGCGCAGTCCTCGCGGAATTCGGCCTTCAAAGCCTGGAGCCATTGCGCTACCCGGGACTCCCATAATTGGGGTCAGATTCCAATTAATTCGGCTTCCAATTTAAATCGAAGATGGCGCGACTTCCCCGACTGACAGTACCCGGTTATCCACACCACATCATCCAGCGTGGCAACAACCGGCAGGCCATCTTTGCGGCATCCGCGGATTACGAGACGCTGCTCGGAATGCTCGATGAATATGCCCGCAAACTGGGCGTGGCGATTCACTCTTACGTGTTGATGAGCAATCACTTCCATTTGCTTGCGACGCCCGAGACGACGGAGGCGATCCCGCAAATGATGCAGGCAGTCGGGCGGCGGTATGT
>JBKJKT010000261.1:0-63492 GCA_046597415.1 Ramlibacter sp.
AAATAAGTCAGGGCCGGATTGTTCGCCCGGCCGCCGGGGACGGGGATAGACCCTTGTCCCGGGTAAAATTGCGGATTCCATTCACAACACTTTGAGGGAACCATGAGCGATATCGAAGCACGTGTCAAAAAAATCATCGCCGAACAACTCGGCGTAGAAGAGTCCCAGGTCACCAATGAAAAAGCCTTCGTGGCCGACCTCGGCGCTGACTCTCTGGACACTGTGGAGCTGGTGATGGCGCTCGAAGACGAGTTCGGCATCGAGATTCCGGACGAGGACGCCGAAAAGATCACAACGGTGCAAAACGCGATCGACTACGCGAACGCGCACCAGAAGGCCTGACGGATTTGCCGATGACTGGAACCGGACGCCGGATCGTCGTTACGGGCCTTGGCTGTGTGAGCCCCGTGGGCAACACGGTGGGCGAGTCCTGGTCCAACCTGCTGGCCGGCAAGTCGGGCATTGCTCCGATCACGCACTTCGATGCGTCGAACTTTGCCTGCAAGTTTGCCGGCGAGGTCAAGGGATTCAACATAGGGGATTACATTCCCGAGAAGGAAGCCCGCCACATGGATCGCTTCATCCACCTCGGATTGGCTGCGGCCTGCCAGGCGGTCGCCGACTCGGGCCTGCCGACCGGCGAGGCGCTTGGCGAGGAGGAAGCGAACCGCATCGGGTGCAATATCGGTGCGGGCATCGGCGGCTTGCCGATGATCGAGCTGACGCACGCCGAGTTGACCAATCGCGGACCGCGCCGCATTTCTCCTTTTTTTGTGCCGGCCTCGATCATCAACATGATCTCGGGGCACGTGTCGATCAAGTATGGATTCAAGGGCGTCAACATCGCCGTTGTCACCGCGTGCACAACCGGGCTGCATGCCATCGGGCTTGCGGCCCGACTGATCCAGGCGGGTGACGCAGACGTGATGATTGCCGGTGGGTCGGAAGCTGCCATTTCGCCCCTGGGTATCGGAGGCTTCGCTTCGGCCCGCGCCCTTTCCACGCGCAACGATGATCCCGCAACCGCCTCCCGTCCCTGGGACAAGGACCGCGACGGATTCGTGCTCGGCGAAGGTGCAGGCGTTGTCGTGCTCGAAGAATATGAGCACGCCAAAGCGCGAGGCGCAAAGATTTACGCTGAATTGGTCGGTTTCGGCATGACAGCCGATGCCTATCACATGACGGCGCCCGATATTGATGGACCACGACGGTCGATGGTGAATGCCATGCGCAATGCGGGTCTCAACATGGACCAGGCGAACTATCTCAATGCACATGGAACATCCACGCCGCTCGGTGACCTGAACGAAACCAACGCGATCAAGGCAGCTTTCGGCGATAGCGCGAAGAATCTCGTCGTGAATTCGACCAAGTCAATGACCGGGCATCTGCTCGGCGGTGCTGGCGGTATCGAATCAGTGTTCACAGTTCTCGCATTGCACGAGCAAAAGAGTCCTCCAACGATGAACATCTTCAACCAAGACCCCGAGTGCGACCTGGATTACTGTGCCAATGAGGCGCGGGATATGTTGATCGATGTCGCAGTGAAGAACAACTTCGGCTTCGGGGGCACGAACGGCACACTCGTGTTCAAGCGCCTCCAGTAGCAACCGCCCTGAAGCCCAGCCATCCATGCACAGCGCCCCATCGGTGACCTATCCGGTGGGGCGTTCGCGCTTTGCGACCGTGGCAATGTTGGTGATGTGGTTGCTGGGTGCCACCACGGTTTTCGCTTGGTGGCTGCAAGCGCAGGCGCCTGGATGGCGCACCCTGGCGGCCTTGCTCGTCGTGACGGGGTCCGGTGTACTGGTGGCAATGACCTGGCGAAGCAGCCCTGTCGGGAGCATCGCCTGGGATGGCGAAAGATGGAATTTTTCTCCCCTTGAGCTGCCGGCGGGTGGTGCGGTCGCAGTGGCGCTCGACCTGCAGCAATGGCTCTTGCTTCGATGGGAGGCCGAGGCCGGCGTGCGATGGCTCTGGGTGGAGCGTCGCGCGAGGCCCGAACGTTGGGATGATATGCGCCGTGCGGTATATTCGCGCGCCAGACCGCAAGCCCCAACCGCGGCGGCACCATGACGAAGACTCCGCCCGCATCACCCCCCACTCCCGCCGATACCGACCTGATGCTTGTCGAGCGCACAGTGGCGGGTGACCAGCGTGCGTTCGAATTGTTGGTGCTGAAGTATCAAAGACGTATCGAAAGACTCATCGGCCGCATGGTGCGCGATACCGACCTCGTCGAGGACATCGCACAGGAAACGTTCATAAGGGCTTACCGTGCGCTCGCGCAGTTCCGGGGCGAAGCGCAGTTCTATACCTGGCTCTACCGGATCGCGGTGAACACGGCCAAAAAGGCGCTGGTGGACATGAAGCGTGACCCGACCGTGTCGGAATCTGTGCTTCGCGGGGGCGGCGGGGACGACGACGATGAAACTTCCGCCGTCGAGAACGAACTAACCACCTCGGAAACCCCGGAAACGGTGTTGGCGGCCAAGGAAATTGCCAGCGCAGTCAATGCTGCCATGGAGGCTCTGCCCGAAGAGCTTCGTCAGGCCGTGACGCTGCGCGAGATTGAAGGCCTCAGCTATGAAGAGATTGCTGAGGTGATGAATTGCCCGATTGGCACGGTGAGGTCCCGGATTTTCCGGGCGCGCGAGTCGATTTCGGCAAAAGTGAAACCCCTGCTGGAGAACCAGACAGGCAAGCGCTGGTAAAGCGCAGGTACAGGGAATCGAGGGGATCGAGGTTTGTGATGGACGACATGCAGAAGAATGACATCATCTCGGCATTGGCCGACGGACAACTCCAGGGCCGTGCGTTCGATGAG
Source organism: Ramlibacter sp. (assembly GCA_046597415.1). Classification (GTDB taxonomy): domain Bacteria; phylum Pseudomonadota; class Gammaproteobacteria; order Burkholderiales; family Burkholderiaceae_C; genus Ramlibacter. The sequence continues at coordinate 2,828 of JBKJKT010000261.1, forward strand.
GCGGTGGCCCTGGTGGCTGATGACCGGGAGTCACGCGAGGCCTGGCATCGCTACCACCTGATCGGTGATGTATTGCGATCGGGTGAGCACGCGGCAGGCACCCTGCCGTCGGCATTCATGGGCAAGTTGCAGATGCGGTTGAGCCAGGAGCCCGTACTGACCGCTCTCGAATCCCAGCCAGTTTCTTCCATCGCCGTGATGCCCATCCCAGTGTCACCTGCTGCGAATGACTCCAGTTTTCGCTGGAAGTTGGTGGCTTGCTTTGCTTCAGTGACAGCGGTGGCTGTAATCGGCTGGTCTATGGTCGCCGGACCGCAGGTCGGGACCGGCGCCGGAGCCCAGCTTGCTTCAGCTCCGGCATCGGCGCTCCCTGTTACAGCGAGCGTCGTAGGCACGAGCGGCGGCGTGATGCTGCGAGATCCAAAGCTCGATGAATTCATGGCGGCCCACCGTCAGCTCGGGGGAGCATCGGCTCTCCAGATGCCAGCCGGGTTCCTGCGTAATGCGACCTATGAGGGGTCGGGCCGCTGAAGGCGGCTGGTCACGCATGCAAATCTTCTCACGGACGTCGTTCGTTCTAGCCGCGCTGCTGGCAGGCGGCGCTGCATTGGCCCAGGCCCAGGAGTCGTTGGTCGTGGCGCAGGCTGCGGGGCAACAGCCGTCGTCGGCCGCGCACCATCCTGAGCGCAGTGTGAGCGAATGGTTGCTTCGCATGAATGAGGCATCGAAACTTCGAAGCTACATCGGCACTTTTGTCGTCCTGTCCAATAGCGGCCGCATGTCCAGTGCGCGAATCTGGCACGCGTGCGAGGGCGACCAGCAGGTGGAGCGCGTCGAATCGCTGACAGGTGCACCCCGATCGACTTTCCGGCGCAATAGCGAGGTCGTGACTTTCCTGCCGGAGCTGCGCGTAGCCCGAATGGAAAAGCGCGAGTCGCTCGGGCTCTTCCCCAGCCTGATCAAGTCCAGCGACAGTTCGATCCCTGAGTTTTACTCCGCACGCCGCATCGGGAGCGATCGTGTGGCCGGTTTTGCTGCGGACGTGGTTCAGTTGGCACCCACGGACAACCTGCGATACGGTTACCGCATCTGGAGTGAACGCAAGTCGGGCCTGGTCGTGAAACTGCAGACCATTGATGCCGACGGCACTGTGCTGGAACAGGCCGCATTCTCTGAGCTTCAGCTTGATGCCCCAGTGCGCATCGACAAGTTGAACCAGATGATGTCTGCCACCGAGGGCTGGCGCATTGAAAAGGCCGAGGCCCTCAAGACCACCGCAACTGCGCAAGGCTGGCAACTCAAATCCGCCATTGCAGGCTTCAAGCCCATCAATTGCTACAAGCGTCCGGGCGGCGTGGGTGCTGCGGGCAACGACGGCGGGATGCACTGGATTTTTTCGGATGGCCTGGCCGCCGTCTCTCTTTTTGTCGAGCCGTACGACGGCAAGCGCCATGCGCAGGAGGGCATCTTTGCCTCGGGCGCTACGCAGACGCTCACCCGCCGCATACAGGACTGGTGGCTCACTGCCGTTGGCGAAGTGCCATCCCAAACACTCAATGCATTTGCCCAGAGCCTTGAGAGGCGCAAGTAAGCCCCCATCTGCAGGTCAGCTTGGCTGGCTTCGTGCTTGAGTGGTGAACCAATTCGCCTGTTTTCATTCTCAGCAGAGAGGGCAGTCCGGGCCCGCCATCTCCCAAGGAAAAGTAATGTCCAGCATGAACACGATCGACTTGAAAAAAATTCGCGCGTATGCGGTCGTGGCCGCACTCGCAATAGGCACGACCATTGCCCTTGTTCCAGCGCAACCTGTTTCTGCCCAGGCCGTTCGCGGCTTGCCGGATTTCACCGATCTGGTCGAACAGGTCGGGCCGTCGGTGGTCAACATTCGCACGGTGGAGCGAGTTCGCAGCAGCTCCGCAGCCGGCGTTCCCGGCAACATGGACGAAGAGATGCAAGAGTTTTTCCGACGCTTCTTCGGCCAGCCAATGCCCGGGCAGCCACGCCAGGCTCCCCGCCCCAATCGCCCCCAGCAGGATGAAGAGCAGTCGCAGCCACGTGGCGTCGGTTCGGGTTTTATCCTCAGCAGCGATGGGTTCGTGATGACCAATGCTCACGTGGTCGACGGGGCCGATGAAGTCATCGTCACGCTGCCGGACAAGCGCGAGTTCAAGGCCCGGATCATCGGCGCCGACAAGCGGACCGACGTTGCTGTCGTGAAGATCGATGGCACCGGTTTTCCTGCCGTGCGGATCGGCGACCAAAACCGCCTGAAGGTCGGAGAGTGGGTCATGGCTATCGGCTCTCCCTTTGGCCTCGAGAACAGCGTGACTGCGGGAATCGTGAGCGCCAAGGGCCGCGACACGGGCGACTATTTGCCGTTCATTCAGACCGACGTGGCGATCAACCCCGGAAACTCCGGGGGGCCGCTGATCAACATGCGTGGTGAAGTAGTCGGCATCAACAGCCAGATCTATTCGCGCTCGGGCGGCTTCATGGGCATCTCGTTTGCAATCCCCATCGATGAAGCGATGCGCGTGAGCGAGCAGTTGCGTGTGTCGGGGCGCGTGCAACGAGGACGCATCGGCGTGCAGATAGACCAGGTGACCAAAGATGTTGCCGAGTCGATCGGGCTCGGTCGTGCGCAAGGTGCGCTGGTGCGCAGCGTTGAAAGCGCCTCGCCCGCCGACAAGGCGGGTGTGGAAGCCGGCGACATCATCACGAAATTCGACGGCAAGGTCATCGACCGCGCAACGGACTTGCCTCGCCTCGTGGGAAGCGTCAAGCCGGGCACGCGCAGCAGCGTCACGGTGTTCCGTCGCGGCGGCTACAAGGACCTCTCTGTCGTGATCGCCGAAGTAGAGCCCGATAAGCCGACACGCACTGCCCAGGCCAAGGAAGAAAAACCGAGGTCGTCGCCGGCCGCGCAATCTGTGGGTCTCACCGTCGCTGAACTTACCGACGCCCAGCGCAAGGAATTGAAGATCAAGGGCGGCGTGAGGGTGGAGGCTGTTGCTGAAGGCGCCTCCCGCGCCGGGATTCGCGAAGGCGATGTGATCGTCGCTATCGGCAATACTGAAGTGGGTAGCATGAAGGAGTTTGACGCTGTGGTCGCCAAGCTCGACAAGACCAAGGCGATCCCAGTCCTCTTGCGTCGCGGCGAGCTTGCAACATACCTGCTGATTCGGCCGGCGCGTTAACAGCAGACAGTCAGTCCTGCAACAAAGCCCCATCCCGGAGTCGGGTTTGGGGCTTTGTTTTGAGGGCTCAGCAAAAAAAAGACGCCCCTTGATTTTAAAAGACCGGGAGGTGATTGGCGTCGGATAAGTGTGCGAACGCTAACTTTGTCCGAGCCTTACTACCTTTTTGGATAGAATCGGAGCTCCAGATTGCCCCTTGCGGGCATATCGACTCTAGCCAAACCCACCATACGGGACAAATTCAGGGCGTGCACAGGCCGTCCACAGATCGCCCACATGTTGTCCCAAACCTTGCCCCCTGAATGTGTTGATAACTTGTGCATAAAAATCCTGTTGCTGGTCTGCAACGACCCCTGTCGAGCATGGCACTGGCTGTACGTCCGGGGCTTTTTGCCTACAATGAAGCTCCAACTATCGCAGTTGCCATAGATTGTTGGTTCAGGGCGCGTCACTACTCGACGCGCCCTTTTTTCTTGTCCACCGCCTTTTGAATTCAATCACTTAAGCGTTCCCGTTGATGAATCACATCAGAAACTTTTCAATCATCGCGCATATCGACCACGGCAAATCGACGCTCGCAGACCGCTTGATTCAACGCTGCGGCGGACTCTCGGATCGAGAGATGGAAGAGCAGGTCCTCGACTCGATGGATCTCGAGAAAGAACGTGGGATAACCATCAAGGCGCAGACCGCTGCGCTGCGATACAAAGCGCGTGATGGTCAGGTCTACAACCTCAATCTGATCGACACGCCGGGCCACGTTGATTTCTCCTATGAGGTGTCACGCTCGTTGTCCGCATGCGAAGGCGCATTGCTCGTCGTCGATGCGAGCCAGGGTGTCGAAGCACAGACAGTTGCGAACTGCTACACCGCACTCGACCTCGGCGTTGAAGTTGTGCCGGTGTTGAACAAGATGGATCTGCCCAATGCCGACCCAGACAACGCCAAGGCCGAGATCGAGGAAGTGATCGGCATCGATGCGACCGACGCGATTCCGTGTTCTGCCAAGACCGGCATGGGCATCGACGAGATTCTCGAAGCCGTCATCGCTCGCATTCCGGCTCCGCGCGGCAATCCCGATGGTGCTCTGCGCGCGATGATTGTGGACAGCTGGTTCGACACCTATGTCGGCGTCGTGATGCTGGTGCGTGTCGTGGACGGGCGCCTGGCGCGCGGCGATCGCATCAAGCTGATGGCCACTGGCGCGATGTACAACGCCGACAACCTCGGCGTGTTCACGCCCGGTAGTGAGCCGCGCCAGTCGCTCGAAGCAGGCGAGGTCGGTTTCATTATCGCCGGCATCAAGGAACTGCAGGCTGCCAAGGTCGGCGACACCGTCACGCTGATCAAGCCAGGTACGGGTGGCGCGGTGTTTACGGCGAGCGAGGCGCTTCCCGGCTTCAAGGAAATCCAGCCCCAGGTTTTTGCGGGCCTGTATCCCACGGAAGCCAATCAGTACGATTCGCTTCGCGACGCGCTCGAAAAGCTCAAGCTCAACGACGCATCTCTGCACTACGAACCCGAAGTGAGCCAGGCGCTTGGATTCGGTTTCCGTTGTGGGTTCCTGGGTTTGCTGCACATGGAGATCGTCCAGGAGCGGCTCGAGCGTGAGTTCGACCAGGACCTCATCACCACCGCACCCAGCGTGGTGTATCAGGTGCTCAAGGCCGACGGCGAGATGATCATGGTGGAGAACCCATCGAAGATTCCGGACCAGGGACGCATCGAGGAAATCCGTGAACCCATCGTCACGGTGCATCTCTATATGCCGCAGGAATACGTGGGCCCGGTGATGACACTGGCCAACCAGAAGCGCGGCGTCCAGCTCAACATGGCCTATCACGGCAAGCAGGTGATGCTCACCTACGAGCTGCCCCTGGGCGAGATCGTGCTGGACTTCTTCGACAAGCTCAAATCGGTGAGCCGAGGTTATGCGTCGATGGACTACACGTTCAAGGAATTTCGCGCGTCAGATGTCGTCAAGGTCGACATCCTGCTGAACGGCGAGAAGGTAGATGCACTGTCCATCATCGTGCACCGCAGCCAGTCGCTGTACCGGTCGCGCGCCGTGGTCGCCAAGATGCGCGAGATCATCAGCCGGCAGATGTTCGACGTAGCCATCCAGGCGGCCATCGGCGCGAATATCATTGCGCGCGAGACCATCAAGGCGTTGCGCAAGAACGTGCTGGCAAAATGCTACGGCGGTGACATCAGTCGCAAGCGCAAGCTCCTGGAAAAACAAAAGGCAGGCAAGAAGCGGATGAAGCAGATCGGATCGGTTGAAGTGCCACAGGAAGCGTTCCTCGCCATCCTGCAAGTCGAGGACTAAAGCAAACATGCCATTTCTGACCGCTGCGGTACTCGCGGCTTTTCTCGGTTACGCCGGTGCCTGGTACTTCGGCTTTGTCGAAGGCAATTTCGCGCTGCTTCTCTTCCTGGCAACGGTCGTCACCGGCCTCTTCTGGGTGGCCGAGCGTCTGTACTTTCTTCCGCAAAGGCGGCTGGCTGCGCAGGAGGTTGTGCAGCGTTGGGAACGTGAACAGACTGCACGCGGAGCGCAGATCAGCGAGTCGGTCCGCGCGGCGGTCGAGCATCGCCAGATGCAGCAGCCCTGGTGGCTCGACTGGACCGCCGGCCTCTTCCCCGTGATCATCGCCGTCTTTGTCTTGCGTTCGTTCCTGTTCGAGCCATTCAAGATTCCATCGGGCTCCATGATCCCCACGCTGCTCGTGGGCGACCTCATCCTCGTCAACAAATACACCTACGGTTTGCGACTGCCCGTACTCAACACCAAGCTCACCGACGGCACGCCGCCCAAGCGCGGTGACGTAATGGTGTTTCGGTACCCGCCCAAGCCCAGCCTGGATTACATCAAGCGCGTGGTGGGATTGCCGGGCGATGAAGTGTCGTACCTGAACAAGCAATTGGCCATCAACGGCCAGCCGGTCAAGAAGACGGCGGTCGCCGACTTCTTCGAAGAAGACTCGATGGAGTATTTCAAGCGGTACGAGGAAGACCTCCTGGGCCACAAGTACCGAGTCCTCAACGACGACAGGCGACCCGCCTTCATTCCCGGAGCCGAGAACTTTCCCGGTAAACAGAATTGCCGTTACAGTGTGGAAGGGGTGGTTTGCAAGATCCCCGAAGGCCACTTCTTCATGATGGGCGACAACCGCGATAATTCGCTCGATTCGCGCTACTGGGGATTCGTTCCCGAACGCAACATCGTGGGCAGGGCCTTTTTCATCTGGATGAATTTTGGCAGTTTCAAGCGCATTGGGTCGTTTGAATAAGATCTCTTTCGCATAGAGGGCAATGAGCATGAAACGTGGATTCAGACCTGGGCAGCGGGGCATTTCATTCATCGGCGTGATCATCGTGGTGGCCCTCCTGGCCTGCCTTGGCTTGGTGGGTGCGCAGGCATTCCCAACGGTGGTGGAATATCAGGCGGCGCTCAAGGCTGCGCAAAAGGCTTCAGCCGGAAATACGGTGCTTGAAGTCAGGCAGATTTTTGACAAGGCGGCCCAGATCGACGACATCACCTCCATCACCGGCAAGGATCTGGTGATCTCCAAAGTCAACGACAAAGTGGTCGTGTCTTTCGCCTACAACCGCGAAATTCACATGTTTGGTCCCGCCTACCTGCTTCTGAAGTATCAGGGCCAGTCAAAGTAACCGTGGATGGACAGCTTGCCGCATTACAAACCCGCTTGCAGCATCAGTTTGCAAACGCGGGTTTGCTCGCGCGCGCGCTGACCCACCGCAGTTTTTCGTCCGATCACAACGAGCGCCTGGAATTCCTGGGCGACTCGGTACTGAACCTGGCCGTTTCGTCGCTTCTGTATTCACGCCTGGGAACACTGCCCGAAGGCGACCTGTCCCGAGTGCGGGCCAACCTCGTCAAACAGGAAACATTGCACCAGCTTTCCGTCGGCCTCGGCCTTCCCGACATTCTCAAGCTTGGCGAAGGCGAAATGCGCTCAGGCGGCACGAAGCGCCCGTCGATACTGGCCGATACGCTTGAAGCGGTCATAGGCGCCGTCTATCTCGATGCCGGTTACAGTGCGGCAGAAGCGCTTGTGCATCGCCTCTTCAAGAATGTCGAGATCAATCCGGGCATGGCTGCAGCCGCCAAGGATCCCAAGACCGAATTGCAGGAATGGCTGCAGGGCCGCAAGATGAAGCTGCCGGTCTATCGTGTTGCCGCGACGCTTGGCGCTGCCCACAAACAGACCTTCGATGTGGAATGCGAGATTCCCGAACTCAACAGCGTCGAGCGCGGCATAGGCGCTTCGCGCCGTGCCGGTGAGCAGGCTGCTGCTGCCGCCATGCTGCTCTCCATCAGATCCAAGGGCAAATGATCGAACCTTCCATTCCTGATGATGACTCCGTGCCGCCGGTTGACTCGACTGAACCGGCGCGATCGGCTGTTCCCAACACGGACGCCCAGCGCTGCGGCCTCATTGCGATCATCGGCAAACCCAACGTAGGCAAGTCGACGCTGCTCAATGCGCTCGTAGGCCAGAAGATCAGCATCACCTCGCGCAAGGCGCAGACCACTCGCCACCGTATCACCGGTATTCGCACGGTGGCCGATTCGCAGTTCGTCTTTGTCGATACGCCCGGATTCCAGACCCGTCATGCAACCGCGCTCAATCGCTCGCTCAACAAGACCGTTCTCGGTGCTGTCGGCGACGTTGACCTGGTGGTGTTCGTGGTCGAGGCAGGCAAGTTCACGCCCGCAGACGCTAAGGTGCTTGCGCTGTTCAAGCCCGGCATCCCTGTCGTGCTGCTGGCCAACAAGCTGGACGAAATACACCGGCGCGGCGACGTTGCGCCCTGGATCCAGGAGATGGCGACGCGCCATGAATTCGCCGAAGTCGTGCCGATGTCGGCCAAGAGTGCGAAGGACGTCGAGCGGCTGTTCGCAATATTCGACAAGTACCTGCCGCAGCAACCCTGGATGTATGCCGAAGACGAGCTGACCGATCGCAGCGAGAAATTCCTGGCCGGTGAAACGGTGCGGGAAAAGCTCTTTCGCTTCACGGGCGATGAGCTGCCCTACACGTCAACCGTGGTCATCGACAAGTTCGAGGAAGAGCCCAGCCCCAAGCACAAGCGCTTTGTCAAAATCGCGGCGACCATCGTCGTCGAGCGAGACGGTCACAAGGCGATGGTCATTGGTGACAAGGGCGAGCGCCTGAAGCGCATCGGCACCGAGGCGCGGCAGGAGCTGGAAAAGCTCATGGATTGCAAGGTGTTCCTGGAAGTCTGGGTGAAGGTGCGATCCGGCTGGGCCGACGATGAGCAGCGGGTGCGCAGCTTCGGCTACGAGTGAAATGACCCCCAGGTTTGCCGCTTCGCGGCTGCTCTGCCCCCCGATGGAGCCCAGGTGCCCCAGTGGCGGCCCGTCGGGCACCTGACGCGGCTGGTTCCACATGGCCGCAAAGCGCATTGGCGATGAGCCTGCTTACGTCGTCCACCGTTACGACTGGAGCGAGTCGAGCCTGATCCTGGAAGTGTTCACCCGCCAATACGGCCGTATTGCGCTCGTCGCCAAGGGCGCCAAGAGACCCAGCTCCAATTTCCGGCCTGTGCTGTTGCCGCTGCAACCGCTGAAAGTTTCTTTCGGTGGCGACGCGGAAATTCGCACGCTCAAGGGGGCCGAGTGGGTTGGCGGTCATGTGATGCCGACCGGTGATGCACTGCTCTCAGGTTATTACCTCAACGAATTGCTCATTCGCCTGCTGGCACGCGACGATCCGCATCCAAAGCTCTTCGACACCTACGCTGCGGCCGTCGCGGTGCTTGCGTCAGAGCACGCCGAAGCGCTGGAGCCGGTGCTGCGCACGTTCGAGCTGATCTTGTTGCGTGAGATTGGACTCTTGCCCGCGCTGGACCAGCAGACGTTGACCCTGGGCCCCCTGGAAGACGAGGCCCGTTACAGCCTGGTCCCGGAGGCCGGACTTGTCGCCTCGCGCGAGCAGGAAGCACGCGGCAGCCTGTCGGGCGCGCAGTGGCAAGGGCTTCAACTGGCGCTGGACGATGAAGCCCCGTTCAATGCCACGGTGCGCCGTGCAGCGCCCGTCATGGCGGAACTCAAGCCCCAACTGCGCGCGCTGCTGCACTACCATTGCGGTGTCTCCACGCTGCGCACCCGCCAGCTCATGATGGACCTGCAGGCGCTATGACATCCTCCCACACCCGCACAGCTCTTTCGGTCAACCTCAACAAGGTCGCACTGGTGCGCAACACGCGGCACCTCGGAATCCCCAGCGTGACACGCGCTGCAACACTGTGCCTCGAAGCGGGCGCGCAAGGCATCACCGTGCACCCGCGTCCCGATGAGCGCCACATCCGCAGGGCGGACGTGTACGAACTGCATTCCATGCTCAAAACTTCCTGGCCGCAGGTTGAGTTCAATATCGAGGGCAACCCGTTCCACAACCTGATGGACTTCGTACGCGACCTGCGCCCGCACCAGTGCACCTTTGTGCCGGACACCGAAGGCCAGTTCACCAGCGACCACGGCTGGGATCTGCAAGCCGATGCGCCACGCTTGAAGCCTCTGATCGACGAAGCGCACTTCCTCGGCGTGCGGGTCAGCCTCTTCATGGACCCGTTGCCCCAGGCGATGGCCGCTGCGAAGGCAGTGGGAGCCGATCGCGTCGAGCTCTACACCGAAACCTATGCGTCGGCCTTCGGCACTTCGTCGCAGGATGCCATTCTCAAATCCTTCGCCGACACGGCCGCAGCGGCAGTGGCGGCGGGCCTGGGCGTGAACGCGGGCCACGACCTGAACCTCGCCAACCTCACGGCGTTCCTCCAAGCCGCGCCGCAGGTGCAAGAGGTCTCCATTGGCCATGCGCTCATCGCCGACGCCCTTGAGATGGGCTACGCCGGCGCGATCAAGGCGTACCTTGCCAGCATCGACAGGGCGTTCGCGCGCGCGTCATGATCTACGGCATCGGAACCGACATCTGCGATGTACGGCGCATTCGCGCATCACTGGAAAGGCGCGGGGAACGTTTCGCGCAGAAGGTCTTGAGCGACGGCGAGATGCGTGTGTGGAAGGCGCGGTCCGCCCGTTGGCCCGAGCGGGGAATCCGCTTTCTCGCCACGCGTTTCTCCGCGAAAGAAGCCTTCAGCAAGGCGATCGGCATGGGCCTTCGGATGCCGATGACGTGGCGCCTGTGCGAAATCGCGAACCTGCCCAGCGGCAAACCGGTCGTCGTGCTTCACGGCGGCCTGAAGGAATGGTTTGAGGCCGAAGGCCTCACTGCACACGTCACCGTGACCGATGAAACCGATTACGCCGCGAGCTTCGTCGTGGTTGAAAAGAATTCCTGAATTGAATATTTCTGCAAACCAGATGACACAACACGCACCCCTCATCCTCGACATCGCCGGCACCACGCTCAGCGCCGTGGATCGCGAACGACTCGCCCATCCACTCACCGGTGGCCTGATCTTGTTTGCGCGCAACTGGCAAGACCGCAAGCAGCTTGCCGAACTTGCCGCTGAGATCAATTCGATTCGCGATGACCTGCTGATCTGCGTCGATCACGAAGGCGGCCGGGTCCAGCGCTTTCGTACCGACGGCTTCACGCACCTGCCACCCATGCGGGCGTTTGGGGAAATGTGGATGAAGGACGGCCGGGGTGGGGAGGGCTCAGGCGCGATGTCTGCGACCAATGCGGCTTGTGCTGCCGGATTCGTGCTCGGCGCCGAGCTGCGCGCTTGCGGCGTCGATTTCAGCTTCACGCCGGTACTCGATCTGGACTATGGCGGCAGCAGCGTGATTGGCGATCGCGCGTTCCATCGCGATGCGCGCATCACGACCGTGCTGGCACGCAGCCTGATGCACGGCCTGTTGCTCGCGGGCATGGCCAACTGCGGCAAGCATTTCCCGGGACACGGTTTTGTCAAGGCCGATTCGCACACGGAGATCCCGGTGGATAAACGTGGCCTGAGAGCAATCCTCGGGGATGACGCGGCCCCGTACCTTTGGCTCAACACCGTCATGTCGAGCGTGATGCCCGCGCACGTGGTTTATCCGAAGGTGGATTCAAAGCCCGCTGGCTTTTCCAGCAAATGGCTCAACGACATCCTGCGTGCGCAACTGGGATTCGGCGGCGCGATCTTCAGTGACGACCTGTCGATGGCCGGCGCGCGCGTGATCGACGGGCACGAGGTCAGCTACACCGAGGCCGGCATCGCCGCGCTGAACGCAGGATGCGATCTGGTGCTGTTGTGCAACCAGTCCACGGATGACGGCAGGGCAGTCGATGAGTTGCTTCATGGGCTTTCAGAGGCGCACACAAAGGGCCAGTGGCGGGGCAGGGCCGCCAGCGAACACCGCCGCCTGTCCCTGCTGCCGTCAAAGCCGGCAATCGATTGGGACATGCTGATGCGCAGCCCCGAATACATCCACGCGCTGTCGTTGCTGCCTTAACCGGGAGTTCGCCGAGGACCGAACCTGTTCGTGTTTCTGTACAATGTTTGGATGGACGCAGTCACCTACACCCACGCCCGTAACAACCTGGCCTCGACGATGGACAAGACCATCAACGACCATGAGCCTGTCATCATCACGCGCCAGAACGGCAAGGCTGTCGTGATGATGTCGCTGGAGGACTTTCAGGCGTGGGAAGAGACGGCCTATCTCCTCGCCAGTCCCGCCAATGCACGCGCACTTGAAAAATCTCTGGATGAATCGCGTACCGGCAAGGTGCGCATAGTGACGGCCAAGGACTGGAACGCCTTGCGGCGTGGTTGATGCGGGCACTGCAGATCACTTTCAGCGCGACCGGATGGAAGCAGTTTCAGGAACTCATGGCGCTGGACCGCAAACTGTTTGCTCGTGCCATGGATCTGATCGACGTCGCTGCCCGTGATCCATTTGACGGCATCGGCAAGCCCGAACCCCTCAAGCATCAGTTGACCGGGTGCTGGTCACGACGCATCAATGAACGTCATCGCCTTGTGTATCGGATTGAGAAGCAGGAACTCGTCGTCCTGGCCTGCCTCTATCACTATGGCGACTGAAGCGGACTTTCGTGACTAACACTAACCGTTGACGAAAGCGTGCGTGCGGCGTTGTCCGGCGTACGCCAGACCCGAGGCGACCCCGCCGAACAGGTCACCCTCCACGATCGGCACACCGGGAAAACCTGTGGCGAGCGCCTGCTGGAATGATTTCAGCGCCGACGATCCCCCGGTGAGATAGAGCGCGTCGATGCCCCCCGTTACCGATGCCGCCCTCGCGCACTCCTGGCCGCAGGCGACGACCTGTTCGAGCAATCCCTGCAGGTCCTCGCCCATGCCTTGCGCATCGAGCTGCGCGACCAACCCCGCTTCAATGTGCGAGAGGTCAATCGCCGTGCCTGCGTCTGACTGCGAACTGCGGATCTTTGCCAGCTCCACCTCGCTGGCAATGCGGTGCCCCAGTCGCTCATTGAGTACGGTCATCAGGCGATCGTGCAATCGCGTGTCGCTGTAGCTGGTGCGCAGCTCTTGCATGTCGCGCAGCGACTTGGGCGCATAGAGCCAGTTGATCAGGTGCCACGTTGACAGGTCAAAGAACACACTGCTGGGAACTTCGCGCCCTGTGGGGCCGCGATGACGCAAACCAAGCAGGGGCATCACCCGCTCCAGGCTCAGCTTGCGGTCGTAATCCGTACCGCCGATATGTACGCCACTGGTTGCGAGAATGTCGCCACTGCGATCTGCCTTCGCAATGCGATCGGGACCGAGTCGCACGACCGTGAAGTCGGAGGTCCCGCCGCCGATATCGACAATCAGGACCAGCGATTCGCGCGTCACACGGCGCTCATAGTCAAACGCCGCAGCGATAGGCTCCAGCTCGAACGACACCTCATCAAAGCCCGCTGCCGTGGCCGCCCTCGTCAATGCCTGCTGCGCCTGCTTGTCGCGCTGCGGTGCGTCGTCCACGAAATGAACGGGACGCCCGATCACGACGCGTCGAACTTCGTGTCCAAGATGCCGGTTGGCGCGTGCAGCCAGTTCCTTGAGAAAGCGTGAAATGACGTCCTGGAAATTCACCATGCCTTCGGGCACGCGCGTCTGTTCGTGCAGCAGGCTGCTGCCCAAGAGACTTTTGAGCGAGCGCATCAGCCGTCCGTCTACTCCCGAGAGATATAGCGCAATCGCTTCGCGTCCAAAGTGAATCGTGCGCTCTTCCGCATTAAAGAAAACAGCGCTGGGGATCGTGCCTTCGCCGCCTTCCAATGGCACAAGCTGTGCGAGCCCACCAGGCCCGACATACGAGATCGCCGAATTGGACGTGCCGAAGTCGATGCCGAGCGCTTCGGCTTTACTACCCATCATCTTTGGATGCGAACCTTACGACTCGCGGCGCAGTGCAGGAAACAGGATCACGTCGCGGATGCTGGGACTGTCGGTGAGCAGCATCATCAGCCGGTCGATCCCCACGCCACAACCACCGGTAGGCGGCATTCCGTATTCCAGCGCGCGCACAAAGTCGTGGTCGTAGAACATCGCTTCGTCGTCGCCAGCGTCCTTGGCACTGACCTGCGCATTGAAGCGTGCGGCCTGATCCTCGGCGTCGTTCAACTCCGAGAAGCCGTTGCCGAACTCGCGTCCCGTGATGTAGAGCTCGAAGCGCTCTGTCACTTCCGGGCGGTCGTCGTTGGCGCGCGCCAGCGGCGAAATTTCGGTGGGGTGTTCCATGATGAAAGTCGGCTCCCAGAGCTTTTCTTCCACGGTTTCCTCGAAGTACATGACCTGCAGGCTGGCGAGCGAGCGTGCAGAGAGCTTGTCCTTTTCTTCATTCATGCCGAGCTTGCGCAGTGCGTTCGTCAGAAACTCGCGGTCATCGACCCTGTCGCCCGCTTGGGTGTGCTTGACGATGGCTTCGCGGATCGTCAGCCGTGCAAATGGCTTTGCCAGATCGACCGGTTTGCCCGCGTAAGTGAGCTGCAAGGTGCCGGTTGCACGTTGCGCCGCATCGCGGATGAGCGCTTCCGTGAAGTCCATCAGGTCGCGGTAATTCCAGTAAGCCGCGTAGAACTCCATCATCGTGAACTCGGGGTTATGGCGCACCGAGATGCCTTCGTTGCGGTAGCTGCGATTGATCTCGAAGACCTTCTCGAAACCACCGACGATCAGCCGCTTGAGATACAGCTCCGGCGCGATGCGCAGGTACATCTCCTGATCGAGCGCGTTGTGGTGAGTCACGAACGGCCTGGCATTGGCGCCGCCCGGAATCGGATGCAGCATGGGCGTTTCGACTTCGAGAAAGCCTGCATTCACCATGAAATCGCGGATGCCGCTCACGGCCTTGCTGCGGGCAGTGAAACGATCGCGCGCCACCGGGTCCATCATCAGATCGACATAGCGCTGGCGGTACTTCACTTCCTGATCGGCGACACCGTGGAATTTGTCCGGCATCGGGCGCAGGCTCTTGGTCAGCAGGCGAAGCTGAGTCACGTGCAGCGAGAGTTCGCCAGTGCGGGTCTTGAACAGCTTGCCTTCGGCACCAATGATGTCACCCAGGTCCCAGTGCTTGAACGCAGCATAAAGTTCTTCACCGATCTCATCGCGTGTCACATAAAGCTGGAACTTGCCGGTGGCGTCCTGGATGGTCGCAAAACTCGCCTTGCCCATCACGCGCTTGAGCATCATCCGGCCCGCGACGCTGGCGAAAATGCCTTCGTCCGCCAGTTTCTCGGGCGTCTTGCCGTCATGGTGTTCGACGAGGTGGGCCGCACGGTGACCCGGCTTGAAGTCGTTCGGGAATGCGACACCTTTGCCCTGCCGCTGGGCGTCGCGCAGCACCTTGAGTTTTTCGCGGCGCTCGGAGATCAGCTGGTTTTCATCCACCGGTGCGGCGGCGGGGGGAAGGTTCTTGGTGTCGGACATGAAGGTCGCCAGGGGGAAAGACTGAAGGCCGAAGGCCGGCCGAACCGTCAATTCTAAGTTTTTGCGAACCTTGTCCTCCCGGACTCGATAATCAGGCCCCATGTTTTTGAAAGTCGGCGCCCTGTCCCTGGCCCTGCTGCTGGCCAGCCGGTTGCTGGGTCTGTTGCGCGAATCGGCGCAGGCTGCGGCCTTTGGCGCATCGGGGCTGGCCGATGTGGTGGTGCTGATGCTGACCCTGCCGGACTGGGTGGCAGGCTTTCTGGCCAGCGGTGCGCTGGCTTATGTCTTGGTGCCCGCGTGGGCGCGTCAGGACCAGGCAAGCGTGGCCCCAACGCAGCGACGGGTGGCGATCTGGCTTGTGACGGGTGGCTTGCTGCTTGCGCTGAGCCTGGTCTTGTTCCGGGAGGCGGCCACAGGCTGGCTCGCCGGCGGTCTGCCGACGACGCAGCTGCCTGTGGCATCGACTGCATTGATCTGGAGCGCGGTCGCGCTTCCCGCTGCGCTGCTGGCTTCACTCTGGGCAACGCGGCTGCAACACGAACGTGATTTCGCGGGCATGTATGGCGCGAATCTTGTCGTGAACGTCGCTTTGATCGCGGCCATCGCCCTGGCGGCCAGCGCTGCTGCGGACAACGCGGTGCAATTGCTGGGACTCGGTCTCGTCACGGCGATGTTGCTGCGTCTCGCATGGCTGCATTGGCGCACGCCGGCCCCCGAGGTTGTGGCCTTGAACCAGGTTGCATCCGGACTGCCAACGCCGCCCGTGTGGTTGTGGGCCGCGCTTTCGGCAGGCCTGCCACTGGCACTGCCCTTTGTTGCCCGATCCATTGCATCGCGCGAGGGCGAAGGCGCTCTCGCTACTTTCAACTATGCCTGGAAGCTCGTGGAGCTACCGCTGATCCTGGCGATCCAGCTTGTGGCGACACTGGCGTTCCCGGCGATCGCGCGGGCTGTTGCCCAGCGCGATGAAGCATCGACGACTACGGCTGTGCGAAACGCATTCGCCCTGGCCTGGACGCTGGCGTGCGCTGCGGCAGCCGGTCTCATCGTGGGCGCGCCTTCGATTGCGTCCTTGCTGTTCGGCTGGGGTCGCATGGATGTGCAGGCGCTTGAACGTATCGCGCACTGGGGATCGATCGGCGCGTGGGGGTTGCTGCCGCAAGCGCTCATCGCCGTCTCGCTGACGGTACTCGCGGCGCGTGCTTCGATGTCTGCAGCGGTCTGGGCCTATGCGCTGGCGGTGGGGTTGCTGCTGCTGGCACCCGTTGCCGGTTGGACGAGTGGCGCGCAGCTGATGGTGGTGATGAATGTCTTGCTCGCTGGCGTCTCGCTCGCGTGCATCGTTGCAATGGGAAGCGCCGGCCGACGCGGTCTTCCATTGAAGTCGATGGCCGTCTCGCTTGCGTGCGTGCTGGGCGTGGCGGCACTTTCGCTCCTGCTGTCGGTGACGCCGTCGATGCTGGTTGGGCTGGCCTGCGCCTTGCTCGCGGCCAGTGTCGTGGTCCTCGTGTCCTGGTGGTCCAGTGCCGATCTGCGCGCGGCCCTGACCCGATAATCAATGGCTGCCATGCTTGAATTGATACAGATCACCAACGACGTTGAGTTCGCACGTCGATGCGACGACATGGGCGGATTCCGTCTCTGGGTCGATCTGGAACGCATGGGCAAGGCCGAGCGGCAGGCGGGACGCAACACCTTCATCAGCGTGCACGCGCTGGGTGACGTCCGGCGGATCAAATCGGTCCTGCGGAGGTCGCAACTGATGGTGCGCCTCAATCCCTTGCATGAAGGCACGACGGTCGAGGTCGATGCAGTGATCGGTGAGGGCGCGGACTTGTTGATGCTTCCAATGTTCCGCACGCCAGCCGAACTGGGCAAGTTCATGGAAATCGTACAGGGCCGGGTACCGGTCGTCCCGCTGCTGGAAACCGCTGACGCGCTTGCTTGCCTCGATGGATGGATCGGCACACCGGGCCTGGGTCAGGTGTACGTCGGCCTGAACGACCTGCACATCTCGCTGGGTCACCGCTTCATGTTCCAGCCGCTGGCCCTGGGCCTGGTTGATCGAGTTGCCGATGCTGCCAGGGCGCTGCGGCTCCCCTTTGGTTTCGGCGGTATCGCGCGCATGGACGAAGGGCAATTGCCGGGTCGTGACGTGCTGGCCGAGCATTTGCGGCTGGGGTCTCATTGCGTGATCCTGTCGCGCACTTTCCATAGGGCGGGAGAGGGCGGCAGTTTCGAGGAGGAAATCGCCAGCCTGCGCAGCGCCGAAGCGCAATTGTCCCTTCGCACGCCGGTGCAGATCGAGCAGGACAGGGTGCGCATTCACGGCGTCATTGAGCGCATCGCTTCAGGCATGGAAGCCGCGCGATGAAGCGGTTGATCGACCTGGCGGTTTCATGCCTCGCCCTGCTTTTGCTTTCACCGTTGCTGGTTGCGACGGCGCTCGCCATCCTCATTGAGGGCGGCGCTCCGGTGCTGTTTCGTCAGGTGCGGATTGGCCTGGGTGGGCGCGAATTCGGCATGTACAAGTTTCGCAGCATGGTGAAGAACGCCGCGGCGATCGGGTCCTGGCAGACCTCGGCAGGCGATACGCGGATCACTCGGCTAGGCCGCGTCTTGCGTCGCACCAGCATCGACGAATTGCCGCAACTGATCAACGTAGTCAAAGGTGACATGAGCCTGATCGGCCCGCGTCCTGACGTGCCTGCGCAACGCGCGCTCTATGGAGAAGCCGAGTGGACCGAGCGATGCAGTGTCCGCCCCGGCATCACCGGCCTTGCACAGGCGTTACTGCGTTCGGAGGGTACGCAAGCCGAGCGACTGGAGATGGACTTGCGCTATGCGCGTGAGCACAACCTCCGGCTGGACCTGCAGATTGCAGTCTGGACACTCGGTCGGCTCTCCGGCAAGGGGGGTAACTAGATCATGTGCGGCATCTTCGGCTACTGGGATCGCGCGCGGCGCGCGATGTCCGACGAAGCGCTGGGCCAGATGGCGAGCAAACTCGTACATCGCGGCCCCGACGATGAGGGCATCTGGAACCAGCCGCAGCGTGGCGTCGCCATCGGCAATCGACGCTTGTCGATCATCGACATCGGCGGCGGCCACCAGCCGTTTGTGTCTGACGACGGCCGGATTGCCGTCGTGCAAAACGGCGAGATATTCAACTACATCGAGCTTGCTGCGGAACTGCGCGCTCAGGGTGTGCAGATCAGGTCGCAGTCGGATACCGAGGTGATTTTGCGTCTGTATGAACAGCACGGCATCGAGGGGCTTGAGCGACTGAACGGCATGTTCGCGATTGCGATCGACGATGCCCGCAATGATGCGATGTATCTGATGCGAGACCGCATCGGTGTGAAGCCCCTGTACGTCGCCGACGATGGCGGGCGCGTGGTGTTTGCCTCTGAAATCAAGGCGATGCTGCCGTTCACGAATGCGCGCGAGGGTCTGACGGCGATCGACATGGAGGCGATTCACCACTACCTCACCTTCAACTACATTCCTGCGCCGTGGACGGTGTGGCAGGGCATTCGACATGTAATGCCTGGCACCTGGATGAAGTTCACGCGCAGCGGTGTGGAAACGCATCGCTGGTGGGACCTTGCTGACCAGAAAGAGCAAGACCATGATTTCGGGGAGTGGAGCGAAGAGTTCATGGCGATCCTGGATGACGCGACGCGCATTCGCCTGCGCGCGGATGTGCCGTGGGGAGCGTTCCTTTCGGGTGGTGTCGATTCCAGCACCATCGTCGGCCTGATGGCGCGTCATGTTGATCGACCCGTCAAGACGTTCTGCATCGGCTTTGCGGACCCGCGCTATGACGAGTCTGCTTTTGCAGCCGAGGCCGCACGGCGTTTTGGCTGCGATCACACGAGTGAAATCGCCGAGCTGAACATGCTCGACCGCTGGCCGCAAGTACTGCATCACCTGGACCAGCCGCACGGCGACGCGTCCTTCATGCCGACTCTGCGCGTGAGCGAACTCGCCGCCCGGCATGTGAAGGTCGTGCTGACCGGGGACGGCGGCGACGAGCTCTTTGCTGGCTACGAAAAGTATGCGGACTACTTTGGCCGATCGGATGTCGGCGCTTTGAGTGACGACGTTTTCCAGCGCAGCTATTTCGATTCGATCTCGCTGTTTTCACCTGAAGACAAACTTGCGCTTTACCGGCCCGAGGTCGCAAGACGGCTTGCGGGCATCGACAGTTTCGCGCAGGCGGCCAAGCCCTGGTTCGCCGAATCTGCTCACTTTGAGCGCTTGAATCAGGCTCTTTATCTGGACATGCAGTTGCTGCTGTCGGGCAACAACCTGGTTAAGCCGGATCGCATGGGCATGGCGGTGTCGATCGAAGCGCGTACGCCGTTTCTCGATTGGCGAATGATGGAGTTTGCATTTCGCTCGCGCGCAGAGACCAAGTTGCACCAGGGCGACAAGAAGCATTGGTTCAAGAGAGCTGTCACACCCTTGATCGGACAGGACCTTGCCTATCGCAAGAAGCAGATGTTTACCGTGCCGGTGGGGGACTGGTTCCGGTTTGAAAGCCACGGGTGGTTGCGCGAGACCTTGCGCGAAAGCGAAGTGTTGCAGTCGTTGTTCCGGCCGCAAGCGGTCGACCAAATGCTCGATGCGCATCGTGACGGGACGGCGAATTACACGCGAGAGTTGAGGGCGTTGGCTGCGGTGGCGCTCTGGGCGGCTGAATTCGAATGATGGTTTTCTGTCGTGCCCCTTCCCCCTTTGGGGGAACGCTGGGATGGGGGCATGCGTTGGGTCGCTGAGGCCGCGCGCCCCCACCCCGACCCTCCCCCGGAAGGGGAGGGAGATAAGCCCGAACCTAAAACACCGGCAACTGCACCAGCCGCGACGAGAACCAGTTGAGAACGCTGAGCATGTTCCCATCGCAACGAATCATGATCGGATCGAGCAGTTGGCCCGCTGCAGTACCTGCGCCCAGACGCGTCGAAACGGGCGTCCAGTCGCGCGTCATCTTGAACACGCGGCCCTGCAGCTTGCAGATCCCGTACAGCGAATCGCCCGAGGCGCAGATGTCGTTGCACACGATGATGTCGCCCGTGCGAAACGTGACAACCTGCAGGGTTCGCAAATCGACCTGGAATCCGACTCCCGCTTGTCCCCAGTTGAAAGCGTAGAGGGTGTCGCCAATGACTCTAGCGCGATGAATCGTGCCGGGCAATTGCAGCAAGGGAGCGCCAGGCCGATTCGCGGTGAATCTGGACAGGTTTCCCCGCGAATCCAGCCCGTAGCGTTCATCGCCAAAGTCAAACACCATCACCAACGGGGAGCTGTGCGCGATCGTCAATACCTGCGGCTCTGCGGATTCGATACTCGACACAATGAATCCGCCGTCGCTGTAGTGCGACCCTACCCACAGGTCGTCTGCGAGACGGTCAAGCTGGGTAGGCAAGCCGAGCCGACGGCTCCACACGCAAACACCTGCGTCGAACCGGCGCACGTTGGCGTCATCGCATGTAGCTGCCCATCCGTCGGTGAGTGATCCGCTGGTCGCGATGAAATCCCACGGGCTTTTTCCGTCAAGCGTCGTGTTGGACAGGACACCGGCGGTTGATTCCGTGCTATCGAGCACTACTCGCAGCATCAATGAAAGCCGTGTCAATCGCATGCGTCTCGGTCGCATGGTTTCATTGCCTATCAGGGCGGCAAATCCACGTGCGGTTGCTTCAGCCAATTCAATGAATTCGCCTTGGGGTGGCAACTCATGGCCGTGCGTCACGAGGACTGCAGCAAAGCGATCCAACGCTTCATCGCTCGCTTCGAGCAGATCGGTTTGCAATAGCCGGGCTGCAAGCGCAAGGGCATCCGCTGCGGCCGGCGCGCCTTCCACTTTCACCCCGTTGCCGGGCAAGAGATCGTAGAACGAGAACGACGTATGACCCGTCGGTTCGAGGTCCGCGAGCTGGATCGTCGTCATGGCCCGCGACGGCCTACGCCCATCAGCATCACGTCGTGCGAGAAACGGATGACGTTGTTAACTGGCGTCGGCCACGGCATGTTGCGGATCGGTCGATAGGGCAGCCCCAGCATCCCCGTGAGCACGCCCAGAGCCTTGATGACCGGCATCCACGCAGGGTTCTTCCACAGAAACGGCAGCTGATAGAAGTAGTGCACCTCTACGTCAACAAATCCGGCCATCGTCATCGCAGTCTTGAGCGACTCGATGGTGAACGGAGTGACATGCGTGTACTCCATGTAGAAGATGCGGTAAGTGTGAAACCAGCTTGGCGTCAGGAGGCAAGCCGTGCCGCCTGGCTTGAGCGATTTGAGCGCCGTATCGAGAAAGCGATCGGGTTGCCGCATGTGCTCGATGACCGACTTGCTATAGACAAAATCGAACTGACTCTCGCCAAATGGCGGAGGATCAACTTCGAGATTGGCGACTCGCACATCGAAGCCGCTGGCGAGTTGCGAAGCGCTGCTGGCGATATCGGTCCCACTGCACGCAAGGCCCAGTTCTGCAAATGCGCGCATCTGGTCGCCTCGCCCGCAGCCGATATCCAGCAGAGTGCCGCTACGTCCGCCAAACACGGTTTGGTGCAGATGCCTGGACATGACCTTCACATACGGACTGAGCGGCCGGTTCTCGTGACTGTAGGAGGTGGCGAGGTAGGCATCGCCCCTGGCGTGAAGGTCAACCTGGGGCGGCGGTGTTCCGGGGGAATTCATGGCGATGCAGTCGTGAAAGAGATGGCCGCGGCCTGAGTCAGCAGACACTGAATGATGGCGCTTGCGGCTTGCCCGGATCGCGGTAGCGTCCGGCGAAAGCGGGCGAGGCGCTGCGCGTGTGCATCATCGGCAAAGAAGCTGGCGAGAGCGGGTTCCACCGCGGCCATCGCATTCACGACGAAGACGCCATCGTCTTCGCGGTAGTCCACGAAATGGCTGTACTGCGAGATGGCTGCGACGACGACCGGCTTGTCGAGAAAGAGCGCCTCGAAGCCGATGGTGGAAGTGAATGTCACTACTGCATCGCATATCAGGAGCGCATCTCGCACGCTCTGTGTTCGCGGACTCAACAGCGCGCCTTCGGGCAATGAGACCGTGGACCCCGCCTGGCTCGACGGATGCAGGCGCGCAATGAGCTTCCATCCGTTCGTTGCGCAGGCTGCCGCAAGCGTCTCTCGCATTGCGTTGGGCAATGCGGGATTGCCCGGTTCGGGCTGTTCGGCCCAGAGGACCGCGCGTTCGTCGGGCGCGATGGCGGCCTGCGCGCGAAGCTGCGAACGGCGCGCCGGGGCGTCCGCTCCGATCAGCGCGTCGAACGCCGGGTTGCCTGTGACGACCACACTTGCTGGCTCGCGCCCGGCGGCAATGAGTTGCTGGCGAATACGCTCATTGAGCACGCAGATGACCGCGCCGTTGTCACTTCGCTTCAGGTAGTCGAGGCCAATGTGCGGAAAGCTCGTGAGCACGCATAGCGAAGGAAGTTTCAGCTGTGCGGCTGCTGTGAGTGCGGCTCGTTCTGCCCGAGGTGAGTCGGTCGCGATGACGGCGTCGATTTGCTCCGTTTCGATGATGCGCGCTAGCGTGCGGACAGGAAGCAAGGCGTTGAGGCCTTTCGCTGCGTAACTTGCAAGAGCTGCTTCCTCACCGATGTCTTCGACCAGTTCCGCCATGCTCGCGCCCAGGTAGGCCATCGATTCATCGCGCGAAATACCAATTCCTTCGCGGTGGTGGAACTCACAGAGGAACTGACCCCACCGTTTCACTGCTGGATCGCCGATATCCACGTGATCGAGAAAGTGAACGAAGGGGATGCCCTGGCGGCGCAGCGTGTCTGCTGCAGTCGTGAGCCCCAGCATCACGGGCTGCAAGCCTGTATGCAGCAATTCGCGGTACAGCGGCACGGCGGCCGCAACATGCGCGCTGCCGTAGGCTGCGACAAGGACTCGCTTCAAAGCGGGCGCCTTGTTACGGCAACGCTGCCATCAGCACCGGCGCTACCCACCGCCACGCATTCAATTTCATCGAGGGGCACCGTTTGTGAATCGAAGATGTAGGTCCAGTGCCGCTCAAGCTCCTGCAGGTCGAAGTTGTCGTGGATATAGAGTCCGCCCTTCGTCTTGTATGCCAGGAAAGGTTGCGGGCCGAAGACCTGCCCGGCGGTGCAGCGCACGCTCAGCACGTTGTCCTCAAGGGTCAGCTCCAGCGCGAGCGCCGTCTGCGCTGGTATTTCGCCGATCGACTCAAGGTGGGCACGCGCGGCAGATACTGCTGCGCCGAACCGGATCTTCACATCGGGGAAGCGCCTTCTCGCCGCCTGCACCATCTCACGCACGCGGCGCACGTCGGGTCGGATATCGCGATAGTCGTGATCTGCAAAAGCCAGTATCGCGCTGCCTGCGCCTTGGGCGTCGTCAAACGCCTGCTCGACATGCCGCTCGCCCAATTCACGAAATCGCGTGCCCACATTCAGGCAGCGGAAGATGTGGCGGTTCATGTTTCCGGGCTGCTGGTAATCGCGATGCGAGGGCCGGTAGCCCGTCCATCCGGATGGCGCACGCCGCCAGTCGCCGAAGCGGCCACCGCGAAGGTCTTGCTGCCCTGATTCCTCTTCGTAGAACTGATTGGCGTAGTCGAAAGGGATCCACTGCTCCAGAAAGGCGTGGCTGTCTGGCCGCTCACTGTGAAAGCCGGGGCGATTCGCTTGAGGAAACCAGCTCTCGTCGATGAGCCGGTGCGCCAGGATCTGGTTGAGCTGCGAATAGCTGTTGGTGTATGAGGTTGCTGCCTTGAGCGGATCGCCATCGGGAAACAGTGGGTGGAAGTGCCAGTTGATCTCATCGAGCGGACCCAACCTGTTCACTGCATCGCGGTAGAAGCGGAACACGGCTCCATAGCCGAGCACCTTGTTACGCGGGTTGCTCGCATAGCCGACGTGGTCCATCACGTGCCAGCTGTACACCCAGCCGCCGCCGAAGTCATCTATGGTTTCGTTTCGGAATGCCGGACTCATCGCGTCGTCAAGCATGTCCCGCACGGCATTCCAGTCGCCGTTGTAGGCCAGCAGTTCGGGTTTGACGACTTGCGCGACCTCGGCTTCCAGTCCGCCCAGATCGATCTGGCGCAATTGCAGCCGTTTAAGGTTTTCGGCCGTCGGCTCCAGCGTGAGCCCGAATATGCCCTTCAGGCGCTCGAAAGTGGCGGCCAGCGGCTCTTGCAGTGGACCTTCCGTGTCAATGCAATGGACGATATGCAAGACAGGAGCAGGCATCGTTTGTCCGGGTTGTTCCGGGGAATGAAATAATGACCGCCATTATGCAAAACCGAGCCGCGAGCGACCGTCCCCGGGTGCTGTTGACCGGCGCCGGGTCGATAGCGCGGCGGCACGCGCAAAACATCCGCGAACTGGTGCCGGGCGCGGAGCTCTTCATGGTTGCAACTCGCGATGAATCGATTCAGTGGGTACGCAAGTTCGCAGCGATACCGGTCGAGTCGATTGCTGCCGGACTGGCAGCCGCTCCGCAGATCGCCGTGGTCTGCAGCGTCTCGGCCCAGCATGCAGCCGATCTTGAAGCACTCATGGAGGCGAATGCCGATGCGGATGCGATCGAGGCGCTTTACATCGAGAAGCCCGTTGTCATCGATGCCGGTTCGCTTCGCGCGATCGGCCGGCGAATGGAGGCGGGATGGAACAGGCCCACTGTCGTCGGTTGCAACCTGCGCTATCTCGGCGCATTGAACAAGCTCAAAGCGGCCTGCGAAAGCTCAGCGGCAGGGCGCATCGCCCGTGCGAGCCTGCAAGTGGGGCAGTGGCTTCCGGACTGGCGTGCAGGGCGTGATTACCGGCAGAGTTACAGCGCGCATCGGGATCAGGGGGGCGGCGTGATCTTCGACCTGGTCCACGAGATCGATAGCGCGATCTATCTCTTCGGCGAGATTGCGCTGGGGCAAGCGGCGGCGTCGCGCAATTCGAGCCTTGAAATAGACAGCGACGATGCCGCCACAATCACGCTGTCAATGAAAAGCGGATTGCCGGTGCACGTCGGGCTCGATTACGTGAGCCGCCAGCCGGTGCGCGAGTACCTGGTTGTTGGCGACAAGGGCACGCTACGACTGGATATGGTTGGACGGCAGTTCACCCTGATGGATCCCAATGGCAGTCGCCCCATCGAAACGCAAGAATCGGACTGGGACATGGCCGGCACCTACCAATTGGCAATGCAGGATTTGCTGGCTGCATGGCGCACAGGTTCGAGGACGCGGTATGACTTGCAGCAAGCCATGCATGTCACTCGCTGGATGATCGACCTTGAAGCAGCTGCGTGGCGGTCGGGCGCTGGGGCTGGGGCTGCGCAATGAACACCATCATCACGATCTGCGCACGCGGCGGTTCGCAGGGGCTCCCGGGCAAGAACATCCGGCCCCTGCTTGGCAAGCCGCTCATTGCGTGGACCATCGAACAGGCCCAGCGAAGCGGTCTCGCGGGGGGTATCTATGTTTCGACTGACGATGAACAGATCGCTGAGGTGGCGCGCGCTCATGGTGCGGCAGTGCCGTTCATACGTCCTGCAGAGTTGGCGACATCCACCGCGGCCAAGCTACCCGTGATCCAGCACCTGGTTGAATGGGTGGAGGCAAACGGAATGCCTGTCGATCGCATCATCGACCTCGATCCGACTTCGCCCCTGCGGGAAGTGAGCGACATTCTGGCGTGCAACGAGATGCTCGACGACGACACCGATGCAGTGATCACGGGGTATGAATCCGACAAGAATCCATACTTCAACATGGTCGAGCAAAAACCAGGCGGCTTTTATGAGCGCGTGTGTCTGCCGGCGAGTGAAGTAGCGGGGCGACAACTCGCGCCCCAGGTCTATGCAATGAATGCGTCGATCTACGTGTGGCACCGCCGCACGCTGGCTTCATCACTGTGGACACATCCACGCATTCGACTGCACGTGATGCCGCGTGAGCGATCGATTGATATTGACCATCCGCTGGACTTCGAATTGGTCGAACTGCTGATGCAAAAGCAAAAGGGAACAACATGAGTGATGCCTTCGGCCTTGACGGCAAGGTGGTCGTGCTGACGGGAGCGGCGGGCATCATCGGAAGCGAAGTGAGCCGCAATTTCCAGGCGGCGGGTGCGCGCGTCTTTGCAATCGATCGCGATGCAGCGCTGCTGGAGGAGAACCTGGGACCGGCTACGAGTGAGGTGGTGCATTGCGTCGCCGATATTTCGAAGCCGGATGATGTCAAGCGTGCGAGCTTGTTGCTTCAGGCAAAGTGGGGCGTGGCGGACGTATTGCTGAACAACGCAGCCACCAAATCCGACAACTTTTTCGAGCCCTTCGAGACATTTCCCCTTGCCGACTGGAACGAGGTGATGGGTGTGAACCTGACCGGCGCCATGCTTTGCGCGCAGGCGTTCGGTGCGCCGATGGCCGCGCGCGGCAAAGGCAGCATCATCAACACGATTTCAATCTATGGCGTGGTGGCGCCGGACCAGCGCATCTACGATGGCTCGGAGTACCTGGGTCGCGCGATCAACACACCTGCGATTTACGCTGCCAGCAAGGCCGGTCTTTGGGGCCTCACCAAGTACCTCGCGAGCTACTGGGGCAGCAAGGGTGTGCGCGTCAATGCAATCACGCCGGGCGGCGTTTTCAGCGGACAGAACGACACCTTCGTCGCGAACTACGCCAGCCGCGCGCCGCTGGGCCGGATGGCCGAGGCCGACGACATGGCCAACGCGATGCGTTACCTCGCAAGCGATGCGTCGAAGTACGTTACAGGCCACAACCTGGTCGTCGATGGCGGATGGACCGCATGGTAGCGATGACCCAGGCGAAACGCGTTTTCATCATTGCGGAAGCCGGCGTCAATCACAACGGCGATCTGCAGATGGCGCTCGGTCTGTGCGAGGCGGCCAAAGCGTCGGGTGCGGATGCAGTGAAGTTCCAGACCTTCCGTGCCGAAGACCTGGTGGTGCCTGGAGCCCCAACCGCCGACTACCAGGCGAAGGCAACCGGGGCGCAGGATCAGTTCGCGATGTTGCGTGGGCTGGAGTTGTCACGCGAACAGCATGAAGCGATCAAGGCGCATTGCGATTCGATCGGGATCGAATTCTTTTCGACGCCGTTTTCGGTTGACGCAGTTGACATGCTGGTTGAGCTTGGCGTGAAACGCATCAAGCTATCGTCGGGCGAGTTGACGCACCGCGCGCTGGTTGCACATGCGGCTGCGCAGAATCTTCCGCTGCTGGTTTCCACCGGCATGGCAACGATGGACGAGATTCGTGAGGCGCTGGAGTGGATTTGCCAGGCGCGCGGCCATCTTGACGATGTCACGGTGTTCCACTGCACCTCCGCTTATCCAGCACCCGATAGCGCCCTCAACCTCACGGCCATTGTCTCGATGGCTCGCGATCTCGGTGTGACGATCGGCTACTCCGACCATAGCCTGGGCATAGAGGCCGATCTGGCCGCCGTGGCTTTGGGGGCGACCGTGATCGAAAAGCACCTCACACTCGACAACGCGTTGCCAGGGCCGGATCACAGCGCATCCCTGGAACCTGCTGAATTCGCCCGGATGGTGACGGGCATCCGTCGCGTATCGGCAATGCTGGGTGATGGGATCAAGGTGCCCACCGCGGAAGAGCGAAACACGGCCAGCGTGGCGCGTCGAAGCGTCGTCGCTGCGATGGATATCGCAGCAGGGACGCGACTGACGCAGGCAATGGTCGCGTGCCGTCGCCCTGCCACGGGCATCGCGCCTCGCGAGTTGCCGCAGGTTGTGGGCTGCATTGCCCGGCGGACCATTGCTGCGGGTTCAGTGCTGCAATGGGGGGATCTCGATGTTGAGTCCCGGAGCCCGCAATGAGCAACCCCGGCGAAGCGACGCGGCGCATTGTTTATCTCACTGGCACGCGTGCGGACTTCGGCCTGTTTCAATCGACGCTGCAACGCATTGCCTCTACCTCCGGCATTGACCTGAGCATTGCGGTCACCGGGATGCACCTCGGCATAGCGCATGGAAAAACGGTCGACGAGGTGCGTGCCAGCGGCCTGCCGATTTGCGGCGAGATTGCACTGGACATGGGCAACCGTACGGGCGCGGGTATGGCGTTCGCGATTGCAGATTGTTTGCGTGGAATGACGCAACTGCTAGATCGCGAGCGGCCGGATTTCCTGGTTGTGCTCGGGGATCGCGGGGAGATGCTTGCAGGCGCCCTGGCTGCGCTGCACACCGGGGTTCCTTGTGTGCACATCCATGGCGGCGAACGATCGGGCACGGTCGATGAGCCGATTCGCCATGCCATCAGCAAGCTAGCGAGTTATCACTTCGTCGCGACGCAGGGCTCTCGTCAACGCCTGATCGGATTGGGCGAGGACGAAGCGCGAATCTTTGTGACGGGCGCACCGGGGCTCGATGGCCTTGCTGAGCTTGGCAGTGTGCCCCGCGATCAGGTGATCCGTTCGCTCGGCCTGACCAACGACTCGCCGTTCATCCTGTCCATGTTTCATCCGGTCGTGCAGCAGGCAGGGCAAGCGGGCGCGCAGGTGGAGGCGCTGCTCCTGGCGCTGACGCGAGTCGGTCTGCCGGTCGTCTGGCTCGACCCCAATGCAGACGCAGGTTCGCTCGAAATTCTTCATGCGCTCGATGCCACAGCGCTGCCGCCAGGCTCAGTTCGAGTTCGCCACCTGCCGCGACCTCAGTTTGCTGGCGCACTCGCACACTGTGCGGTCCTTGCCGGTAATTCCTCGGCGGGCATCATCGAGGCCGCAACCTTCGGCACGCCGGTCGTCAACATCGGTGACAGGCAGCGCTTGCGTGAACGCAATCAGAACGTGGCAGACGTGCCGCCAGAGCACGATGCTATCGAAGCCGCGCTTCGTTTCGCCATACAGCACGGACCCTGGCCATGGGACAATCTCTGGGGTGACGGGAAGGCCGGCGAGCGCATCGCCGCGCTGCTGGCAAGCCTGCCGGCGGGCCCTGATCTCCTGGAAAAGATCAACAGTTTCTGAAATTCTGAAGAAGGCGCGAATTGCGTGGCGGAGTTGCTGATTTTGGGTGCGGGCGGCCATGGCCGCGTGGTGGCGGACGCGGCATTGGCAAGCGGCGCATGGTCGCGCGTGTTTGCCTGCGACCGCGATCCGGCGCGTGCAACCGGTGAGTTGTTGTCCGGTGTCTCGCAGGTCTCGATCGATGCCCGGTTTGTCCAATCCTGCATGCTTCACGTAGCCATCGGGCGCGCCGCAAATCGTGAGAAGGAAACCGCGGCGACTTCTGACCGTGAGCATGCGACCGTCGTTCATCCTCATGCATCAGTATCGAGCCACTCGTCGATCCTCGCTGGCTGTTTCGTCGCTGCGCAAGCAGTCGTCGCGCCGGGTGCGGCGATTGGCCGCGCGGTCATCGTCAATCACGGTGCGATTGTCGATCACGATGTGGTCATAGGCGAGTTCTCTCATATTGCGCCGGGCGCTGTGCTGGGTGGCGGCGTGCATGTGGGACGCCGTGTGCTGGTCGGGGCGGGGGCGACGGTATTGCCTGGAATTCGCATCGCCGACGATGTGATCATCGGAGCCGGAGCTGTTGTTGCCGACACAATCGTGCAGGCCGGCGTTTATGCAGGCGTTCCAGCCAGGAGAATGAAGTGAACGCCGATCAGTTCAACGCTCTTTGCCTGCCCGCGACCGCGACGCTGCATCAGGCGCTGGAAGCACTAAATGCATCGGGACGCGGAATCCTTCTGGTCCTGCGCGCCGATGGCACGCTGCAACGCACGCTCACCGATGGGGACTTGCGCCGTGCAGCGCTCGGCCACGTGGCCGACGATTCGATGATCTCCGCGCTTCCCGATCAGGCACCCATCACTGTCGGCCTCGACGCGGGACTTCCCGCAGCGATGGCTCTTCTGGATAAGTACCAGATCGACCACCTGCCGGTCGTCGACGAGGCAGGACGTGCCATCGACATCATGTTCCGGCGCGAGTTGTCGCAGCGCGTCTGGCTTTCTTCGCCACATCTGGGCGAAGAAGAAACGGCGTTTGTCGAAGACGCGTTCAGGACCAACTGGATAGCGCCTCTGGGGCCGCACGTCGATGGGTTCGAGCGCGAACTTGCAGGCTATGCGGGCATGGGTCACGGCGCGGCGGTGAGTTCGGGCACGGCGGCGATTCATCTGGCATTGGTGCTGCTCGGCGTGAAGCCGGGCGACACGGTTTTCTGTTCGGCGCTCACTTTTGTCGGCAGTTGCAATCCCATCCTGTACTGCAATGCCCAGCCGGTGTTCATCGACTCGCAACCGCAGACCTGGAACATGTGCCCCGAAGCTCTGGAGCGAGCGTTCGAATGGGCGCAGCGTGAGGACCGTATGCCGCGTTGTGTGATCGTGGTCAATCTCTACGGGCAGAGCGCCGACATGGACGCACTCCTGCCCGTGTGCGAGCGCTACGGGGTGCCGTTGCTCGAAGACGCGGCTGAGTCGCTGGGTGCGAAGTACAAGGGTCGCGCCAGTGGCAGCTTCGGTGCCATCGGCATCTATTCGTTCAACGGTAACAAGATCATCACCACGTCCGGTGGCGGAATGCTGCTGACGAACGATGCACAGTCGGCGGAGCGCGCACGCAAGCTCGCGACCCAGGCGCGTGAGCCGGCGGCGCACTACGAACACATCGAAGTCGGATTCAACTACCGAATGAGCAATGTGCTCGCCGGCATCGGAAGAGGTCAGCTTCGGGTGCTGGACCAGCGTGTGGAGCAACGACGAAGGGTCTTCGACATCTACAGCGCCGAGCTTGCAGATGCGGCGATTGAGTGGATGCCCGAGCCCCAGGGCTACCGTTCCACGCGCTGGTTGAGTTGCTTCACCCTGCCGGGTGTCGACGGGCAGTTGCGTCGAGATCGTCTGCTGAGGGCGCTGGAGCGACATTCGATCGAAGTTCGCCCGGTCTGGAAGCCGATGCACATGCAGCCCCTTTTCAGGGGTGCGCCTTTTTTTGCGCATTCGGATGGCGATTTTTCGAGAACCTGTTTCGAATCAGGTGTGTGTTTGCCATCGGGCTCGAACCTCACGCAGGAGCAGCAGGGGCGCGTCATCGACCAGTTGCGCCGTGCGCTGCAACAGGCAGGTGCGCGTGCAACTGTCTAGAAATACGCTGGTGCTGGTGGCAGTGGACCTCGCGCTGGTGCTGGTGGCCGGCTGGGCGGCGTTCTGGCTACGGTTCAACTTCGACATTCCCCCTGAATTCGATCGGCTTGCCAGGCAGAGCGTTCCATGGTCGGTTGCAGGGTATGGCCTGGGTCTGTCGCTCGCTCGTGTGTATCGACAGGTCTGGAGCTACATCGGCCTGCCTGAACTTCGTCAACTGGCAGCGGGAATTCTGCTTGGGGGACTGCTCTCGGCCGCGGCCATTCTCATGCTGCGAATGCAGTACTTCCCGCGGTCGGTGCTGCTGCTGCAGCCACTGATCGCCCTCGTGCTGCTGGGTGCGGCGCGCGCGGGCTGGCGCACCTTCATCGAACGCAGAACGCTCGGACGAGGCATCGGTCGCAGGCTTGTCATTGTCGGTTCCGTGCAAGACGCTGCCGATGCCCTGCGTGCGCTCAAGGGTTCGCATCAATGGGAGCCGGTTGCAATCGCCTCGCCGGTCCCCGGTGAAGTCGGGCGCTCCATCCAGGATGTGCGCGTGCTGGGCCATTCTGATTCCCTCATCGAGGTGTGCGAGATCGCCCAGGCTGACGCGGCGCTGGTTGCAAGTCCCCCTGGCTCCCCCGAGCGACATGAGGCGCTGATGAACGCGGCGGGTGCCCGACTGACCTTGCTGACGATGCCGCGCCCCAACGAATGGCTCAAGACCGACAGTCCGGGTCCGCGCAAGATCGAGCTGGAAGACTTGCTGGGGCGCTCGCCAGTGCAGCTCGACACGGCGGAACTTGCCGACCTGTTCTCCGGCCAGACGGTGATGGTGACTGGTGCTGGCGGCTCCATCGGCTCGGAGCTTTGCCGGCAGGTCGCGCGCCTTGGCGTCGGACGCCTGGTGTGTGTCGATGTTTCGGAGTACGCGGTGTATCGCCTCGAACAGGAGATGCGCGATTCGCATCCGCAGATGCAGGGTCTGTACTACACCGCCAATGTGCGCGAACTGGACCGGCTTCGCGCCATCGCAGACAAGCACAAGCCCACGGTGATCCTGCATGCTGCAGCCTACAAGCATGTGCCGCTCATGGAGGAACTCAACGAGATCGAGGCGCTTCGCACCAATGTGATCGGCACCTTGAACGCCGCTCGTGTTGCGGGCGAGTGTGGCGCACGGCGTTTCGTGATGATCTCGACCGACAAGGCGGTGAATCCGACCAACGTGATGGGCGCGAGCAAACGCCTGGCGGAGCTGATGGTGCAAGCCGTGGCCGCACAATTCGATCGCACGCAATTTGTTTCGGTTCGCTTTGGCAACGTGCTGGGGTCCAGCGGTTCCGTGGTGCCGCTCTTCACTTCGCAGATCGCACGCGGAGGGCCGGTGACCGTCACGCATCCAGACATCGTTCGATACTTCATGACGATTCCAGAAGCGGCGCAGCTGGTGCTGCAGGCGGGGCTCATGGGAAGCTCGGGCCAGATCTTCGTGCTGGACATGGGCGAGCCGGTGAAGATAGTCGAGCTGGCTCGAATGCTGATTCGCCTCTCGGGGCGTACCGAGCAGGAAGTGCCGATCGCCTACACGGGCTTGAGGCCCGGTGAGAAGTTGTACGAAGAACTCCTGGCTGACGACGAAACGACCGAGACAACGCCGCATCCCAAGCTGCGCGTCGCGAAGAACTCCGCTTCACTTCCGGATGTGGCTGACGTAGCTCAATGGATCAACGAAGCAGGCCCGTTTCCGGCCGGCGGGGCCGTGCGCGGCTGGTTGCGCAGCCAGGTGCCGGAATATGAACCACGGTGAGGTCTGTCAGTTTGCCCGTGCTATTGCGCGATTCCGGTGCGCGCCAGCACATCGCTCACCAATTCCAGTCGCACGAGCGGGTTGTCCAGCTCCATCAGTCGCTGCTTCAGTTGCACGCCAAGCGGTAGCAGTTCGCACCAGCGGTTGGCGACCCAGCCGCAATCGTCGAGCCTGAACGGCCCCTGGATGGGGAGCTGACCAGGCGCGTCGGCCTTTTGCAGCAGCGAATCGATCAATTTCGAAAGCGCAGTAGCCGTGATCTTCAGGTCGTCGGGAATCGGCACTGTCATGTCGACCGGAAGGCCCTCGACATCAGCGATCCACAACCCGTGCTTGAGTTGATCGCGAGATTTGATACGGAACCGTTGTGCCCCATGTGCGCGGATCATCATGAGGCCGGGCCGTGGGGTTTCGAAATCGCTGATCGTCGCGAGGGTTCCCACATTGGCGAACGATTCAGTGGCACCGGCTTGCCGGACCTCGTTGCCCTGGATGAGAGAGACGATACCAAAGGGCGCGCCAGCCTTGTGGCAGCGGCCGATCATGTCGAGGTAGCGGACCTCGAAAATGCGAAGCGGCAAGACGCCGTCAGGAAAAAGAACCGTGCCCAGTGGGAACAACGGCAGGGATTGCAGTGTGAGGGCTGACGACATCGATTTCCCGTTCTCCCCGCTATCATCCCACGAGAGAACCCATCCATGTTTTACCAAATCATTTCGTTCGTGCTTGACGTCGCCGCCGGTCTTTTGGGCGGTGCACTCCTGCTGCGTGCATACATGCAGTATCAGAAGGTTTCATTCAAGAACCCGGTGGGCCAGTTTGTGTTTGCGCTCACTGACTGGCTGGTGTTGCCGCTGCGCAGGGTGTTGCCTGCCGTGGGCAAGGTGGATACAGCCAGCGTGGTCGGGGTGTTCGTGGTCGAGCTCGCGCAGTTCACGATCTTGTGGCTCCTCACCCGGCTCGGCGGACTCGAGATGCTGCCTGTGCTCGCGTTGTTTGGCGTTGTGCGGCTGATCATTTCCCTGCTGACCGGCCTGGTGATCGTTCACGCGATCCTGTCCTGGGTGCGCGCCGATTCGCCCATCGTGGACATCATCGACCGGCTCTGCGCGCCGCTGCTCAGGCCGTTTCGCAAGCTGATCCCGCTGGTGGGCGGGATCGATCTCTCGCCACTGGCTCTTCTGGTGCTGCTGCAGGTGGCCGCGATTGCTCTCGCCTACCTGCAGGCGGCAGTGCTGCGCTAAGCCAGATCAATCAACCGCGTCGGCGCTCTGGCGCTGCAGCATGGCGAGCGTGCTCGCCACCGTCTTGCGCAGCTCGCGCCGGTCGCAGATGAAATCGACGGC
Organism: Ramlibacter sp.; assembly: GCA_046597415.1. Classification (GTDB taxonomy): domain Bacteria; phylum Pseudomonadota; class Gammaproteobacteria; order Burkholderiales; family Burkholderiaceae_C; genus Ramlibacter. The sequence goes on from JBKJKT010000261.1 coordinate 37,211, forward strand.
ACCCTTGGTCTGCAGGAATTCGGCACGCTGGAAGCCTTCGGGCAGGGTGACCCGCACCGTGGACTCGATCACCCGCGGCCCCGCAAAGCCGATCAGTGCTTTCGGCTCTGCGATCACGACATCGCCAACAAACGCAAAGCCGGCACTCACACCGCCCATGGTCGGGTCGGTGAGCACGCTGATATAAGGCAGCCCTTTCTTGGCGAGCCGCGTGAGCGCCGCATTGGTTTTGGCCATCTGCATCAGCGACAAAAGGCCTTCCTGCATGCGCGCCCCGCCGGTGGCGGTGAAGCACAGAAAAGGCACTTTCTGTTCGATGGCCGACTCGACGCCGCGCACAAAGCGCTCGCCGACGACGCTGCCCATGCTGCCGCCCATGAAGTCGAATTCGAAGGCTGCGGCGACCAGGCTGATGCTGTGGACGGCACCACCCATCACCACGAGAGCATCGGTTTCGCCGGTGTTCTCCAGGGCTTCTTTCAGGCGCTCGGGGTACTTGCGGCTGTCCTTGAATTTGAGTGCGTCGACCGGAAGCACCTCCTGCCCGATCTCGTAGCGGCCCTCGGCATCGAGGAAGGCATTGAGGCGGCCACGCGCACCGATGCGATGGTGGTGGCTGCAGGTCGGGCAGACGTTCTGGTTCTGCTCCAGGTCGGTTTTGTACAAAACGGTTTCGCAGCTCGGGCACTTGACCCAGACGCCTTCCGGCACCTGTCGGCGATCAGCGGGATCCGTTTGCTGGATTTTGGGGGGAAGCAGTTTTTCGAGCCAGCTCATGGGTGGGAGACTCCTCGTAGGGCGTCCATCATACGTCCAGCGCGCCCCGGATCTGTTTTAGAAAGCTGGAGACGACAGGCGCTACATTTTCGCGCGGCTCGTTCTCGATCAGCTGGATGATCTTGGTGCCGATCACGACCGCATCGGCCACTTTGCCGATGGCCTGCGCGGTCGCGGCATCGCGAATGCCAAATCCTACGCCCACCGGGATTTTGACGTGCTTGCGAATGCGCGGCAGCATGAGTTCGACGGCACCAGCGTCGGCGCTGGCCGCACCTGTAACTCCCTTGAGCGACACGTAATACACATACCCGCTCGCCACCTTGGCGACCAGCGCGATCCGTTCATCGGTGCTGGTCGGTGCCAGCAGGAAGATGAGGTCCATGCCGTTGCTGCGCAGCCTGGCGGCGAACTCTTCGCATTCTTCCGGCGGGTAATCCACGACAAGGATTCCATCGACGCCAGCGTGTGCCGCGTCTCGGATGAAGGCGTCCTTGCCGCGCATCAAGTCGTAGCGTTCCAGCGGATTGGCGTAACCCATCAGCACGACAGGTGTGACGTTGTCCTGTGCGCGGAATTCCTTGACCATCGCCAGAACCTGCGCCGTACCAATACCAAACGTGAGCGCCTTTTCGCCCGCCTTCTGAATGACGGGTCCATCAGCCATCGGGTCCGAAAACGGGACTCCAAGTTCAATGATGTCTGCACCTGCCGAGACCATTGCGTGCATCAGCTCGGGCGTGATGTCGGCGTAGGGAAAGCCGGCGGTGACGTAGGGAATGAGTGCCTTGCGGCCCGCTGCCTGGAGCGCCTGCATTTTTGGCGCGATGCGGCTCATGGCTGCGCTCCCTTGACCTTCATGCCGCGCATGGAGGGCCGGTCGTAGAATTCGACGCCCGCCAGGTCGGCAACGGTGCCGATGTCCTTGTCGCCACGGCCGGAGAGATTGACCAGGATCTTCTGGTCGGGCGACATGGTTTTGGCAAGCTTCATCGCATAGGCGATTGCGTGGCTCGATTCAAGCGCCGGGATGATGCCTTCGGTACGGCACAGGTAGTGGAACGCTTCAAGGGCTTCCTTGTCGGTGATACCGACATATTCCGCGCGTCCGATGTCCTTGAGCCAGGCGTGCTCGGGGCCGACGCCGGGGTAGTCGAGACCTGCGCTCACGCTGTGCGTTTCGGTAATCTGGCCGTTGTCGTCCTGCAGGATGTAGGTGCGATTGCCGTGCAACACGCCCGGGCTGCCGCGTTGAAGCGATGCCGAGTGCTTGCCGCTTTCGAGTCCTTCGCCTGCGGCTTCGACGCCGATCAGGCGGGTGCTCGCGAAGGGGATGTAAGGGTGGAAGATGCCCATTGCATTACTACCCCCGCCCACGCAGGCGATGACTGCATCGGGTTGGCCGCCGGTGAGCTCCGGCATCTGCGTGAGGCATTCGTTGCCGATCACGCTCTGGAAGTCTCGCACCATCATCGGATACGGATGCGGGCCAGCCACGGTTCCGATGATGTAAAAAGTGTCTTCGACGTTCGTCACCCAGTCGCGCATGGCTTCGTTGAGTGCGTCTTTCAAAGTGCGGCTACCGGATGTGACCGGAACCACCGTCGCGCCGAGCAGGTTCATGCGGTACACGTTGGGGCTTTGCCGCCGCACATCCTCGATGCCCATGTACACGACGCACTCGAGGCCGTAGCGAGCGCAGATCGTGGCAGTAGCGACACCGTGCTGGCCTGCGCCCGTCTCGGCAATCACGCGGGGTTTGCCCATGCGCCGCGCGAGAAGCGCCTGGCCGATCACGTTGTTGATCTTGTGTGCGCCGGTGTGGTTTAAGTCTTCGCGCTTGAGATAGATCTGCGCGCCGCCTTGCTCACGACTCATGCGAGCGGCGTGATAGACCGGAGAGGGGCGACCGACGAAGTGCTTGAGTTCGTAGCGGAATTCCTCAAGGAACTGCGGGTCGTGCTGGTACTTTGCGTAAGCTGCGCGCAGCTCGTTGATGGCGTGTGTCAGCGTTTCGCTGACGAAGCTTCCGCCGTAGGGGCCGAAGTGCCCGGAGATGTCTGGTTGTTCATAGGAGGCCATGGGTGCTCTTTGCAAGGAGAACGTCGGCGGCACGCACGGCCGCGACGAACCGATTGATCTTTTCCGGGTCTTTCAGGCCTTTGTTGCCAGGGCCGTCCAGTTCGACACCGGAGCTCACATCGACGGCCAGCGATTTACAGCGCGGCCGGACCTGCAGGATGCCATCGCCCGCGTTTGCAGGCGTCAACCCACCAGACAAGACGAGGTGAACGTTGACGTTTGCGGGCAGCTGTGACCAATTGAATGTTTTCCCGGAGCCGCCGTATCCCTCGACATGGGCGTCGAGAAGGATTGCTCTTGCACGGCGGTGATCCGATGCGAATTTTAGCAAGTCGAAAGGCGCGTCATCCATAGGGATTCTTGCGGCGCGGATATAGGCATGCCGGCCACGGCCAATCGATTCTTCGCAAAGCTCCGGGCTCTCGTCGCCGTGGAACTGGGCCAGACATCCGGGCACGCGGGCGCATGCTTCCAGGACGGTTGTCGGTGCTTCGTTGACGAAGAGCAGCACTGGCGTGATGAAAGGCGGCAGCCGGCGTGCCAGTTCGGCGGCCCGGCCCGGGGAGACAAATCGCGGGCTTTTCGGATAGATCACGAAGCCGATGGCATCGGCACCGGCTTCGACGGCCGCGTCGACGTCCTGCTCACGTGTGAGGCCGCAGATCTTGATGCGGGTACGGGGCGATGGGGCAATGCTCATGGCAGTCCATCATACGCAGCGGTGCGATCGGGCAGCCCCCACTCGGGCGAGTACACAGGGCCCAGGAAATAGAGACCGTCTGGCGAGAAGGTGGGCGCTGCTGCGTCTCGGTCACGCGCTGCAAGCACCTGAGCCATCCACTCTGGGGGCTGCATGCCCTGGCCGATCTGCACAAGGCACCCCATGATGTTTCGGATCATGTGGTGCAGGAATGCGTTGGCCTCGAAATCGAAACGCCAGTAGGCGCCACGGCGTGAAATCTCGATTCGTTTCATGGTCTTGACGGGAGAGAGCGCCTGACAGGCCGATGCCCTGAAAGAGCTGAAATCGTGCTCGCCTATCAGCATGGCTGCAGCCTCGCGGATTGCGTCTTCAGCAAGCGGTCGGTAGACCCAGCCGGCACGTCCCGAATCGATGCTGGGCCTCACAGGTGACTCCAGTACGACATACGCATATCGACGCGAAAGTGCGCTTGCGCGCGAATGAAAGGCGTCCGGGACAGGACGCGCCCATTGCACGGCGATATCTCGTGGCAGGAATCGATTGGTTCCGCGAATCCAGGAGAACTCCTCACGCTGGATATCAGTGTCGAAGTGAACGACCTGCATCAGCGCATGTACACCTGCATCGGTGCGACCGGCGCAAAGAGTGGAAATACGTTGGGCGGCGAACTGCGTCAGGGCCTTTTCCAGCTTGTCCTGGACGGTCAGGCCCGACAACTGGCTCTGCCAACCCTGGTAGGCCTGGCCGTTGTAGCTGATGCCCAGCGCCAGCCTCATGGCAGGCTCATCCGGTTATACAGGGGCAAACACAGGAACAAACGTAGAAGAACGCGCGAACGGCCTTCAGCGGATGTCCTCCAGGAACCGCTTGGCGCGGTTCTTCAATTCGCCGGACGCCTCGGCAACGACTTCTTCGGCAAGGCTGCGAGCCCCATCCGGATCGCCGATGGCGTTGAACTCTTCAGCAAGAGCCAGCTTGGTGGCGAGCGGGTCATTGGTGCCGTCGCTGTCCGCGCCAAGTGGTGTCCCGGCTGCACTGGCATGTCCATCATCCGTGGTGCTCTGGGTATCGGGGCCAAGGTCAATCGAAAGCGCGCCCAGGTCGAACTCGATCATGCCGGTGTCGGCTGCCGCCGGCTTTGCTTGCGCTAACGGTGTGACCGGTGCGACCGGTGCAGGTACGGGAGCGGGTGGCTCGGTTGTGAAGCTCAGGCTGTTGGCGTCCAGCATGAGGTCGGGTGCATCCAGCTGGACCGTCCTGGTCTGCGACACAGGCGCATTCACTGGCGGTGCGCTGAGGGCGACCGGCTCGGATCCAAAGTCCAAGTCCAGGGCTGGCGGCTGTTGCTCCGCAACCGCAGGCAAGGCCTGCGTCCGCTCTACAGCCGGAGTCGTGAGCGGTGCCGGAGCACTGCCCTGCACCGGATCGTCCAGAGAAAAGTCCAGGTCGAGGTCGAAGTCGGGCGCTGGTTGAGGTTCTGCGGCAGGCAGGTGAGCCGCAGCCATCGGCTGGGTGGAGGCGCTCAATACCTGTGTCGCCATGGAAGCGTTCGCAATACCTTCAGCAGAAGGTTTGCCGCCCGGGTGGTACAGCGCATTCGACGGGTCGAGCTCCTTGCCCAGCTCGCAGATGTGTTCCCACTCCGGCCCCTCGCCCTGGGTGAGCCTGTGAGCTTCCGCTGCGACCTGTTCAAACGCCTTGCCGTCACGCCGCTTCGAATAGATTTCGAGCAGCTTGCTATGGATGGCGACCCGCTGGGGCTGCGTGCGCATGGCCTCTTTGAGGATCTCTTCAGCCTGAAGGTCGCGACCGTAAGCCAGGTACACGTCGGCTTCGGCAACCGGGTCTACATCGCCGGCTGCATCGAGCTGGCTGGGCGAATAGACCATGGAGGAGCCAGTGGCTCCGCCTTCATTGGTATCGATGCGCTGGCCGCCGCTCGCGCCGAAGAAGGAATCCGGCTGCAGTCGACTCTCGAGAAATGAACTGTCGACCTGGGTCGACTTCTTTCTCTTCTGCGCGCGGTAGATTCCGAAACCGAGCAACAGCGCCAGGATCGCGCCGAGTATGGCCGGCACTATCGGGTTCTCCAGCATGTCGTCGATGAGACTGGTTTCGACGGGCGCTGGAGCGCGGACGGCGGCCTTGGCCGGTACGACTGCATCGGGCGCGCGGGACACGGCAGCGGCACTCGTATCGGGCGCAGAGGGGCTGGCCGCAGACGCGGCAGTCAGCGCTCCTGCAGGATTTGCGGAGGCAGCTGGGGCAGGAGCGAGTGCTGTCGCGCCCGTGGGGGAGGGTATCGTTGAGGCAGCGGCCGCCACTCCAGGTCTGGACGCAGGCATTGCCGCTGAGGCGGCCCCCGTGACCGGCGGGGCGAGGGTCGGAGATCCGGAACCCGGCGCCGAGGCCGGTGATGTCGTGCTGGGCGCGGGGACAGGCGCGCCAAGGGGAATCGCTCCGCCGGGACGGGCGGCGACTGCCCCCGCTCCCGCAGGGGCAGTTGCTGCGCCGGCTCCCGCCGGGGCAGTTGCCGCCCCCCCGGATACCGCCGGGGCAGTTGCCGTTCCGGCTCTTGAAGGGGCAGTCGCCGCCCCGGCTCCTGCAGGGGCAGTCGCTGTACTCAACCGGTTCAGGTCGGCGATGTTCTTGTTGAGCTCGGCGACACGTGCAGCAGATTCTCTGGCGGCCCGTTCGCTTGCGATCTTGTCTTCAGCAGCTCTGGCCTGTACCGATCCCTTGGAAAGCTGGAGCTTGTCCGGCGCCGCAGCACCGGGACGCTTCTCTTCGACCTGCGCCTGCACCCGGCCGGCAGCCTGCCGGTCGGTGGTCGCGGCGCGAGTCGTCGGTGCACCTTCGGCAAGTTTGCGACGGAACTCATTGAAATCGCGGCTTTGCGCAACGAGAGTCTGGCGAGCTTCGCCGGCTGGCAACCGGCTCGCGTCCTCGTTCCCGGGCACATCGAGCACGGCGCCTGCGCGAAGCCGGTTGATGTTGCCATTGATGAATGCGTCAGGATTGGCGCGCAGCAGGGCGACCAGCATCTGATCGAGCGAAACACTGGCAGGTTTGAACTGGCCCGCGATCTTGCTTGCGGTATCACCGCTTTGTACGGTGACTTGCTTGTCGCCGCTACCTGCACGAGGACCTGCCGCAGCAGCGCGAGGCTCGCTGGGGCTGCGAACTGCTGCGGCTCGCGAGGGCGGCGCGGCAGGGGCGGGCGTTGCAGCTGCGCGTGCAGGGGCGACAGATGGGGCAGGTCGCGCGGCGGGCGCGGGTGTGGGCGTAACCTGGGCGGCGAGGGGGGCCGCGGGTGTGCGCATGCCCGGGGGATCGAACAGCATCGTGTAGTCGCGCACGATGCGGCCTGCGGCCCACTGGGTCTCCAGGATCAGGTCGATAAACGGTTCGTTAACCGGACGGGCACCGACCAGCCGCAGAAAGTGGCGGCCATCGGCGCGACGTTCGAGAGTGATCTTGAGGCTGGATACGGCCGGGTTGTATTCGAGCCCAGCAGCACGAAAAGCTTCCGGGGTCCCAACTGATGTGCGCAGGGAAGCCAGCTCTTCCGCATTGATTTCGGGAATCTCGATCTCGGCACGCAGAGGTTCGCCCAAAGCGGACTGAACCGTGATTCGACCCAAGCCCAGTGCGGAGGCATCGGTTGCCGAAATCCCCAGAAGCGCGGCCGCTGCAATTGCTAGAGCGGTGGCGCGCCATTGCGGCTTTTCGGTCGGTTTGTGCGCCCCCAATGCTCGGTCTGCAGGCAATATTTTTCTCATCATGCGGACATACGCCTCGACACTGATTTTGCTAAAAAGGACCATAACATCAATGTCTTAGACTGACAAGCTGAGACATCTCTTAACTTCCCGCAGCATCCGCCTGAGCTTGCCGCGAGTCAAATTCGATGTTGTGAGGTGACAACGGCCTTTAACTACGCATCACAGGCCGTCGAGCCGAATGCGCGCTTTTCGCGCGCGCTCAAGTATCCAGCAAAATTCGCAGCATTCGGCGCAGCGGCTCTGCAGCACCCCACAGTAATTGATCGCCAATCGTATAGGCGCCGACGTACTCGGGACCCATTGCCAACTTGCGAATCCGCCCCACCGGGATGTCCATCGTGCCGGTGACCGCGACGGGTGTGAGTTCGCGCAACGTGGCCTCCTTGTTGTTGGGTACCACTTTGACCCAGTTGTTGTCGGCAGCGATCATCTGTTCGATATCAGCTACAGGAACGTTCTTCTTGAGCTTGAAAGTCAGCGCCTGGCTATGGCATCGCATCGAACCCACGCGCACGCAAAATCCGTCCACCGGTATGGCCGGTGCGTCAAAGCCATCGCCCCGGCCCAAAATCTTGTTGGTCTCGGCACCCGCCTTCCACTCTTCTTTGGACATCCCCCAGCCCGCTTCGTCAGGCTGCTTGTCGACCCCAAGATCTTTGTCGATCCAGGGGATGAGCGAGCCACCCAGAGGCACGCCGAAGTTCTCGGTCTCGGTTGAGGACATGCTGCGCTGGCGTGCGAGGACCTTGCGATCGATCTCCAGAATGGCCGACTTCGGGTCGTCGAGCAGGGGGCGCACTTCAGCATTGAGCGTGCCGAACTGGGTGAGCAGTTCGCGCATGTGCTGCGCACCGCCGCCGGATGCCGCCTGATAGGTCATGCTGGACATCCACTCAACCAACCCAGCCTTGTAGAGCGCCCCGACGCCCATCAGCATGCAGCTCACGGTGCAGTTGCCGCCGATCCAGTTGCGTCCGCCCTTTGCCAGCGCATTCCTGATGACGGGCATGTTCACCGGGTCTAGGATGATGACCGCGTCGTCCTTCATCCGGAGTGTCGATGCCGCGTCGATCCAGTGGCCGTTCCAGCCGGCGGTCCGCAGCTTTGGGAACACGTCAGAGGTGTAGTCGCCACCTTGGCAGGTGATCACGATGTCGCACTTCTTCAGCGCTTCGATGTCCATTGCGTCTTGCAGCGTCGTTTCGTTCTTCGCCTGCGCAGGGGCTTTGCCGCCTGCGTTGGAAGTCGAGAAGAAAACGGGCTCGATAAGATTGAAGTCGCCTTCTGCCTGCATGCGGTCCATCAGGACCGAGCCGACCATGCCGCGCCAGCCGACAAGGCCGACGAGAGCTTGTTCGCCCGATCGTTGGTTTGCGAGATTCATTTTTGCGCCTTTCAAAGTTGATGTTTAAACTCTTTGATCCCCCGGCTCGCTCGGGCCGGGGTGGGCGCGACGAACCGGAGCTTGATCTAGCCCTTGGTGGTCGTCTTGGTAATTGCCGAAAGCGCGGACACGACAGCGTCGCCCATTTCGCGCGTGCCGACCTTTTTCGTGCCCTGGGAGTAGATGTCCCCGGTACGCAGCCCCGATGCAAGCACGTGCTTGACCGCGGACTCGATTCGGTCGGCGGCCTCAGGCTGGTTGAGTGAGAAGCGGAGCATCATGGCAACTGAAAGGATTGTAGCCAACGGATTGGCGATTCCCTTGCCCGCGATATCGGGTGCGCTGCCGTGCGATGGCTCGTAGAGCCCCTGGCTGCTGGCGTTGAGGCTGGCCGAAGGCAGCATGCCGATGGAGCCGGTCAACATCGATGCCTCATCCGACAGGATATCGCCGAACATGTTGCCGGTGACGATCACATCGAACTTCTTGGGCTCCTTGACGAGCTGCATGGCCGCGTTGTCGACATACATGTGATCGAGCGCGACGTCGGGATATTCCTGGCCGACTTCGGTAACGATGTCTTTCCAGAACTGGAACGTCTCCAGCACATTGGCCTTGTCCACACTGGTTACGCGTTTGCTGCGCTTGCGGGCCGCTTCGAATGCGACCCGGGCAATGCGCTCGATTTCCGGCCGCGTGTAGCGCATCGTGTCGAAAGCCTCTTGCGCGCCGGGGAAGTTGCCATCCGGCGAGACGCGGCGGCCGCGCGGCTGACCAAAATAGATGTCGCCTGTCAATTCGCGAATGATGAGGATGTCCAGCCCTGACACCAGCTCAGGCTTGAGGCTCGAAGCAGACACGAGCTCGTCATAGCAGATGGCCGGACGGAAGTTGGCGAAGAGGCCCAGGTTCTTGCGCAGGCCCAGCACCGCCTGTTCGGGGCGCAACGGCCGGTCGAGCTTGTCGTACTTCCAGTCTCCGACGGCACCGAACAAAACAGCATTAGCCTCTTTGGCGAGCTTGAGGGTGGGTTCAGGAAGTGGATGGCCGTGGGCCTCATACGCCGCACCGCCGACCAGCGCGGTCTCGAGCTCGAATTTCAGGTCGAGCACCTGGAGCACTTTGACGGCCTCGGCAACGATTTCTGTGCCAATGCCGTCACCCGGCAGAACTGCGATCTTCATGTGGTCAATCCCGGAAACAGAAACAAGTCGTCAATGCATCAGCTCGTAAGTGTATGGGCGAGCCACGGCTTGGTCGCCAGGCGTTCGGCCTCGAATGCCCTGATCTTGTCTGAGTGGCGCAGTGTCAAGCCGATGTCGTCAAAGCCGTTCATCAGGCAGTATTTGCGAAACGGCTGCACGTCGAATTCGAACGCGCCGCCGTCCGGCTTCAGCACCAGTTGGCGGTCGAGATCCACGGTGAGTTCGTAGCCCGGAAAAGCCAGGGCCGCGGCGAACAGTTCGCCCACACTCGCTTCACTCAACACGATTGGCAGCAGGCCATTCTTGAAACAGTTGTTGAAGAAGATGTCGGCGTAGCTCGGCGCAATGATGGCGCGGAAGCCATATTGGTCCAGCGCCCAGGGCGCATGCTCACGCGACGATCCGCACCCAAAATTCTTGCGAGCCAGCAGGATCGAAGCGCCTGCATATCGCGGCTGGTTCAGCACGAAATCCGGAATGGGCTTGCGGGACGCAGGGTCCTGGCCTGGCTCGCCCGGGTCGAGATAGCGCCATGCATCAAACAGGTTTTGTCCGAACCCGGTCTTGCGAATCGACTTGAGGAACTGCTTGGGAATGATTGCGTCGGTATCGACGTTCTCGCGATCCATCGGGGCCACAAGGCCCTTGTGCACGGTGAATTTCTGCATCGTTGCTGCTCCTGCGCTCAGGCAAATTTTCGGACGTCGACGAAGTGACCGTACACCGCTGCCGCAGCCGCCATTGCCGGGCTCACGAGATGCGTGCGCCCGCCCGCGCCTTGCCGGCCTTCAAAGTTCCGGTTGCTCGTCGACGCGCAACGCTCACCGGGTTCGAGCCGGTCGGCGTTCATTGCCAGGCACATGGAGCAGCCCGGTTCACGCCACTCGAAACCTGCGGCCTTGAAAATCTCATGCAAACCTTCGCGCTCTGCCTGTTCCTTCACCAGACCGGAGCCTGGGACGACCATCGCGACTTTGACATTCTTCGCAACCTTCTGGCCGAGTTTCTTCACGACCGCTGCAGCGTCGCGCATGTCTTCGATGCGGCTGTTGGTGCATGAGCCGATGAACACCTTGTCGATGAAGATGTCGTTCATCGGCTTGCCCGGCGCCAGGTCCATGTAGGCGAGGGCCCGCTCGATGGCGTCCCGCTTGCTTGGGTCCTTTTCCTTGTCCGGATCGGGCACGCGGCCGTCGATGCCGACGACCATCTCGGGCGACGTGCCCCACGTCACTTGCGGAATGATGTCGCTGGCATTGAGTTCGATCACCGCGTCGAACTTCGCATCGGGGTCTGATTGCAGGGTCTTCCAGTAGGCGACGGCGTGATCCCACTCAACGCCGGTCGGCGCGAGGGGACGACCCTTCACGTACTCCAGGGTCTTTTCGTCCACGGCCACCAGGCCCGCGCGCGCGCCGGCTTCGATGGCCATGTTGCAGACGGTCATGCGACCTTCCATCGTCAGCGAGCGGATCGCCGAGCCTGCGAACTCAATGGTGTAGCCCGTGCCACCGGCGGTACCGATGCGGCCGATGATGGCGAGCACGATGTCCTTGGCGGTGACCCCGGGTGCCAGTTTGCCCTCGACTTGCACCAGCAGATTCTTGGCCTTTTTCGCCAATAGCGTCTGCGTCGCCATCACGTGCTCGACTTCACTCGTGCCGATGCCATGGGCAAGCGCGCCAAATGCGCCGTGTGTGGAAGTGTGCGAATCGCCGCAAACCACGGTCATACCCGGCAATGTCGCGCCTTGCTCAGGCCCCATCACATGCACGATCCCCTGACGTTTGGAAAGGTACGGGAAGTAGGCCGCCGAGCCGAACTGCGCCATGTTCTTGTCGAGCGTGGTGATCTGCTCCTTGCTGATCGGGTCGTCGATGCCGTCGTAGCCGCGCTCCCAGCCCGTGGTGGGCGTGTTGTGGTCGGCCGTCGCAACGATGGAACTGACGCGCCAGACCTTGCGACCTGCTTCGCGCAAGCCTTCGAATGCCTGCGGGCTGGTGACCTCGTGAACGAGGTGACGGTCGATGTAGAGGATGGACGTGCCATCTTCTTCGGTGTGGACCACGTGTTCGTCCCAGATCTTGTCGTAGAGGGTTCTTGCCATGGGGCCTGTCCTGTCTTTGTGCTTTTGACTGTTCAAAGCAGTCGCGGTTTGCGATGACTATCGCTATTTTCGCTGAGTGTGCGTGAATATGCCATCGCGCTTGACGATGTCCCTCATTCCCGTCGGCTGGTGATCTGACACGCGCAAAAAAGCCCGCTGTCAAGCGGGCCTGATCGGGAAGCGAAACGGACGTTCAGCGCTGGTCGAGCGCCTTGACATCCCGACGCATCGAGCCCGTGAACAACTGGCGCGGGCGGCCGATCTTGTACTCGGGGTCGCCAATCATCTCGTTCAACTGGGCGATCCAACCGACGGTTCGCGCTGCCGCAAAAATCGCAGTGAACAGCGAAACCGGAATGCCGATGGCGCGTTGCACGATGCCTGAGTAGAAATCAACGTTCGGGTAGAGCTTGCGCGAGACGAAGTATTCGTCTTCCAACGCGATTTTCTCCAGAGCCATCGCAAGTTTGAAGAGCGGATCGTTTTCCAGGCCCAGGTCGCCGAGCACTTCCTTGCAGGTCTCCTGCATGAGCTTGGCGCGCGGGTCATAGTTCTTGTAGACACGGTGGCCAAAACCCATCAGCTTGATGCCGGAATTCTTGTCTTTCACCTGCTTGATGAACTCGCCGATCTTGTCGACGCCACCATTGCGCTGGATGTCTTCCAGCATGTTGAGCGCCGCTTCGTTGGCGCCGCCGTGGGCCGGGCCCCACAGACACGCAACGCCGGCAGCAATTGCCGCGAAGGGATTGGTACCCGATGATCCGCACAGACGCACAGTGGAGGTCGATGCGTTTTGTTCGTGGTCTGCATGCAGGATGAAAATGCGGTCCAGCGCGCGTTCGAGCACTGGATTCACGACGTATTCCTCGCAGGGTGTGGCGAACATCATCCGCAGGAAGTTGCCCGAATAAGACAGGTCGTTTTTCGGGTACATGTAAGGCTGGCCTGCGCTGTACTTGTACGCCATCGCTACAAGCGTGGGCATCTTGGCAATCAGGCGGATGGCCGAAATATCGCGGTGCTCCGGATTGTTGATGTCGGTGCTGTCGTGATAGAAGGCCGACAGCGCGCCGACCAGGCCGGTCATGATGGCCATCGGGTGCGCGTCACGGCGAAAGCCCCGCAGGAAGAACTGCATCTGTTCATTGACCATCGTGTGCATGGTCACGCGATTGGTGAACACTTTTTTGCCTGTCGTGTCGGGCAGCTCACCGTACAGCAGCAGATGGCAGGTCTCCATGAAGTCGCATTGGGTTGCGAGCTGCTCGATGGGATAGCCACGGTACAGCAGCTCGCCCTTGTCGCCGTCGATATAGGTGATCGCGGATTGGCAGGAAGCCGTGGACATGAACCCGGGGTCATAGGTGAACATGCCCGTTTGCGCATAGAGCTTGCGGATGTCCACGACGTCCGGGCCCAGCGTGCCGTGATAGACCGGCAGTTCAACGCTCGGGCTGCCGTTGCTGAACGAAAGGGTGGCTTTGTTGTCGGCGAGTTTCATATCGGTCTTCCTGCTTGTTTCTTACCGGTTGTCAATGGGATGCGACGTTTTCAGGGCCGCAGCATTCCCAACACTTGTCTGACGTCGCTTGTATCGATCTCGCCTTCGGGTTCCCTGCGCCTGAGCAGCAGGTCCAGCAGGTCGTTGTCTCCCAAATCCATCAACGCGGTGAGACCCGCCGCCTGATTCACCGTCAGGCTGGACTCATGCCGTGTGAAGAAACGCTCGATGAAGAGATCATTTTCCAACAGACCACGGCGGCAGCGCCACTTCAGCTTGCTGAGCGATCTTTCATCAATGAGCGTTTCTTCTGAGTTCATCAGACTGCCCGGCGGACCATCAACTCTTTGATCTTGCCAATCGCCATTGTCGGGTTCAGGCCCTTGGGGCAAACATCAACGCAATTCATGATGGAATGGCAACGGAAGAGGCGATAAGGATCCTCGAGATTGTCCAGGCGCTCGCCGGTGGCTTCGTCGCGACTGTCGGCGATGAAGCGGTAGGCCTGCAACAGACCTGCGGGGCCGACGAACTTGTCGGGGTTCCACCAGAAGCTGGGGCAGCTTGTCGAGCAACTTGCGCACAGGATGCACTCATAGAGTCCATTGAGCTCTTCGCGCTCGACCGGTGATTGCAACCGTTCTTTCTCCGGTGCGATGCCTTCGTTGATGAGATACGGCTTGATCGAGTGGTACTGCTTGAAGAAATCGGTCATGTCCACAATCAGGTCGCGGATCACGGGCAGGCCCGGCAGCGGCTTGAGCACGATAGTGCCCTTGAGCGTGAGCATGTTGGTCAGGCAGGCCAGGCCGTTCTTTCCGTTGATGTTCATGGCGTCCGAGCCGCACACGCCTTCGCGGCAGGAGCGGCGAAATGACAGAGTAGGGTCCTGCGCCTTGAGCTTCATCAACGCGTCAAGCAGCATGCGTTCATCGCCAGCGAGTTCGATCTCGATGGTCTGCATGTACGGCTTGGTGTCCTTGTCGGGGTCGTACCGGTAGATCTGGAAAGTGCGTTTTTGCATGTCGTGCGGTCTCTTGAATCTAGGCGGTTTGATCGGGCAATGAAAGTACGTACTAGAACGTACGAACCTTGGGGGGCACTGACTCAGCCGTAAGAGGCTTGAGTTGCACGGGTTTGTACGACAGGCGGCTGCCTTCGCTGTACCAGAGTGAATGTTTCATCCAGTTGGCATCGTCGCGACCCATGGGAGCGTGCGGGTCATCGACCGGGCGCTCGTAGTCGTTCACGGTGTGCGCGCCACGGCATTCCTTGCGGGCTGCGGCGGAGACGATGGTGGCTTGCGCGCATTCGATCAGGTTCTCGACCTCCAGCGCTTCGATTCGTGCCGTGTTGAAGATCTTCGACTTGTCCTTGAGCGCCAGCGAATTGACGCGCTCACGAAGCGCTGCGATCTGCGTCACGCCGTTGTCCATCATCGCCTGCGTGCGGAACACGCCGGCGTGCAGCTGCATCGAGGCGCGCAGGTCGTTAGCCACGTCCTGCGCGTACTCGCCCGAGTTGGTTTCCTCCAGGCGATTGAGGCGCTCGAGCGTGCGATCGGCTGCGTCAGCAGGAATGCTCTTGTGCGACTTGTTCTTGTTGTTGAACTCGACGATGTGGTTGCCAGCTGCCTTGCCAAAGACCAGCAGGTCGAGCAGCGAGTTCGTGCCCAGTCGGTTGGCACCGTGCACGCTGACACAGGAGCATTCCCCCACGGCATAAAGTCCGTTGACGACGGCGTTGTGAACGTCGCCCTTCTGGATGACGACCTGGCCATGAATGTTGGTCGGGATGCCGCCCATCTGGTAGTGGATGGTGGGCACGACCGGAATCGGCTCGCGCGTGATGTCGACGTTGGCGAAGTTCACGCCGATCTCGTACACCGAGGGCAGGCGCTTGTGGATTGTCTCTGCACCAAGGTGATCCAGCTTGAGCAGCACGTAGTCCTTGTTGGGACCGCAGCCACGGCCTTCCTTGATTTCCTGGTCCATCGAGCGCGACACGAAGTCGCGCGGCGCCAGGTCTTTCAGCGTCGGCGCATAGCGTTCCATGAAGCGCTCGCCGTTGCTGTTGAGCAAAATTGCACCTTCGCCGCGGCAGCCTTCGGTCAGCAGCACGCCCGCGCCAGCGACGCCGGTCGGGTGGAACTGCCAGAACTCCATGTCTTCCAGCGGAATGCCAGCACGAGCCGCCATTCCCAGGCCGTCACCGGTGTTGATGAACGCATTGGTGCTGGCTGCAAAGATGCGTCCTGCGCCGCCGGTGGCAAGCAGCGTGGTCTTGGCTTCGAGGATGTGCAGGTCGCCGGTTTCCATTTCCAGTGCGGTCACGCCGACCACGTCGCCTTCGGCATCGCGGATCAGATCGAGTGCCATCCACTCGACAAAGAAACTGGTCTTGGCGCTCACGTTCTGCTGGTAGAGCGTGTGCAGCATCGCGTGGCCGGTACGGTCAGCCGCTGCGCAGGCGCGCTGCACCGGTTTTTCGCCGTAGTTCGCCGTGTGGCCGCCGAAAGGGCGCTGGTAGATCGTGCCATCGGCGTTGCGGTCAAACGGCATGCCCATGTGCTCGAGTTCATACACAACACGCGGTGCCTCACGGCACATGTACTCGATTGCGTCCTGGTCGCCGAGCCAGTCGGAACCCTTGACCGTGTCGTAGAAGTGATAGTGCCAGTTGTCCTCGGACATGTTGCCCAGCGAGGCTCCGATGCCGCCTTGCGCGGCGACCGTATGCGACCGTGTGGGGAACACTTTGGACAGCACGGCGACGTTCAGGCCGGCGCGTGCCAGTTGCAGAGAGGCGCGCATGCCGGAGCCGCCCGCGCCCACGATGACGACGTCGAATTTGCGGCGGGTGATGTTTTTATTGGTGTAGGTCACTTCAGAGTCTCCATAGCACTTGCACTGCCCAGCCGGCGCAGCCGGTCAGCCATGCGATGGTGAAGACCTGCAGCGCGAGCTTGAGACCGACGGGCTTGACGTAGTCCATGAGGACATCCCGCATCCCGACCCACACGTGCCACATCAACGAAATGATGACGGTGAACGTCAGCACTTTCATCCACTGCGACGAGAAAATTCCGGCCCATTTGTCGTAGCCGAGGGGACCGCGGCTAAATATCACCTGACCGAGCACGACCAGCGTGAAGATGGCCATGAGGGCAGCGGTCACGCGCTGGCTGAGCCAGTCCCTAAGTCCGTAGTGCGCCCCGACGACGGTGCGCCTGGAGCCGTAGTTGACAGTCATTGAATGCAGCCCTGTTGTTGTTCTGTCGAGATGTCAGTAGAGACCGAATAGCTTGGCGCCGAGCACTACCGTCAGCAGGACGCTCAGGACCAGTGTCACCATGGCTGTAGTGGTTGCTAACTGCTTGCCCACAGCCGTGTGGCTGACGTCCATCCAGAGGTGGCGAAGTCCGGCAATGAAGTGGTGCAGGTAAGCCCAGATGAGTGCAAGCGCGACCAGCTTGAGCACGAAGCCGGGAATGAACCACATGCCATTGTTGAAGGCGTTGCGAAATTTCGCGAAAGAATATTCGGAAGAAACCGAGGTGTCGAACATCCAGATGATGAACGGCAGCAACAGGAACATGAGTACACCGCTCACGCGGTGAAGGATGGAAACCCAGCCTGCAGCTGGCAGGCGGTAAGTCGGAAGGTCAGAGATTGCGTTGATATTCCGGAATTCCGGACGTTTTCTGGCTAACTCTGTCATGTCATGGCTTTCGGTTTTATGAGCAAACAACCCAAAATTCTATTGCAACGCACCAAACTGACTTGAAGCCTTCAGCAATCCCGACTTACCCGCACTTTTGTTCGCGCATCAATTCAACTCATTGCGATAGTGGTGCGTATCGGTGCGGTAGAAGCCCCGGCGCAACTCCATCGGCACATCGTTGTACGTGAACGCGACCCGCTCCACGCTCAGGAGCGGTGTGCCTTGCTCTACTTTCAATAGCGCGGACTGTTGCTGATCTGAAGCGACTGCGCGGATGCGCTCTTCGGCACGGACCATGCGAACGCCGAATTCGTCTTCGAACATCGCGTAGGTCGGACCGTGATAGTCCGCCACCTGCTCTGCAGAAATGCCCTTGAAGGCGCTTGCGGGCAGCCAGAGGTCTTCGACGATGGTGGGAACGCCACCGAATGCGAGCACCCGGCGCAGCTGGATAAGCGCATCGCCCGAACGCAGCGCCAGCAGGCGCGCGACATCGGCGGTGGCGCGCACGCGTTTGCATTCGAGCACGGTTCGTTGCGCGGGGCCTTCGTCGTCGCGATCGCCGCTGTCGGGCATCAGCTTCAGGAAGCGGTATTGGACGTGCTGCTCGGAGTGAGTGGCAACGAAAGTGCCTTTGCCCTGCCGGCGCACGACGAGATTTTCTCCAGCAAGCTCGTCGATGGCCTTTCGCACCGTGCCCTGGCTCACGCGAAAGCGCGCGGCGAGGTCCATCTCGCTGGGAATCGCTTCGCCGGGTTTCCACTCACCGGCCTGAAGGCTTTGCAGGATAAGGCTCTTGATCTGCTGGTACAGCGGGCTGAAAGCTGGCGTGGCCGACGTAACCGCGGTGGCGTCGGCTGGGCCGTGTTCGGCGTTGGATGCGGGTGTTGCGGCCATGAGGGTCAGCGGACTTGGGTGCTCGAAAGGAGTAGTCGAATCATATCTTATATAAGACATAAGACAAATTGACGGATGAGGGTGCAGGCGGGTACACTCGCGGGCTGTCCGCCGGGCGATTGCGACGAATTGCGCGTTCAGCTTCCCGGCCCTTGCCGACACCGTTTTTCATCACTTTCGGAGATTCCCCCATGAGCAAGAAGCCCGTCCGCGTTGCCGTTACCGGCGCTGCAGGTCAAATCGGTTACGCCCTGTTATTTCGGATCGCTTCAGGCGAAATGCTGGGCAAGGACCAGCCCGTCATCCTGCAGCTTCTTGAAGTGCCGGTTGAAGGTCCGCAGAAAGCGCTCAGGGGCGTGATGATGGAAATCGAGGATTGCGCCTTCCCGCTGCTCGCCGGCATGGAAGCCCATGGCGATCCGATGACTGCTTTCAAGGACGCTGACTACGCACTGCTGGTGGGTTCGATGCCGCGCAAGGCCGGCATGGAGCGCGCCGAGCTGCTGTCGATCAACGGCCAGATATTCATCGGTCAGGGCAAGGCGCTGGACGCCGTCGCCAGCCGCGATGTCAAGGTGCTGGTGGTGGGCAATCCCGCCAACACCAACGCGTATATCGCCATGAAGAGCGCGCCGAGTCTGCCGCGCGAGAACTTCACCGCGATGCTGCGCCTGGACCATAACCGCGCGCTGTCGCAGGTTGCCGCCAAGACGGGTGTTGCCGTGTCCGATATTGAAAAGCTCACCGTGTGGGGAAATCACTCGCCGACGATGTATGCCGACTATCGCTTCGCTACGGCTGGCGGCAAGGGCATCAAGGACATGATCAACGACCAGGTCTGGAACGCGGACACGTTCCTGCCGACGGTGGGCAAGCGCGGCGCTGCGATCATCGAGGCGCGCGGCCTTTCTTCCGCTGCATCGGCCGCCAACGCCGCCATCGACCACATGCGCGACTGGGCGCTGGGCTCCAACGGCAAGTGGGTCACGATGGGCATTCCGTCCAATGGTGACTACGGGATTCCGAAGGACGTGATGTTCGGTTTCCCGGTCACGACAAACAATGGCAAGTACGAAGTCGTCAAGGGCCTCGATATCGACGCGTTCAGCCAGGAGCGGATCGACAAGACGCTCAAGGAACTGCAGGACGAGCAGGCTGGGGTTGCGCATCTGCTTTGAGCGATGGAAAAATGAGCCACCCTCGACAAATCCTCCTCGGCGCGCAGGCGCAGACCGGCTTCCTGCCCGTCTGCGATCACTACAGCGGCGTCGAGGCGCGAATGCGGCGCAGTCTGGCCCTGCAGGCCGAGATGACGCGCGAATTTGGTGAGTGCGTGTTCGACGTCACGCTCGACTGCGAAGACGGCGCACCGGTCGGCGGTGAGCGCGATCACGCGCAACTCGTTGCCGGGCTCGCGCTTGAAGCCGATCCGCAGGCCCGCGTGGCGGTTCGGGTGCACCCGGTGGACCATCCCTCTTTCGAAGAAGATGTTTCGATCATTGCCGGCACGGCGGGCCGCAGGCTCAGCCACATGATGCTGCCCAAGACCGAATCGCCCAATGACATCGACGCGGCCGTGCAGGCGCTTTCTTGTGTGGGTGCAGGCAAGTTGCCGCTGCACGTCCTGATTGAATCGCCCGCCGCCGTGCAGCGCGTGTTCGAAATCGCCGCGCATTCGAGCGTGCAGTCGCTCAGTTTCGGCCTGATGGATTTCGTTTCGGCTCATGGCGGTGCAATCCCGTCGGACGGCATGGGCATCCACGGTCAGTTCACACACCCGCTGGTCGTTCGCGCCAAGCTCGAAATTGCCTCGGCCTGCCATGCCTACGGCAAGGTGCCTTCCCATGGTGTGGTGACCGAATTCAAGGACACGAAGGCGTTTGCTGCAGCGGCTCGGCGCGCGGCGACCGAGCTTGGCTATACACGCATGTGGAGCATCCATCCCGACCAGATCCGGCCGATTCTGGAAGCTTTTGCACCCGGCGCCGATGAAGTCGAGCGCGCCGCCAGCGTCATCGTGGCTGCGGCCCGGGCGGACTGGGCACCCATCAGTCACGACAACAAGCTGGAGGACAGGGCCAGCTACCGCTATCACTGGCAGGTGCTCGAGAGGGCGTACCGGACCGGGAGGGCGCTGCCCGAAGAAGTACGGGCCTGGCTGGAATCCCCGGCAGGCGCGACCAACCCATGAACCCGACGGAGACATACAACATGAATGTTGTTCTTGGCGCGTTGCTGATTGCAATCGCACCTTCCCTTGCATTTGCGCAGGGCACGACGACGAAGCCGGCAGCCAAGGCTGATCCCAGGACGACCACAAAGCGGCCGGCCGCCAAGCCGGCGGCCGTCAAGGCAGTTCCGCTGGCGCCCGCCACGGCCGAGGGCACCCGACCCACCATCACGAAGCGCGGCGGCGCTGTGGTGCGCAAGACGCTTGAAGAGAGCATCAACGTTGATGACGATCCGGCTATCAAGCTCACCCTGGCAGACCTGGAAGTAGCGAAGAAGATCCATGTCGGAGACATCCCGTGCGAGTTGGGCGCCACCGTGCATGTCACCCCGCACAAGCGAGAAGGCTTCTTCATCGTTCGCGCAGGATTGCAGCGGTTTCAGATGCACCCGGTTGAAAGCAAGACCGGCGCGATTCGTCTTGAAGACCCGGTGGGCGGCGCCATGTGGCTCCAGCTCACCAACAAGTCGATGCTCATGAGCCAGAAACTCGGGCGCCGCCTTGCGGACGAATGCATGGCCCCGCCACAGGCAGCCATTGCCGAGGCCATGAAAAAAGCGCCGGCCGCACCAAGCTTGCTAGACCCGTTGCCGCTGGCCGCGCCTGTCGTTGCCCAACCGCTCACAGCACCGCCAGAGGCCGCTGTTCCTGCTTCCGCAGCGCCCGCAGAGCCGACCTCCTTGCCCGCAGAGCCGGCTGCCCTGCCCGCAGTGCCGGCCTCCCGCTAATCGCGAGCTACCAGTCGCAATCCGATACCTGTATTCACGAAACGGAGAATCCACAATGTTGCAAGCTTACGTAGCCCACGTCGCCGAACGCGCGGCGCTCGGCATCCCGCCGCTTCCCCTGTCGGTCAAGCAAACGTCCGACCTGATCGAACTGCTCAAGAACCCATCGACGGCCGAAGCCAGCTTCCTGCTGGACCTCATCACCAATCGTGTGCCAGCCGGTGTGGATGACGCAGCCAAGGTGAAGGCCTCGTATCTGGCGGCGGTGGCCCACGGCACGGAAACCTGTCTGATCATCAGCCGCGCGCGTGCAACCGAGCTGCTCGGCACCATGCTGGGGGGCTACAACATCAGCCCGCTGGTGGACCTGCTCGACGATCCTGAAGTCGGCACCGTGGCAGCAGACGCTCTGAAAAAGACGCTGCTCATGTTCGACCAGTTCCATGACGTCAAGGAAAAGTCGGACAAGGGCAACGAAAACGCCAAGGGGGTGCTGCAAAGCTGGGCCGATGGCGAATGGTTCACGAGCCGCCCTGAGGTGCCGCAAAGCATCACCGTGACGATCTTCAAGGTCTCCGGCGAAATCAACACCGACGACCTGTCTCCCGCGCCTGACGCGTGGAGCCGCCCCGACATCCCATTGCATGCCCTGGCCATGCACAAGAACCCGCGTCCCGGCATCACGCCCGAAGAGGAAGGCAAGCGCGGCCCGGTCAGGTTCATCCAGGAACTCAAGGCCAAGGGCCACCTCATCGCGTATGTGGGCGACGTGGTCGGTACTGGTTCTTCGCGCAAGTCGGCAACCAACAGCGTGCTGTGGTGGACGGGGCAAGATATTCCGTTCGTGCCGAACAAGCGCTTCGGCGGTGTGTGCCTGGGCGGCAAGATCGCGCCGATCTTCTACAACACGATGGAAGACGCGGGAGCGCTGCCGATCGAGCTGGACGTGAGCAAGCTCGAGATGGGCGACGTCGTCGAATTGCGTCCTTACGAAGGCAAGGCGCTCAAGGGCGGGGAAGTCGTCTCCGAGTTCCGCGTCAAGAGCGATGTGCTCTTCGACGAAGTTCGGGCAGGGGGTCGCATTCCGCTGATCGTCGGTCGCGGTTTGACTGCCAAGGCGCGCGAGGCGCTCGGCATGGGACCGTCCACGTTGTTCCGCTTGCCGCAACCGCCGGTCGACACCAAGAAGGGCTTCACACTTGCGCAGAAAATGGTGGGCCGTGCATGCGGTCTGCCTGAGGGCCAGGGCGTTCGTCCGGGCACCTATTGCGAGCCGCGCATGACGTCGGTTGGTTCGCAGGACACCACCGGCCCGATGACGCGCGATGAGCTGAAAGACCTGGCTTGCCTTGGCTTTTCTGCGGACCTCGTCATGCAGTCGTTCTGCCATACCGCCGCCTATCCCAAGCCGGTGGATGTGAAGATGCACCACGAACTGCCCGAGTTCATCTCGACTCGCGGCGGCATCTCGCTGCGCCCCGGCGACGGCGTGATCCACAGCTGGCTCAATCGCCTGCTGCTGCCTGATACGGTGGGCACCGGTGGCGATTCACACACGCGCTTTCCGATCGGTATCAGCTTCCCTGCGGGCTCGGGGCTCGTCGCCTTCGCGGCAGCCACCGGCGTGATGCCGCTGGACATGCCCGAATCGGTGCTGGTGCGTTTCAAGGGCAGCATGCAGCCTGGTGTCACGCTGCGCGATCTGGTGAATGCCATCCCGTTGTATGCGATCAAGGCCGGGTTGCTGACGGTCGAGAAGAAGGCCAAGAAGAACATCTTCTCGGGCCGCATCCTTGAAATCGAAGGCCTGCCTGATCTGAAGGTCGAACAGGCGTTCGAGTTGTCCGATGCTTCGGCCGAGCGGTCTGCTGCGGGTTGCACCGTGCATTTGAACAAGGAACCGATCATCGAATACATCAACAGCAACGTCACGCTGATGCGCTCGATGATTGCCAATGGCTACGCAGACGCGCGCACGCTGGGTCGCCGCATCGCCGCTCAGGAAGCCTGGTTGAAGGATCCAAAGCTGCTCAAGGGCGACGACGATGCCGACTATGCGGCAGTCATTGAAATCGACCTGGCCGATATTCACGAACCTATCGTTGCGTGCCCGAATGATCCCGACGATGTGAAGACGCTCGCCGAAGTTGCTGGCGCCACGATCGATGAAGTGTTCATCGGCTCGTGCATGACCAATATCGGGCACTTCCGTGCGGCGTCCAAGCTGCTCGAAGGCAAGCGCGACATACCGGTGAAGCTGTGGGTGGCGCCGCCCACCAAGATGGACGCAACGCAGCTGTCCGAAGAAGGTCACTACGGCGTGCTGGGTAGCGCGGGAGCCCGCATGGAAATGCCGGGCTGCTCACTGTGCATGGGCAATCAGGCGCAGGTCAAGGAAGGCGCCACCGTCTTTTCGACGAGCACGCGCAACTTCCCGAATCGCCTGGGCAAGAACAGCAACGTGTACCTGGGTTCCGCCGAACTGGCCGCGATCTGCTCCAAGCTCGGACGCATTCCGACAAAGGAGGAGTACATGGCCGACATGGGCGTGCTCACGGCGGCGAGCGATACGGTGTACCAGTATCTGAACTTCGACAAGCTGGACGACTACAGGAAGCTCGCGGACAGCGTCGCAGCCTGACCGCCTGGCGTTTCTGCTTAAGTTTCTGCTTAAGTTTCTGCTTAAGTAAAGCGGCCCTGCGGGGTCGCTTTTTGCTGCCTCAAGTGGTCGACATGAGCTGCCGCAACGCGTCAGATGTCGCGGCGTCGGCAGGAAAGAATGTCTCCAGCGCGAGTTCCTGAAGCGTGATGTCCGAAGGCGTTCCGAAGACCGTGGTCGTGCTGATGAAGTTGAGCACGCCGCCCGCACGGCTGCGGAACTGGAACGGCATCGCGACACCCAGGTGCTCGCCTTCGATGTGAACGTCTTGCACGCCATCTGGCAATGGCAGTGCGCGCAGCTCTTCCAGCAGTGCCGACAGTCCCGTATCGCCGGTTGCCTGCACCTGCTGGCGCAGCCGATCGAAGATATGGTTTCGCCATTGCACGACATTCACGATGCGCGGCGCGAGTCCGAGGGGATGCAGACTGAGACGCAGCACGTTGATCTGGCCAGCGAGCAGTGAAGGGTCTGCGCCCTCTATCAGATGCGGCACCACGCTGTTGGCTGCCAGCAGGTTCCAGTGGCGATCCACCGCCAGGGCCGGATAGGGCTCATGACTCTTGAGGATCAGCTCGACCGCCTGCCGCGCAGAAGCCATTGCCGGGTCTGTCAACGAACGTTCCCGGTACATCGGTGCGTAGCCGGCAGATTCAAGCAGCGTGTTGCGGTCACGCAGCGGCACATCGAGCCGTTCGGCCAGCCTGAGCACCATTTCGCGGCTTGGCACTGACCGGCCAGTCTCGACGAAACTCAGGTGCCGCGTGGAGATGTCGGCCTCGTGCGCCAGGTCGAACTGGCTCAGACGTCGGTGCTGGCGCCAATGCTTCAGGTGCTCGCCGAACGGACGGGGCGCTGATCTCTGGGCGCGCGGGGGTCGGGCAGGGTCAGACGCAGTGTTCATGACGCCATCGTAGTGAGGTCTGCGGATCGCGCTGCGCCGCGCCCCGCGTCAGGGCTGGGCGCAGGGCTTTGCGCTTCTTGTATGCTGATACTTCTTTGGCGCTACTGCAGCGCCTGACAAGTTCTCCAGATCGACACTACACCCAGCATTGCAAGAGAAAGCTCCATGACCCGCGTCTTCAACTTCAGCCCCGGACCCGCCACTCTCCCTGAACCCGTGCTGCGCCAGGCAGCCGCCGAAATGCTCGACTGGAACGGCTGCGGCATGTCGGTGATGGAAATGAGCCATCGCGGCAAGGAATTCATCTCGATCTATGACGAAGCGCAGGCGCTGGTACGTGAACTGCTCGGCGTGCCCGCCAACTACAAAGTCCTCTTCATGCAGGGCGGTGCCATCGGCGAGAACGCGATCGTGCCGATGAACCTGCTCGGCAAGTCGGGCAAGGCCGACTATGTGGTCACTGGCGACTGGTCGAAGAAATCGCTGAAAGAGGCCAAGCTGTACGGCACGATCAACACGGCGGCTACGGGACCTGGCACATCCATCCCGAAGCAGTCCGAATGGAAGCTCGACCCCGGTGCTTCGTATGTGCATATCTGCTCGAACGAGACCATAGGCGGCGTCGAATTTCACTGGACACCTGATACCGCCAGCGTGCCGCTCGTGGCCGATATGTCGTCCAACATCATGTCGCGGCCGATCGACATCAGCAGATACGGCCTGATCTACGCAGGGGCGCAGAAAAACATGGGGCCTTCCGGGCTGACAATCGTGATCGTGCGTGACGACCTGCTTGGCCACGCGTTGCCGATTACGCCGTCGGCGTTCAACTATCAGTTACAGGCCGATAACGATTCAATGTTCAACACGCCACCGACCTACGCCATCTATATCGCCGGCCTGGTGTTCAAGCACATCAAGGCGCTTGGCGGCCTCACCGCGATGGAGGCGCACAACAAGGCCAAGGCTGCCGTGCTGTACGACTTTCTGGACGCAAGCTCTTTCTATACCAATCCGGTGGCAAGGCAAGACCGCTCGCTCATGAATGTGCCGTTCTGGCTGAAAGACCCGTCGCTCGACGAAGCATTCCTCAAGGGTGCGCAGGCCAAAGGGATGATTCAGCTCAAGGGCCATCGATCGGTGGGGGGCATGCGCGCTTCGATCTACAACGCGATGCCGATCGAAGGCGTCAAGGCGCTCGTGCAATACATGAGGGAATTCGAGGCACAGAATGCCTGACCGGCCTGGCACGGCGGCTAGCCGCTTCAAGGTGCTGGTCCTGAACCAGATCGCTGCGAACGGACTTGCGCGTTTACCGGGCGATAGCTACGTGGTCGGCAAGGATGTAGCCGATCCCGATGCCGTGCTGGTGCGGTCCGCGGACATGCACTCGCTCCAGATTGCCGAGAGCGTGCAGGCGATTGGTCGCTGTGGTGCGGGCACGAACAATATCCCCGTCAAGGCCATGAGTGCGCGGGGCGTTCCGGTGTTCAATGCGCCCGGCGCCAATGCCAATGCGGTGAAAGAACTCGTGCTGGCCGCGATGCTGATGGCCGCTCGCAATCTGGTGCCCGCGCAGCGCTTCGTGGCATCA
>JBKJKT010000040.1:0-2538 GCA_046597415.1 Ramlibacter sp.
ATTTCAACGCGCTGCCGTCCTCGCCAGTGTGCCGTCGCTTGCGCAAGCGGCTCAATGACGCGCAGATCGAACTGGAGCGACACCGGCCACGGGGCACATTTTTTGGACGTTTCCCTATGGGCCGTATTGACCACGTGTTCGTGGATGCCGGCTTCGAGGTGACCGGCATCGAGGTTCCGGGCTCGGAACTGGCGCGGACCGCCTCCGATCACCTGCCGCTGATCGTCGAAGTCAAGTCTCGATGACCCGCCACGGCCTGAGCATGCCGGACGCCGGCGGCCGCATTGGGGTAGCGCTGCTGGCGGCGGCCCTGATGTCCGGCAACGCGAACGCGGCGGCGGATTCTGATGCCGAAGCCAGCGTGTGCGGAATGCTGCGCGAGCCGCTGGCGTTCTGGCTGTTTCGCGAAGCGGCAGGCGCGCCGGATGCGCGCCGCATCGCATCCATCGGCGACATCGAGCGCCGCGCATTGAAAACCCGCGATGGCCGCACGCTCGGCGGCTACAGGCTGCGCCACGCCGACCCCCGGGGCTATCTGCTGGTCGCCCCCGGCAATGCCATGCTGGCCGATCAGATCGCCGGTGAGCTGCGGTTCTTCCGCGACCTCGGGTTCGACGTCTACGTGTACGACTACCGCGGCTACGGCTTGTCCTCCGGCATGAGCCGGCTGGCCGCGATCGTGGGCGACTACCGCGACATCATCGCACACCTCAACGACTTAGGTTACCGCCAGCGCCTGCTGTACGGGATGTCGATGGGCGGCGTGGTGCTGCTCAATGCCGTCGGCGCGCGCCCCGACCGTTACGATGCCCTGGTGGTGGATTCCTCGCCGAGCAGCATTTCGCCACTGGGTTGTCCGCAGCACTACGACCCGGTCAACCATCTGCCGGCAGATTGTTCGCGCCTCAAGATCATAGGCGGCGAGCGCGATCGCGTGGTGCGGCCTGAGGAAATGCGGGAGTTGATGGCCGCTGCGGCGCGCAGGTCGCGCGCCGTGCGGAGTTCGCGCATCCCTTCCAGGACGTGAGCGAGGCGATCCACCACCGCCGGTTCCAGGAAGTCGCGGATTTCCTGGCGCCATGAAGGCCACCTTCGTCCGTGTCCTGGCCGTGGTCGCCGTCGCGGTATGCGGCGCGTGCGCGGCCCCGGTTAAAGAGCCGGATGCGTCAGCGCATGAGCCTTCCCGGCCGCTCTATCTCGTCAGCCATGGATGGCATACCGGCATCGTGTTCAGGCGTGCGGACATCCCGCACGCCATCTGGCCGGAGGCTGGCGATTTTCCCGACGCGGAGTATCTGGAGGTCGGCTGGGGGGATCGGGACTATTATCAGGCCCGGGAACCCGGCGCCTGGCTTACTTTCAAGGCGGCCTTCTGGCCGACGCCAAGTGTGCTGCATATCGTCGGCTTCACCGGTACCGTGGAAAATTTCTTCCTGGCGAGCGACATCATCCGGGTCGAGCTGTCCGCTCGCGGTTTGGAACGATTAAGCGGTTACATCCATGACAGTTACGCTCGGGACGCCGCAGGCCAAACGATCCGCCTGGGGCCGAGCCTCTACGGACAAGGCCGGTTTTATCTGTCGCAGGAAAAGTTTCATTTGTTCAATACCTGCAACGTCTGGACCGCCCGGGGTCTGCGCGCCGCCGGTCTGCCGGTCACACCGTTCTTTTCGGTCACGACAGGGCAGGTGATGTCGCAGGCGCAGAAGTTCGGGACGCGTATCCAAACCGCGCCGTAGCCGTGGAATGATCCCGCTCTGGATCAAGATTTCCTATACCCTGTTTGTCGCCGTGCTGGCGCCGGTGTACTGGGCGCACAATGGCCCGGCGAATTTCCTGTGGGCGTCCGATATCGCGCTCCTTGCCACGGTGATCGCCCTGTGGCGCGAGAGCCGGCTGCTCACGAGCATGATGGCGGTCGCGGTGCTGCTACCGGAGCTGGGGTGGAACCTGGATTTTTTCACCCGCTTGCTCGCCGGGCGCGACGTGATCGGGCTGGGCGCGACCGCTTATATCTTCAACCCCGCGCAGCCGCTGTGGCTGCGCGGACTGTCGTTGTTCCATGTGTTCCTGCCGGTGCTGCTCGTGTGGATGATTTACCGGCTCGGCTACCACCGGCGCGCCTTGCCGGCGACGACCGCGCTGTGCTGGGTGGTGCTGCCCGTCACCTACCTGCTCACGGACCCGGCCCAGAATATCAACTGGGTATTTGGATTGGGCGGCCAGCCGCAGACCTGGCTGCCCCCGCAGCTGTATCTCGCGGGATTGATGCTCCTGTTTCCCCTGTTCATCTACCTGCCCACACACCTGGTGTTGAAAAAGGTGTTTGGGAAACGCTGATTTAAGGAACCTCTGATGTGTCGTCATTCCGGGCGCAGCGTAGCGGAGACCCGGAATCCAGTGCTTTTAGTTCAACGACTTACTGGATTCCCGCCTGCGCGGGAATGACGGAAATGGGATTAATCAGAGTTTCCTTAAATCAGCGTTTCCCAAACACCTTTTTCAACACCAGGTGTGTGGGCAGGTAGATGAACAGGG
>JBKJKT010000050.1:0-13189 GCA_046597415.1 Ramlibacter sp.
GGTTCAGCCTGCGGCTCCAGTTGAAGTCGCAAAGCGCCAAAAAACTGATCCGCCAGCTGCTTGGCGGAGGCGTCCATCATGCGTCCACCGATCTGACCGAGCTTGCCACCCACAGAAGCCTTGACGGTGTAGGTCAGACGGGTGCCATCCAGCGACTCAAACAGGGCAATCTGAGAACGGCCGGACGCCATGCCAGCAGCACCACCAGAGCCCTCAAAGCTCATGACGCAGCCTTCGTTGGGCACGACCTCTGACAGGGTGACCTTGCCGCTGAAACGAGCGCGAACTGGGCCCACTTTGATCATGACCCGAGCCTTGCGAACCGTGTCGGACTCTTCGATGACCTCCTCGCAGCCCGGGACACAGACTTTGAGCACTTGCGCATCGTTGAGGGCGGACCAGACTCGCTCTCGCGACGCGTTGATAGCAACTTCTCCAGCTAATTCCATGGGATGCCTGCACAATCTGTGTATAAAAACTGGCCCGCTTGCGGGTTTGCACTGATAGTCGTATTAACCAACCGTTAAACAATGATATCCATGATTTACAGTTTGGTAAATAGCGAAAGCACCCGTGGTAACCCTGAAACCTGCGACCGATTTGAACGATATGGCCGCCAATGAGGTTTCTGCGCCTGCCAAAAGGCGTCGAATGTCGGTGGAAGATCGTGAGCGCTACATCGTGGATGGCGCCATCACCTTCTTTTCTGAACATGGCTTTGACGCGCAGATGCGCGAGCTGGCCACGGCCATCGGGGTAACCCACACGCTGGTCTACCACTACTTTCCGACCAAACAAGCCCTGATCGACCGGGTTTATATTGAAGTGTTCGACGGCCGTTGGAAGCCCGAGTGGGAGGACCTGCTGAACGCCAAGAGCTTGAGCGCCGAAGAAAAGCTGATCCAGTTCTACGTCGACTACGCGCGCACGGTGCTGGCGCGGGAGTTCGTCCGGATCCTGATTTTTTCGGGCCTAACCGACCGTAGCATCACCGACCGCTTCTTCAAGATGCTGGGCGAGAAGCTGTTTCCCCGCATCATCCGCGAGACCCGACGCCATCGCGGCTGCAAGAGTCGCAGCAAGACCACGGTGCGTGAACACGAACTGCTGATGGGGCTGCACGGCGGCATTTTCTACGGCGGCTTGCGCCGGTTCGTCTATGGCCAGGCCATGCACGACGACAGTCCGGCGATGGATGACGAAACCATCATTGCCGACCGTGTGCGCAGCTATCTGCAAGCGAGTCTTGAGCTCGAACCCCGCGCAAGCGAAGATACCTGACCCCCCTATGAACCTGGCCATCAACCACTTTTCCATTCGCACCACCGACCTGCAGGCCACACAGCAGTTCTATGAGCAGGTGCTGGGCCTGACTGTCGGACCACGGCCTGAGTTCCCGTTTCCCGGGGTGTGGATGTACAGCGGCGCCCATGGCGACATCGCCAATGCGGTAGTGCACGTCATTGGCATCGAGACCTCAGACACAGCGGGGCTTGCCAATTACCTGGGCGACCGGAAAACTTCGACCCTACACGGCACGGGCTGCATCGATCACGTGGCCTTCAGCGCCACCGGGCTCGACGTCATGCTCAAGCACCTCGCACACCTGGACATTGAAGTGCGTGAACGCACTGTTCCCAGCCTGGGACTGCACCAGGTGTTCCTGGACGACCCTAATGGCGTCGTGTTAGAGCTTAACTTCCCGGCCAGCGAAAAACTCAGCGCTGCAGCCTGAACGCGCTGCATGGCACACGTTCTAATTGCAGGCGGGTCCCTCGGCGGACTCATGTGCGCAAACCTGCTGGCGCGCGCCGGACACCATGTCTCTGTGTTTGAAAAGGCCGCCAGCGCGCTGGATGGTAGGGGCGCAGGCATCGTCACCCACAGCGCGCTGATCCAGGGGCTGTATCGGTGCGGCATGCCTGCCGGCACCGAGTTGGGCGTCTCTGTGCCGTCGCGCATCACCCTTGGGCAGCGGGGCGATGTTCTGGGCGAGCTGAATATGCCGCAGGTGCTGACCTCCTGGAGCCGGCTCTACCAGATCCTGCACGGACTCTTCCATGAAGCGCCCGGGGCCACACTGCATCGCGGAGTTGTCGTTCATGGTTTTAGTGAGACCAACTTGGGCGTCAGTTTGCATACCAGCGCCGGTAACATCGACGGCGACCTGCTGATCGGTTGCGATGGCCTGCGCTCGTCGATCCGGCGACAACTCTGGCCTGCAAGCTTGCCAGTCTATGCAGGCTACGTGGCCTGGCGTGGTGTGTGCCCCGAGAGCTTGTTGTCACACGAGTGCCTGAATACCGTTTTTGAGCGGTTCGGTTTTTGCCTGCCAGCCGGTGAACAGCTGATTGGCTATCCGGTCGCAGGACCGGGCAACCAATGTGCCGCGGGTCAGCGCGCCTGGAACTTTGTCTGGTACCGCGCAGCCGCATCCGACCGTCAGTTGGAGACGCTGCTGACCGACGACAGCGGCCAGCACCATCCCGAGGGCATCGCGCCGCACAAAGTGTCGCGCCAGCAAGTCGAGCGGATGCGACGGGACGCACGGCACCTGCTTGCCCCTGTGTTCGCAGAGATTGTTGAGAAGACCCTGGAACCCTTTTTGCAACCCATCAGTGACCTGGCAACGCCTCACATGGTTCAGGGTCGGGTGGCCCTGCTGGGTGACGCCGCTTACATGGCAAGGCCCCATGTGGGCATGGGCGTCACCAAGGCGATGCAGGATGCGCTTGCGCTGGAAGCCGCTTTCAGCGAGCACGGTGCACGGTCAGCAGCGTTAGTCGCCTATTCCGAAGCGAGGACTTCGATCAATCGCCAACTCGTGGATCGCGGCCGTTACCTGGGCGCCTACATGCAAAGCTCAGCGCTTGAAGGATCAACGTTGCCTCCTCGCGCAGCTGCCAAAGTGATGTCAGAGACTGCCATCGACCTGGATTCTCCTGCTGCCACATTGGTTTAATCCAAAAAATGGGCGGTGAATGTGCTGTCGCATTCGCCGCCCCGTGGCCCTCACCCCATCAGGACAGCGGCTGACCGTTGTAAGTCACCTGCACCACCGGTGGCAGTGCCGCCTTCAGCGCGGCATGCAAATAGCACGTTTGAGCACCCATCACCAGCAGGCGCTGCATCACCTCGTCCGTTTCGTCTCCGTTGAGGAAAAGGTGCGTGTCAGCAGGTGCCGCCATACCCACCGTGGCGCCTTGCGCATCCTGGCGAACGCCAAACGGGTTGTATTGCACCATGCGAATTGACCGCACCTTGTACTTGAGGTATTGGGCATAGCGCAGCAACTGCGTCATGTAGCAAAACGATACGCCCGCCGACAGCAGCGCAAGACCAGATGGGGCGCTGGCGCTCGTCATGCTCAACTCGTCGGTCTGAAAACCGAAGTGGCTTCCGACCGGCGCCTTCAACCAGGTCTGCACATCGACCAGTCCGCTGGCAATGTCACTTAGTCGTGACTGTCCCATCACCCGCAGGTCGAATTTGGCACCGGCTGACGGCATGACCTCGGTCTCGACGGGAGGCTGCGGCACCTTGGTGATGATGCCCGACCGGTCAGCGCCATCCGCCAATGGCGCTGGTGCGCGGCTGTAGGCTTTGAGCGGATCACGGGCATAGGCGACCGATGGCAGAGCCTGGAGCACGTCGCGCCGGATGCCATTGACATACAGCGCAAAGGTGCAGTCCAGCGGCGTCGTCATGGCCGCCAGGGCTGGCGACGCTTGAACGGCCTTGTCGACCAGCGATGCGACTTCAGCAGCCGGCGCATCGCCATTGAGCGTCAGGCGAACCTGTGCCGACTCGGCACTTCCCTTGCCGTCGCCCTTGAAGAAGGAGCCGCTAAAAGAAAAAACATTGTCCAGTTCAAGGTCCACCGAAGCAATCCGGGTGCCCTGACGGTTAGCGAGCCGGCTAATCTGACCGAGCAGATCGGCTTGCAGTCCCGCATTGAAGAATCCAAGCGGAAATGGCGCCATATCGCTGCCCTTGAGGTAAGGGCCTTCGTCGCTTACCAGCCGCCAGGCTGGTCCGTTGCCCGACTCATGGACGAGCGCCTCCTTTTGATGGGCCCCCATCGCTCTGGCATCCACTCGCAAGGTAGCCTGCCCGGCCTGCGCGTCAAATATTCCGGGCCGATGGCCGTGGCGGTCAAAACAAAAACCCAGTGGTAGGCCGGAGCCTTCAATGCTGTCGAGAGTCTCAATCATGCGCGGCAACTTTCCTGATGGGCATACAGCGATGAATACTTATTGAACGGCGTACTCGACTGGCGGCACCCAACCCTCAGCCTTCAGGTGCTTGATATAAGCCTTGAGCACGTTGGACGCTGGCAGACCCGTCTTGTCCATGTCCTTGGCCACCTTGTTCGGCCAGTCCTTGATGCCATTGGCCCAGTCCTTGCGGGCAGCCGGTGTGATTTCAGTGATCTTGGCGCCGACGGCCTTCAGCTTTTCCAGGCCCTGGGAGTTACTCACGTCAAGTGACTTGGCCACGCGGATTTCGTACTCGCGACCCACGTCAGCAAGGATCTTCTGCACCTCCTTGGGGAGCTTGTTCAGGCTGCGCGTGTTGACGGTCATCACCATCACCGCCACCGCCCCGAAGTCAATCTTCTTGTAGTTCGGTGCGGGTTCATAGAACTTGAAACCGTTGTAGGCCGAAGGAAACATCAGGAAGCCTTCGAAGATGCCCGACTTCAACGCGTTGTAGGCCTCAGGCAGCGTGGTGGACACACCCACTGCACCGGAGCCTTGCAACCACGGCAGGTTGGGACCAGCGGCACCCACTTTGCGCCCCTTCAGGTCCGACAGCTTTTCCCATTCGAAGGTGGAGCCGAGGTGGTAGTTGTCAAAGCCCGCCAGGCCCAGCAGCTTCTGGCTGTGCTTTTTCTCGAGGTTGTCTGTTAATTGCGGAAACTCGTCATAGACCTTGCGGGCGGCGCGAATGGCCACCTCGGCCTTGGCCGGACCGAACGGGACCCAGTAAGGGAAGTTGTTCAGCGGTACGCGGGACAGCTCGAAACACACGCACCAGATGCCGATGTCCAGAAGGCCCGTCTCGACTGCAGCCAGCGTTTCGTTGGGTTTAGCCACGCTGCCGCCGTAGGCTTCGGTGAACGTAATCGTGTGACCGGTCTTCTCCTTGACCTGCTTGATGACTTCAGGAACAAAGAATTTCTCGGCTTCAAACACATAGGGCGACGGGGCACTGGGGAATCCACTGCCGATCCGCAGGTTGAACGTGTCGGCGCTGGCGCCGCCATGGAGGGCGAAGAGCGCTGCACCAACGCACATGGCGCTCAGGGTTTTCTTGTAAAACATGATTTGTCTCTTAGTAAGTGTGGGTAATTTATTAAAGAATCGCGGGAAGCAAAGAGGCTAGGGGTGGTACGAAATAAACGACGAGAGCCAGCAAGAGCAGCATGATCCAGTAAGGTGATGCGCCCCAGAAAATCTGGCCCAGGGGCACTTCTGGGTCATTGATGCACCCCTTGACGGTGAACACTACGAGCCCGAATGGCGGCGTGATGATGCCGGCCTCGATCGATAGAATGCCGATCAAGGCAAAGGCAAAAGGATCAATTCCGAGTGAATTTGCCAGCGGCACAAAGATCGGCACCGTCAGCAAGATGATCGAGACCGAGTCAATGAACATGCCCAGTACAAACCATACGAGCACCATGGCCAGCAGGACCATGCCAGGGTCCATGTTCAGACCCGTCACAAATGTTTGAACCGTCCCACCCACACCGCTGAGTGCCAGCAGACGCGAATACATCTGGGCAAAGATCAAAAGACACATGATGGGCGCTGCGGCCTTGCCGGTCTCGCGAATGACCTCGACAAAGCCATCCCAGCGTACGCCCTTGATCAACGCGAGAACCAGAGCCAGTAAAGCGCCGATTCCGGCACCTTCAGTCGGCGTAAAGATACCCGACCAGATGCCGCCCAGGACCAAGGCAATCATCACCAGACATCCGCCGGTGCCAATCAGTTCTGAGTTCGACAGTGGCGGCAGATCAGCATCCCGGGACGATGTCCCTGCATCGGCCCCTGCAAGCTCAGGCTTGCGGCCAAAGGCCTCGGGTTTGATGATCGCGTAGACAATGCAAAACATCGCAAACATGAGCGCCAGGGCAATGCCGGGCAACACCCCTGCTAGAAAAAGCTTGCTGATGGATTGCTGTGTCAGCACCCCCCACACAATCATCAGAATGGACGGCGGAATCAGCATGCCCAGCGAGGCACTGCCGGCGATACAACCCAGGGACACTTTCTTGTCGTAGCCTGCTTTGCACATGGCCGGGTAGGCAATGCGGCTGAAAGCAGCCGCAGACGCCACACTGACGCCGACAATGGCGCCGAAAACGGCATTTCCCAGCACGGTAGCCACCGCCAGGCGCCCGGGCACACGGCGCATCAACCGGTTGATCGAGTTGTACAGGTCCAGCGCCGCGCCGGATCGTGCAACAAACTCGCCCATCAGGATGAACAGTGGAATCACGGCAAACACGTAGTCCCGCAGTGCTTCGAAGGCAGTAGACGACAAGATGGAGATCGCCACGTCCGGGTTACCGGTGAGCAGGCCGACGCCAAGCACGCTGGTCAGACCGAGCGACACCACCACCGGCACACCCAGGGTGAGCAGCAGCAACAGCACGCCAAAGCCAAACAGAATCAAAGTGGTGTTAGCCATGAGCGACATTCCCGCGAGCCAGACTGAAGTTACGGGCGCTCATAAACAGAAAGTTCACTGCGGCGAGGATGCTCATGGCCACCAGCAGGGTACGAATGGGTGCCAGCGGAATTTTGATGGTGGACACATTGCCCGCGAATTCAGAAATGGTCCACGCCTCAACCATCGGTCCCCACGCGCTGTATGCCACAGCCAGGAATAGCACCGCGCCCAGAATGCAGGCAAAGGCCTGCAGTCCATCAATGGAACGGCGGGACAGGTAAATATCCAGGATCTCGGCGCGCAACATACCGCCATTGCGAATCGCAGAGGGCAACTGAAGAAAAACGATCGAGACCACCGAATTGGCAACGATCTCGGCCGTTCCGGAAAACGGCGCATTGAGGACTGCCCTCGAGCAGACGTCCAGCGCAATGAGAACCGCTATCGCAAACAGCCAGAACGCGGCTGTCATGTGCGCCGCATAGTTGAACGAGACCAATCCCCGGTCCAGCGACTTGAAGACATCACGCATGGCTCGACATCTCTGATATGAGGGCACCCGAAGGCCAGCTCAACGAGCGACAAATTCGTTTGATCTCCCGCTCTTCAACCATCTGTCGCAAAACGCTTCTCCTTCAAGAAAAAAGACTCTTGATCAAGACATCATCAAAGCCGAACTAAGCTTCACCAGGATTCAACGCAGATTGTTATTTACCAATATGTAAAACAGTCTTGCATTGTTGAACAGGCGGTAAACAACAACATCCGGACAAACCCTTGGGGTTCGCCAGAAAAGCCTGACCACCAAAAAGCCGTGAAAAATACCAGCTCGTACAGACTTAGGCGCTGGACCTCTACCTATTGGAGGGCGGGCTCAGGTCTAGATCGGGAAGCCCTTAGAGAAGCTTGCCTGGAGGTGCTGGACGAGCAAGGTGACGGCGCGGGATACATGAAGCGAATACGGTCGGATCGCGAATATCCTGTCCGCAAACGTGCCTACGGGTCGCCAGCCCGGGAGGACTTCGACCAGGCTACCGTCCCCAATGGCGCCCTGCACGCTGAAGTCCGGGAGCAAGGCGATGCCCAATCCCGCCTGGGAGGCTTCACGCAAAGCCTCGCTGTTGTTGGCACCGAACGGCCCGCTGGTCGGCACCGTGACCCGCTCGTGAGACTGCACACGTCCGGACCTAGGCTCCATGGACCAGACGTTGGACTCCTGGCCCCTAGGGTAGTGAAGGCAGTGGTGCCCGGTCAGTTCCTCAGGGCGGGCGGGCATCCCCTTTCGGTCAAGATAGGCGGGACTGGCCACCAGCAGTGCCTGGGTTTTGCACAACGGCCAAGCAACGTGGGTCTCGGGCGGCGAGGCGGTATGCCGGATGGCCAGGTCAAATCCTTCGGTCGACAGCGAGCTCAGCCGGTCTGAGAACTCCATTTCGACCCGGACCGAAGGATGCTTTAGCAGAAAGGCGGCGATCCGGTGGACCAGTTGCTGGCGTCCCAGGGCCACCGGCGCGGTCAGGCGGATCAGCCCGCCCGGTTCTCCCGCGATGTCGCGCGCGCTGTTGAAGCTTGTTGCAATCTGTTCAAACGCGCCACGGGTCTCGTCGACGAGTTTCTGGCCTGCTTCAGTCAAACGCATGCTTCGTGTCGTGCGTCGCACCAGGGGGACACCGACGGCCTTCTCCAGCTCGGAAATGTGCTGGCTCATGGCTGCTTTGCTCACGTCCAGCCGCATCGCCGCGGCGGTGTAGCTCCCGTTTTCAGCCAGCACCGTCAGCCCATGGAGATGGGACCACATGGATTCAACTTTTTTGGAAATCATTTGACTATTGTTCACCAAAATGAACAAGCAATTCAGCGCCCGGGCGTAGCCAAGCCTCGCACTCCTTCCTAAACTCGCTCCAAGCTGACGTTCTTTTTGACTATCCACTGGACCCCACATGAATTCCCCAACCCTAGCCATCCCCGAAATTGGGCACCACATCGGCGGCAGAAATGCCCCGGGCCGATCCGCACGCAGCCAGGACGTCTTCAACCCCGCGACCGGCGCCGTCACCGGCCGCGTGGCACTGGCCAATGCCGCCGAGGTGGACGCTGCTGTCAGCGCGGCCAAAGCCGCCTTCCCAGCCTGGGGCGACACGCCGCCGATACGCCGGGCCCGCGTGATGTTCAAGTTCCTCGAACTGCTGAACCAGCGTAAGGACAAACTGGCGCACTTGATCACGGCCGAACACGGCAAGGTGTTCACCGACGCCCGGGGCGAGGTCTCGCGCGGCATCGACATTGTCGAGTTTGCCTGCGGCATTCCGCAACTGCTCAAGGGCGACTTCACGGACCAGGTGAGCACTGGCATAGACAACTGGACGCTGCGCCAGCCGCTAGGCGTGGTGGCTGGCATCACACCGTTCAACTTTCCGGTGATGGTGCCGATGTGGATGTTTCCGGTGGCGATTGCCGCAGGCAACTGCTTTGTGCTCAAGCCCAGCCCGATCGATCCGAGCGCCAGCCTGTTCATGGCCGAGCTCCTGAATCAGGCCGGCTTGCCCGACGGCGTCTTCAATGTGGTGCAGGGCGACAAGGAGGCGGTGGATGCACTGCTGGTGCATCCCGATGTCAAAGCCGTGTCGTTTGTCGGCTCAACGCCGATCGCCAACTACATCTATGAAACCGGCGCCCACCACGGCAAGCGGGTGCAGGCGCTCGGTGGTGCCAAGAACCACATGGTGGTCATGCCCGATGCCGATCTGGAGCAGGCAGTTGATGCACTGATCGGTGCGGGTTATGGCTCGGCGGGTGAGCGCTGCATGGCGATTTCTGTCGCTGTGCTGGTTGGCAATGTGGCCGACAAACTGGTGCCTATGCTGCAGGCACGCGCCAAAACACTGGTCGTCAAGGACGGCGTGCACCTGGATGCCGAGATGGGGCCGATCGTCACTGCTGCGGCGCACAGCCGTATCACCGGCTACATCGATGCAGGCGTCAAGGAAGGCGCTCAGCTGCTCGTAGATGGCCGGAACTTCACCGGCCAACAGGCAGGCAACGGTTGCGAGCAAGGCTTCTGGATGGGCGGCACGCTTTTTGACCACGTGACGGCAGACATGAAAATCTACAAGGAAGAAATTTTTGGACCGGTGCTAGGCTGTGTGCGGGTCAGAGACCTGGCCGAAGCGGTGGCGCTGATCAACAACCATGAGTTTGGCAACGGCGTGAGCTGCTTCACGCGCGATGGCAACGTGGCCAGGGAGTTCTCGCGCCGCATCCAGGTCGGCATGGTCGGCATCAATGTGCCGATCCCGGTTCCCATGGCCTGGCACGGCTTTGGCGGCTGGAAAAAAAGTATGTTTGGCGACATGCATGCCTACGGCGAAGAAGGGGTGCGCTTTTACACAAAACAAAAATCCATCATGCAGCGCTGGCCGGAGAGCATTGGCAAGGGGGCTGAATTCGTGATGCCGACGGCGAAGTAAGAAAAAACGGGTTAGACGCCGAAGCATCTAACCCGTTGTTCTAGAAACGAATTTCTGGTGCGGCTGGCAGGAATTGAACCCACGACCCCTTGGTTCGTAGCCAAGTACTCTATCCAACTGAGCTACAGCCGCTAAGCCCGCAAGTATATCAGTTCGTGAGTGCAGTTTTACGCAGCGGCGGCGCCACGCGGCGTCTCCAGCAAAGCCAGCTGCGCCGGGAGGCAATGCCTGGACCGGTCGTAACCATCCACGATGGTCTGACGCGCCGCAGCACGCAGAGGCGCGAGTTCCGCCCTGCGCCCAAGTGCGTCTGCAATGCAACGGGCCAGCGCCTCGTGATCGAAGAAGTCGGTCAACAACCCATTGCGCCCATGCTCCAGCACTTCCTGCACAGGCGCAGTGTCTGACCCGACGACAAGACAGCCGATGCTCATCGCCTCCAGCATCGACCACGACAGCACGAAGGGATAGGTCAGGTACACATGCGCTGCAGATACCTGCATCAGTTGCGTGAGGACCGTGTGCGGCACCCGGCCCACAAAATGGATACGGCTCATGTCAAGGCGGCTCGCAACCTCGGCCAGGAAGATGTCTTTCCAGGTCTTGCCCGGTGGCGGCGCCCCGCCG
Organism: Ramlibacter sp.; assembly: GCA_046597415.1. Taxonomy (GTDB): domain Bacteria; phylum Pseudomonadota; class Gammaproteobacteria; order Burkholderiales; family Burkholderiaceae_C; genus Ramlibacter. The sequence continues at coordinate 10,779 of JBKJKT010000050.1, forward strand.
TAACTCGCGCCGTCACCCCCCACCAGCACCACGCGGGCATTGGGCCGCAGCTTCTGCAACAAGGGCAGTGCGCGCATGAAGATGTGATAGCCGCGATACGGCTCAAGCTGGCGAGCCACGAAGGTCACCACTTCATCGCCAGGGCGCAGCGTCAGGACTGCAGACTTGAGTTGCACCCTTGCATTCGCGTCGGGTTTGAATCGATCGGTGTCTATGCCTTCATGAATCACATGGATCCGGTCCTGCGACCACCCAGGGTGACGGCTTTTCTGGAATTCGGTTGGCGCCAGCGCCGCGTCGCAAGCATCGAGCGCGTGAAGCAGATGTGTGTTCTTGATCCGGATGCGCTGCGCTGCGGCCGGCGTCGGCTGTGAGAACTCGGGATCGAATGCCGTGTCGCCACCTGCGCCGCCGTAGTAGTACTCGGCGTAAGTGATAAGCCGCGCCTGAGGGAACACATCCCGCGCGAAGAGCGCTTCGCCCCAGCCCGGATGAATCACGACGACGTCGGGTTCCAGGCCCCTGGATTTGAGGCCATGCATGGCCCGGGCCGCGGCCTCACCGCGTGCGACTTTAGCGTGCAGTTCGGCCATTGGCGCCGCCAGCGGGTGCGTGGTGTCCTGCGCTGGCAGTTTTGGCTCGGGATACAGCGCATGCCGCACGACGGGCACGGGTTCGCCGGGCTTGTTCACGCCCAGCGCATGGACCTCATGGCCCCGGGCGGCCAGCGCGGCGCTGACGTGCTTGAACTGCCCGGGAAAGTTCTGGTGGACAAATAGGTATCGCAGAATTCGCCATCCCGTATGACACCGGTTGCCCGGCTACTTCAGCGGCGCCGAAGTTTCCGAAACGATAACCCAGTTGCCCCCGGCTTTTTCCCAGCGCAGCGTCCGCCTGATCTGGAACGGGAGTTTGATATCACCCTTCAACGGCACAACCCCATGCAAAGTGTCCTAATTCAGAGTCTTGGAGGAAGCAAGATGGAATTGAAGCAAATTGGCCTGATCGGCTATGGCGAGGTCGGAAAGATCTTTGGGGTGGGCCTTAAGGCGAAGCCGGGTGTGCAGTCGGTGGCCGCATGGGACCTCAAGTTCGTCCACCCGGATGCCCGGCAGGAGCAAGTGCGCCACGCGGCCGAAGCCGGGATCGAGCCCCTCGACTCCATGCAGGCCCTTTGCGATCGCAGCGATCTGGTGATCTCGGCGGTGACCGCTTCCAACACGTTTTCGGTCGCAGAGGAGGCCGCGCCGTACCTGCGACCCGGCACCATCTTTCTCGACCTGAACTCTGCCTCGCCCGGTACGAAGCAGCAGGCAGCGGCACAGATCGACGCGCGCGGGGCGCACTACGTCGAGGCGGGCGTCATGACCTCGGTGCCACCCTACGGCATCAGCGTGCCCATGCTGCTGGGTGGCGCGCGCGCAGCCGAGCTTGCTGATCAGCTGCGCGATTGGGGCATGGATGCCAGGGCCGTTTCGGACCAGCTCGGCGTGGCGTCGGCCATCAAGATGTGCCGCAGCATCATGATCAAGGGGCTGGAAGCACTGGTCATCGAGAGTTACTCGACGGCCCGGCAGTACGGAGTCGAAGACCATGTGCTGCCGACGCTCGCAGAAACTTTCCCGTCCATCGACTGGCAGCAACAGGGCGCGTATTTCTTCAGCCGTGTCGTGCAGCATGGCCAGCGACGCGCCGAAGAAATGCGAGAGGCGGCCAACACCGTCAGCGAAGCCGGGTTCGAGCCCTTCATGGGCCGCGCCATCGCGGACAAGCAGCAATGGGTGGCCGATCAGGCGGCGGCCGGGGTTTTCAAGGATCTGGCCAAAGACGCGCGCTGGCAGGATTACGCTGACCTGCTGATTGCGGCGCGGCGGGGCTGAACCCGAGCATTTTCAAAACAAGTTCAGCCCGCCGATAACAGCTTCACGGCCATCGACTGGATCAGCTCGAGCATTGCCTTCTGCGTGAGCGTTGCCGGCCGCTGGGAACTCATGGCCATCACCAGCTTGCTGCGCAGCGCGGGCGCGGTGATCGGTCGGCACACAAATGCCTGTGGCCTTCCGGAAGTCGCGACCGCATTGCGCGAAAGCACAGCAAAGCCTGCCCGATCTTCGACCAGGTCGAGGATGGCGGGGACGCCGTCGATCTCCAGCGCCACTTGCGGGCGGCAGCCCACCGCTGCCATCTCGCCTTCGACCTGCATCCGGATTGCGTTGGGCCGGCTGGGAATGATGAGCGGCAGCTGGGCGACTTCCCGCAGGGGAATGGGTTTGGGTTTTGCTTTGGACGCGGTGCCGGGGCTGCTGCGCTCCACCAGGAACAGCGGCTCCTCCAGCAAGGGCGTGAGCTCGATACCCGGCGCGGCAGTGGCGTTATAGAGCAGGGCGATGTCGAGACGACCTGTCATCAAG
>JBKJKT010000164.1:0-11920 GCA_046597415.1 Ramlibacter sp.
CGTGCGGACCGTTGGCATGGAGCTTTGTCCGGCGCTGGGCATCTCTATCCCGGTTGGTAAAGACAGCCTGTCGATGCGCACGCAGTGGTCGCACGGCGATGAGAAAAAGAAGGTCACATCACCGGTCAGCCTGATCATTACCGCGTTTGCAACGCTGGCCGATGTGCGGGGCACGCTCACACCGCAACTGGATGCAACGCAAGAGACAACGCTGTTGCTGGTCGATCTCGGCAAGGGCAAAAAGCGTATGGGCGCAAGCATCCTGTCGCAGGTTGTGGGTCAGATCGGCAATGAGGTGCCCGACCTTGACGTCGCGAAGGACCTGGTGGATCTCGTGAATGCAGTGAACGAACTGCGCGAGCAGGGACGCATCCTGGCCTACCACGATCGCAGCGACGGTGGGCTCTTTGCTGCGGCCTGCGAGATGGCTTTCGCCGGCCATGTCGGCGTTGCGCTGAATGTGGACATGCTCATCACCGAGGGTGACGGTATCAGCGACAGCCGCGCAGACTTTGGCGATGCCAAGAACTGGGCTTCGCAAGTGGGACCGCGTCGCGATGAGTTGACACTCAAGGCCTTGTTCAACGAAGAACTCGGCGTCTTGCTGCAAGTGCGAACCGATGTGCGCAATGAGGTCATGCAGGTACTTCGTTCGCATGGGCTATCGAAGCACAGTCACTTTGTCGGAACGACCCGGCCGGCGTCATCGGAAGTCGAGAATGGCAAGGGCGAATTCCAGGTGTGGCGCGACACCAGGGTTGTGTTCTCGGCAAAGCTTGCTGATCTTCATCAGGTCTGGGACGGCGTGAGCTGGAAGATCTGCCAGCAGCGGGACAACCCGGTTGGGGCAGACCTGGAACATGCGGCGGCGGGGGATCAGACGGATCCGGGCTTGCACGTGCGGCGGGGGCGAGGGAGCAATGCAGATTCGGACTTTCTCCCTCCCCCTCTGGGGGAGGGCGGGGGTGGGGGCCCGACGGCCGCAACCATCCTCACCACCCGTCCCCGCATCGCCATCCTGCGCGAGCAAGGCGTCAACTCGCACGTCGAGATGGCCTACACCTTCACCGAAGCGGGCTTCGACGCCTACGACGTGCACATGACCGACCTGCAAGCCGGTCGCGCCCGTCTCGAAGACTTCAAGGGCTTCGTCGCCTGCGGTGGATTCAGCTACGGCGACACGCTGGGTGCCGGCATCGGCTGGGCTCGCAGTGTGATGTTCAACCCGAAGCTCGCCGATCAGTTCAAGGCGTTCTTCGATCGCAAGGACACATTTGCCCTTGGCGTTTGCAACGGCTGCCAGATGCTGGCCGAACTGGCCGACATCATCCCGGGTGCTCAGGCCTGGCCACGCTTCACCACCAATCGCAGTGAGCGTTACGAGGCACGCCTGTCGCAAGTCGAAGTGCTCGAATCCCCCAGCCTGTTCTTCGCAGGACTCGCAGGACTTCGCGCACCGATTGCTGTTGCTCACGGCGAGGGGTATGCAAACTTTGCGCATCGGGGGGACCAATCCAGGGTCATCGCGGCCATGCGCTTCACCGACAATCACGGCCAGCCAACCGAGACCTATCCGTTCAATCCGAACGGAAGCCCCGGCGGCCTCACGTCAGTGACGACCGCGGACGGCCGTTTCACAGCGCTGATGCCGCATCCCGAGCGCGTGTTCCGCAACATCCAGATGAGCTGGACCGACGGCGACAAGAGCGCGTTCAGTCCCTGGATGGAGATCTGGCGCAACGCACGGCGCTGGGTGGGTTAGGGTGGGACGAAGGGTTTACAGCGCCCAGCTTCCTGCAGGGGGCATCGTGCAACCCGTCACAAACAAAGCGACCAGCACGCCGATGACGATGGCAATCGCAAGCCATGTGGCCTCGCTCATGCTGCGAACCTGACCGGGTGACAGCTCCGAAACGATTTTCGTCGCGTCCACCGGCGTCGGAGCGTCGAAACGCTGCTTCAGGTCGGTCGTGCCAGGCCGCGTCTTGCGGACATGCGCGTCAAGCACGTCCTTTGCCTCTTTCAGGCCAAAGCCGCTGGCCCGAAGCAACTTGATGGCGCCCATCAGGTCGCCGCGTTCAAGCGCCTGTGTGACTTGCGGGGGGAACACGGTATGTTGAGGTTGCATGGGCTGCATTGGAGCCTTCGCTCGCGAATGCGTCAACTGGAAGAGCGCCCGCGTGACCAGACGCTCTAGACTTGCGCCCCATGCCAGTTGCTTCCCAACGTCCAGTCGATCACCCTCATGCACCCCGGGGCGAGCGGTCCGATCGCATCGACGCCCTTCGCGGTGTCGCGATTGTCTGGATGACGGTATTTCATTTTTGCTTTGACCTGAACCACTTCGGCTGGCTGAACCAGAACTTCTATGCGGATCCTCTCTGGACGTGGCAGCGCACATTCATCGTCAGCTTGTTTCTTTTTTGCACAGGGATGGGGCAGGCGATGGCGGTCGACCAGGGGCAGGGCTGGCCCCGCTTCTGGAAGCGGTGGGTGCAGATAGCCGCCTGCGCATTGCTCGTCACTGCGGCTTCGTTGTGGATGTACCCCAAGAGCTATATCTATTTCGGCGTGCTGCATGCGATTGCGATCATGCTCATCGTCGCGCGGCTGTCGGCGGGTTGGGGGCGCTGGCTCTGGATCGCAGGCCTGATCTGCATCGCCATGAAGCCCGCCGCTGAATTGGCGCATCAAACCTGGCCGGCACTTGAATTCCTGAATGCAAAACCCTTCAACTGGCTGGGGCTGGTCAGCCGCAAACCCATTGCCGAGGATTACGTGCCGCTCATTCCGTGGCTCGGTGTGACCTGGTGGGGGATGGCTGCGGGGCAATGGGTTCTGGCTCGTCGCAGGGGCTGGATCAGCAAAGGCATTCCAGCTGGCACTGCGCCGCTCGCCTGGCTGGGCCGGTGGAGCCTGAGCTGGTACATGCTGCACCAGCCGGTCATGATCGGGCTGCTTATGGTGATCGGCCCTGCGGGTAAATAAAAAGCGGCCCGAGGGCCGCCTTTGCATAAGCCGGGCTCCAAGCGCCGGTACAAGCTCTGTTGACTACTCGACCTTGGCCTTGACGCGCAGCTCTTCCTGGAACTTGCCGAGTTTTTGCTGCTGCAACTGCTGTGCGATCTGTGGCTTGACTTCATCGAACTTGGGCAGCTGCGCATCGCGCACGTCGTCAAGGCGGATGACGTGATAGCCGAACTGGCTTTTGACCGGCTCTTGCGTCAACTGTCCCTTGTTCAACTTGACCAGCGCGCCCGAGAACTCCGGGACATAGCTGCCGGCGTTGGCCCAGTCGAGGTCGCCGCCATTGGCGCCCGACCCCGGGTCCTTGGACTGCTTCTTGGCGATGTCATCGAACTTGCCGCCGCGCTTGAGCGAAGCAATGATGGCCTTGGCTTCTTCTTCCTTTTCGACCAGGATGTGCCGCGCGCGATATTCCTTGCCGCCGTTGGCTGCTGCGAACTTGTCGTATTCCGCCTTGATTTCCGCATCGCTGATGGGGTTGGCCTTGCCGAATTCCACGAACAGCTCGCGGATCATCAGGTTCTGGCGGGCCAGCTCGAGCTGCGCCTTGAAGTCTTCGCTGGCGTCCAGGCCGCGGCGCTGGGCTTCCTGCATGAAGATCTCGCGGGCGATCACCGCTTCGCGCATCTGCCCCTGCATTTCGGGGCCGACGGGCCGGCCGGTACGGGTGATCTCAGCGGCGAGCTGGTCCATCCGCGCTTTCGGGACGGCCTTGCCGTTGACGATTGCGATGTTTTGCGCGAACGCCGGCACGGCGACGCTGAGGACGGCCGCTGCAACTGCGGACAGGATGACTTGCTTCATTGGGAATGCCCTGTGGGGATGGGTAAATAACGATCAGAGAATTTCGATCGCGAGAGCGTGCAGGCCCCGGTCGGTGAATTCGCGCAGCGAATCATACACAAGGCGATGGCGCGCAACCCGCGAGATACCGGCGAACTGGGGAGAGGCAATGCGCACCCGGAAGTGGGTGCCAGACCCGCTCGCGTCGGCCCCGGCGTGGCCCGCGTGAGCGGCGCTTTCATCCACCACTTCGAGTGTGGTTGGAGCCAGGAGTTCCGCAAGCCGGTCCTCGAGCGCCTGGGCAGTGATTCCGGTTGGCATGTTCAGGCCGCGGTCAGGGTTGTTCGGGCGTCTCGTCGGCCTTCATGTAGCGACCCAGGTAAAGGGCCTGGGCCACCACAAAGACGGCCATGAGCCCGAGCCCGCCGAACAGTTTGAAAGTCACCCAGGTGTCGGTGTCGAAGTTGTACGCCACCCAGAGATTGATAACCCCCATCAGCGTGAAAAAACCGATCCAACTCCAGTTCATGACGCGCCATGCGTGGTCTGGCAACTCAAGCTGTGCACCCATCAGCGACTTCAGCAGGTTCTTGCGAAAAACCAGTTGTCCGGCGGCGAGCACACCGGCCATCAGCCAGTACAGCACCGTCGGCTTCCATTTGATGAAGGTTTCGTTTTGCGAAATGATGGTCGCGCCGCCGAACAGCACGATGACAGCCAGGCTGATCCATTGCATCGGTTCGATCTTGCCGTTGCTGTAGCGAAGCCATGCGATCTGGGCAATCGTGGCGACGATGGCGACTGCCGTGGCGATGTAGATATCCGCGATCTTGAACGCGATGAAAAACAGAATGATGGGGAAGAAATCGATCAGCAGTTTCATGGGTGTCTTACTTGTCCTGGCCTTTGAAATCGAGAGACGCGGAATTCATGCAATAGCGCAGGCCAGTGTCGGTCGGGCCGTCGGGAAACACATGACCCAGATGGGCGCCGCATTGGGCGCACACTGTTTCAACGCGCGCCATGCCATGGCTCATATCCCGGATTTCCTTGATGGCGCCCGGGACGGCCAGCGAAAAGCTGGGCCATCCGCAGCCTGCGTCGAACTTGGTCGAGGAATCGAACAGCTTGGCGCCACAACAGATGCAGTGGTAGCTGCCATCCGCCCAGACGGCCTCGTATTTGCCGGTGAAGGGGCGCTCGGTTGCCGCGTGACGAGTGACCTCGAAAGCTCCGCGCTCGGCATTCTTTTCGGCCAGGAGCGCTTTCCATTCGGCATCGGTTTTTTCAATTGTGTAACTCATGGGTGCTCCGCAAAAGTACTCGTGTTAGTGCTAAAGTTATGTCAATGAGTCTGCGCTGTCAGGTCGGGGTAGCCCGGCCCTCAAAGCGGCTCTAGGGATTTTCCTGATGTCGCCCCCTGTCAGAACTAACAGGGGTTGGGCTTGCCCGCTGCAGCAATTATGTGACGATTGGTTCAAACCCTGTGAGGAGGCGCCCATGCAATTGCAAAACATCCAATCCGAATCTGCCGCGTTTGTCGGCGGCGCGCTCCGGTTCAACCCCGAATCGTTTGTTGATGCCATCGAACTGGTGGTAGTTCCCCCCGACGAGGTCGAGTCTGTGATGCATTTGCGCGGTGAAATCGACCTGTCTGTGCATGCTGGGCCGCAATTCCAATGGCTCGAAAAAAAAGAGACGAGTGCGGCATCGTGTTTGCGTTCGATCTTCATGGCACGCGCCTCGGCACGATTCGCATCGTGCCATTGGGCTACGACTTGACATTAACGGAGCAGCTACTGCCCCAGGCCGACAGCACTGCTCCGCCAATCCAGAAAGGTGAGTGGGAGGTCGGCAGACTCGTTCTGGCTCCTGAATACCGAAGTGATGTGAATGCTCTGCGCCACTGCATGAGCCTGGCTCTCGAGTACGCCTGCAATCATGCCCGTGTCGTTGGCCTTTGGGCGACCTGCACCCATTCGCTGAGTCGGCTGTATCGCCGCTTCGGACTCACCGCAGTAGCTCGGGACGTGCCATTGCCCAATTCGGAAAAGGTCTATACGCTCATCCGCGGGGGTGCACGCGATATGGCGGTGGCGTTGGGGTGCGTTGCTGGAGTGGCAACGCAATGAAAACGACAACAGTCTCAAAGCCCGTAAAGCCCAACATGTCCAATTGGATCAGCCGGCTTTTCGCCTACTACAAGGCGTACCACCAGCCCAGTCCGCTGTTGCTGCGCTACATGATCATCTTTGGCATCGTGGGCCTGCTGGTGATGTACTTGCTGCGGTTCCTGCGCAGCACTCCCGCGTACGACGATCTCGCTTTGCGCCTCTTCGATATTGGCATCCTGGCTATGCTGGGGCTGCGGTCCCATTGGCCCAGGTGGGCCAAGCCGTATTACCTGCAATTCTCCTACTTCGTGCTGACGGTGACACTGCCGATGACCTTTGTGTTCACCTCGCTCATGAATGGCGGGGGGCCGGGCGCGGTAGGCAATACCTTCATGGCCGTCTTCATGCTTCTCCTTGTCACGGACTGGCGCAACCTCATCGTCATGCTTCTGGCAGGCTTTGGCGCGGCAGCCGGGCTCTACGTGCTGATCAGCCCGGAGCCTCGGTTGCCCATGGACTACGTGATGCGGCTGCCCCTGCTCGTCGTCAGCATCATCGGCGGCAGCGTGTTCAAGTTTGCGCTCGAGCAGGGTGCGGCGGAACGGGTGCGGCAGGCCTACGCTTCACTGGCAGGATCGATCGCCCACGAAATGCGCAATCCGTTGGCGCAGGTACGACACAGCCTTGAGCACATTCGCCAGTCGCTGCCGCTGCCCAGTGCCCGCGCAAACGAGCAGATCATCGATGCGCACAGCGTCGAGCAGCTCTACCGTCACCTGTCGCAGGGCGAAACAGCGGTGCGCCGCGGCTTGCAGGTCATTGCTATGACCCTGGACGAAGTCAATGCCAAGGCACTGGATTCCGAACGGCTCAGCTATACCTCAGCCGAAGAGCTCTGCGCGAAAGCTGTTTCCGAATTCGGCTACGAAGACGCTGTGCAACGGACCAGCGTCAGCATCGTTGTCAGGCGCGATTTCGTCTTCCGCGCCGATGAGACTGCATTCCTGTTTGTGCTCTTCAACCTGCTTAAAAACGCGCTGCACTACCTGCCAGCCTATCCGGGTATGCGCGTGCGGCTTGAAATCGACGAAGGACGCATTTGCGTGAGTGACACGGGGCCTGGCATTCCGGCCGATGCGCTCAATGACCTTTTCAAGCCGTTCAACACGAGCGGCAAGTCCACCGGTACGGGTCTTGGTCTGGCCTACTGTCGGCGCGCCATTGAAGCAATCGGCGGACAAATCACCTGCGTCTCCTCACCGGTCGGGACCTCGTTTGTGATGGAGATTCCGACGGTCGGCCGGGAGGAACTCGATGCCAGCCGCGAGCGGGTGTTCGCTGAGGCTCGCCGCCAGTTCGCAAACAAGCGCGTGCTGGTGGTCGACGACGACGCAGGCATCCGCGCCTCGACGCGGCAGCTGATGCTCTCGCTGACGTGCTCGGTGCGGGAGGCCGCCGATGGTATCGAAGCGCTGCAGGCCCTGCGCGAGTCGAAGTTCGACATGGTCGTGCTCGACCTCAACATGCCCCGCATGGACGGCTACGAGATCGCAGAGTCGGTTCGCGGCTTCCTCGCACCGCTGAACAAAGGCACGTGTCTGCTCGCGCACACATCTGAGCCGGAGCATGTTGCGCGGGTCAAGACGACGAAGGCAGGCTTCGATGGGTTTGTTGCCAAGCCGTGCGACCCGATGGCTTTCGTGCAGGCGCTGCAGTTGGCGGTGGCCAAGCGTGAGTCCGCTCCCGAGGCGATGGCCGTCTCGTTCAAGGGCCGAACGCTGCTGGTCGCGGACGACAACGCCTATAACCGTATGAGCGTGGCAGGAACGTTGAGGCACCTGGGCGCAACCGTGATCGAAGTCGGCGACGGCGAAGCTGTCCTCGCCCGCCTGGCAGAGGTCTCCAACATCGATGCCGTGCTGCTCGACCTGCAGATGCCGCGGATGGGTGGCATGGAGGCCGCTCGGGCGATTCGTTCAGGCGCCGCAGGCGAAAGGCGTATCCCGATCATCGCCCTCACGGGTTATGCGGGGCCGCAGGTCATTGCCGAGGGCGGTGCAGCCGGCATTTCCGACTTTTTGACCAAACCGGTGGACCCGGCTGCTTTGCATTCGGCGCTGGCACAGGCGCTCGGGCTGAAGTCTCCTGTGGGGGCGCCAATCGTCCATGCGCCGCCGCAGGAGCAGAAGTTTCTGGACGAAGCTCGTCTCGTCAACTACCTTCGCCTGGGCATGCTCGCTGAACTGGTCGACGACTTCGTGCCTCGCAGCGGGGTGCTCATGGACGAGGTGCGCCGGGCCGCTGAGGTCCGAGACCTGCAGGCTGTCATGGATGCCATGCACTCGTTGGTCGGAATGAGCGGCGAAGCGGGCGCAAGGTCGCTTCACCGCTACACGCGCGAAATCTACGTGGCAATGCGCGAAACCGGCCAATGGCCTAGCAACGATACCTGGATTGCACACCTGGACGAGCTCACGGAGAGCAGCAACAGGGCCTTGCGTGCATGGTTAAGCGCGCAGGGAGAGTCGGCAGTCCGCTAGAGTCACCCACTGAATGCCAATTGCTGCCGACAAGTCCCTGGCCGTCCTCTTCGTTGATGATGAGGAGTTCACTCGCAAGATTTTTGCACGGGTGTTCGCCGACGAATTTGATGTCGTGACGGCTTCCAGTGCCACCGAGGCGCTCGATATCCTTGCGGCCGGCGAACGGGAATTCGCTGTACTGGTCACTGACTACCGCATGCCCGAGCGCGACGGAATGAAACTCCTGCGGGCGGTCCACCGAGACCATCGCCACATCATTCGCCTGCTGGCAACGGCCTATGCCGAGCGCGATGTCGCTATCGCCGCGATCAATCAGGGGCGTGTCATGCGCATCCTCGAAAAGCCCCTGACCGACAATGTGACGCGTGAAGCGGTGGTCGAGGCCATGGATCTGTATCGCGCCCAGAAGGCCGAGCGCTCCACCAACGAGCGCCGCGCGACAGCCCTGCGAGAAACGCTTGGGTTTCTTGCGCACGAACTCAATACGCCGCTGGCGACTGTGCGAGGCACCGTGGCAAGCGTCGCGTCCCGCTACTTGCCGCCCGAAGACGGCGACACGGCCGGCATCGCACGATTCAGCGAGGAGGAGCCGGGCCAACTGGTGGCCGCGCTGGAGCGGGCTGAACGCCGCGCCCTCTACTGTCAGTCACTGGTGTCTACTTTTGTGCAGTCGGCGCGAGACGCGTACCCCGGCGCTGTTGCTCAAACGGTCAGTGCGCGAAGCCTGGTGGCGGCGTTGCTCGACGAGTTTCCCTTCGAGGAGGACGAACGCGGCTGGCTCACCAGTGAAATTCAGGGCGATTTTCTGCTCGAAGGCCGCCGCGACCTCCTGTATCTGGTGCTTTGCACGCTCGTCAAGAACGCGCTGATCGCGCTCCGGGACCAGCGAGATCGGCCGCCCAAGCTGCGAATAACCGTGGGTACAGGCAATGATGCTGCCCGCCCCCGGTGGATCTGTTTTGCCGACAACGGCCCAGGAATTCCTCCGGATATTCTTGGTCGGCTCTTTCGCGAACCGGTCACTTCGCGCGCCAGCTCGGGCGGCAATGGCATGGGACTCATGTTTTGCCGCAGGGTGATGGAGTCCATCAACGGCAGCGTCGGAATCGAATCCGACCTCGGCAAAGGAACGGTCGTGTCGCTTTATTTCAGGTCGGCGCCGACGGCACTTTGATCGGCGGTTGCGCCTGCGCCGGCACGGTCCAGTGGGCCCGCGAAGCCGTGAACCAGTCGCGCAGCAGAGGCAGCAGTGACCGGTGTTCGTAAACGCCTCCGCTCTGCAAGATAGGTCTGATGAGCCGCAACGCGGCTGGCATGCGGTAGAACGGAATGTTGGCGTAAAAGTGATGGACGATGTGACAGTCTCCCGCGCCCCACCAGAACATGGGCCGGGTGATGAAGCCGCTGCGGTAGAAGGTGCCGACCCAGAGAGGGTTGCGCGCATCAAGGTCGAAATGTTCCAGCACGATACGCAGGGTGTTGACGAGCGGCGTCACGACCAGGAAGGGCAGCAGGTAACCGAACACCAGAAGACGCCAGTCGAAAGCCAGGCTTAGCAAAGCCAGACCGACAATGACGCGGCGAGTGTTCCTCTCGACGCGCTGGCGCTGATCGCCCCCATACGCCGGCTTGCTCGCCAACTGCGCATACACGTCGCGGTAGAAGAGAGTGCGATAAACCGCGAACGCTGCCGTGGCAAAGAAAAAACGTCGCAGAGCTGAATTCAGCCCGTGCCTGTGCATCTCGGTGTCACTGTCCGTGCCGACGCTGCGGTGATGCGTCAGATGCTGGCGCTCGTATACGGAGGCGCGCATCTGGGCCGGCCAGGCCAGTACGGAAGAGACGATCCAGCGCCAGGGGGTCGGCAGGAGCTTGCGGTGGACGAACGCGTCGTGATTGATGATGCCCATCACCACGACGAGGTTGCCTTGCAGCGCCAGGCACAGCCACCAGAGCGCAGAAGAAGCAGAGCCGGTGGCCAGGTGCCACGCCAGCAGCAGGAAAAGGGCAATGGAGCCGAAAATGGCGGCGATATCCAGTGCCGTGTTGGGTCGATGCAGCTCGGCGAGTTGGGCCGCGCCCAAGGTTTTCGAAATGATGACGCGGGCGGTGCGCAGTTGAAGCTCGCGCGCGGATTCGGAGGCGGTGCTCGGAGCAGAACAGGAGTTCGTGGGTGCAAGCATGGGTTTATCAAGAATAGCGCGCAAGCCCGACCTGCTCAATCAGATATTTTCTTTAACGCATAGCGCTAAGGAGTTATGAAGAACAACTGATCTCGATCTGCGAGGCCCATTCGGGCGGAAAACCCGCCATGTCTTCGTGCGCCGGATGCTCGTCAAAGGGTGACTGCAAGATAGCCAGCAGTTCATCGACCACGGAAAAATCCTTGAGCGACGCTTGCCTGATCGCTATTTCGGCGAGGTGATTGCGCAAAACAAATTTGGGGTTGATACGCAGCATCGCTGCCGCAGTCGTGGCGCGATCGGTCGTCAGGCGCTCCAGGTATTGCGGGAGCCACGCGTCGAAGTCCCTGGGCTCCAGGAACAGATCGCGCACCGTCTCGGCGGGCGCGCCTTCCACGTAGCGCGACAGCCGCCGCCAGAAAATCGTGTAGTCGGTGCGGTTTTTTGCGAGCAGCTGCAGGATGCTTTCCACAAATTCCCTGTCTCCTTCACGAGCGCCAGCAAGCCCCAGCTTCGCGAGCATCCGAGCCAGCAGTTCACGCGGAAAAACAGTCTTGTATGTCTCCAGCGCCGCCAACGCATCGTCTTGCTCTCCAATCAGCGGCAGCAGCGCCTGTCCCAGGCAAAACAGGTTCCAGTAAGCAACGTTCGGCTGGCGGTTGAATGCGTAGCGCCCTTGTTCGTCACTGTGATTGCAGATGTGACCGGGATCGAAGCCGTCCAGGAACTGGAACGGGCCGTAGTCGATGGTCAGGCCCAGGATGCTCATGTTGTCGGTATTCATCACGCCGTGGCAAAAACCGACGGCTTGCCACTGCGCGACCATCGCCGCCGTCCGTTCCGTGACCGCCTCAAGCAGGGCCGCATAGGCATTGCCGTTGTAGCGGTCAGACTGGCGGCACTGCGGGTAGTACCCGTCAATCACGAAATCGGCGAGCCTTTCGAGTTCGGCCGTCTTGCCATTCGCGGCGAAATGCTCGAAGTGGCCGAACCGCACGAAGCTCGGCGCTACACGCGCCACCACTGCAGCGGTCTCCATCACCTCGCGCCGTACGGGCTGATCGGAGCCGGTCACGCAAAGTGCGCGGGTGGTCGCAATGCCCAAGCCGTGCATTGCCTCGGAGCACAGGTACTCCCGGATGCTCGAGCGCAGCACGGCGCGGCCGTCGCCCATGCGCGAGTAAGGCGTGAGGCCGCTGCCTTTGAGCTGAACCTCTTGCCTTCCATCGGCGCTGGGCAGGTCCCCCAACAGGATTGCGCGGCCATCTCC
>JBKJKT010000121.1:0-8174 GCA_046597415.1 Ramlibacter sp.
GGTGGTCACGCCCACCTTCTGCTGCAACGCGCGAATTTCCTGCCGCAACCTCACACGCTCAAGCGCATCGAGTGCTGACAGCGGTTCGTCGAGCAAAAGCAGGCTGGGTGATGTAGCCAATGCGCGCGCCAATGCAATGCGCTGCTGCTGGCCGCCCGAGAGCTGCGCCGGATATTTGCCTTCGCTGCCCGGCAGGCCGACGAGCTTGACCAGCTCGGTCACACGTCTGGCGATGTCTGCGCGTGGCGTTCTTCGATTGACGAGCCCATAGGCCACGTTGTCGGCGACGCTCAGGTTTGGAAACAGCGCGTAGCTCTGGAAGACGATGCCGTAGTCGCGCTCCGCAGGCGGCAACCGCGAAATGTCGCGGCCCCCTTGCCACACCTGCCCGGCGGTCTGCACTTCGAGGCCCGCGATGATTCGCAGCAGCGTCGTCTTGCCGCAGCCGGAGGGTCCGAGAAAACAGACGAACTCGCCCTGCTGGATGCCCAGGCTGATGTCGTGCAGTGCAGTGAAGCTGCCGAATTCCTTGCGGATGTGGCGCAGGTCGAGAAAGAGATTGGGGGTCATCTAATACGCTGTGCTGCAAACGCCTGCGACGCCTGTTTTGTAAGGGCTGTCATGCCGGACCTCATCCGGCATCCACGCTCGATCACGCGCCGCATGGGTTGCGGATCAAGTCCGCAATGACAGTCTCTGGAGGCAACGTCAATGCGCTCAGCGCTTCTCCGACTTCGCGTTGTAACGCTTGGTCCACTCTTCGAGAATACGCTCGCGGTTCTCTGCGGCCCAGCTGAAGTCCATCTTCACAAGCCGCTGTTCGTAGTCTTTCGGCACATTGGCCAGCGGCGGCGCAATGCCCGGCTGCGCGGTGATAGCGAAATTCTTGCCGTACAGCATCATCGCGTCTTTGCTTGATGCCCAGTCCGCCAGCTTCTTAGCGGCATCGAGCTTCTTGGTGCCCTTGTGGATCGCGAATGCTTCCAGGTCCCAGCCCAGCCCCTCCTTCGGGAATACCAGGTCGATCGGCGCGCCCTTGGCCTTATTGGCGTTGCCGCGATATTCGAACGAGATGCCCATCACGTACTCACCAGCTGCAGCCATGTTGCAGGGCTTGGACCCGGAGTGCGTGTATTGCGCAATGTTCTCGTGCAGGGCGTCCATATATTTCCAGCCGCCGCCCTTGCCCTTGTCGTCGCCAAAGAGCGTGAGCCATGCGGTCACGTCGAAGTAGCCGGTTCCGCTCGATGCGGGATTGGGCATGACGACCTGGCCCTTGTAAACGGGCTTCGTCAGGTCTTTCCAGGTTTCGGGCTTCGGGATGTTTTTCTTTTGCGCTTCGACCGTGTTGAAGCAGATGGTGGCGCCCCACACGTCCATGCCAAACCAGGCCGGGACCTTCTTCTTGTCGCGGTACTGGCTCATGATCGCGTCGAGGTTGATCGGCGCATAGGGCTCGAGCATGCCGTTCTTGTCTAACAGGGCGAGGCTGGAAGCCGCCACACCCATCACCGCATCGGCCTGTGGATTTCCCTTTTCAGCGAGTAGTTTGGCAGTGATCACGCCGGTTGAGTCGCGTACCCACTTGATTTCAATATCGGGGTTGGACTTGTTGAAGCCCTCCTGATAGGCCTTGAGCTGGTCGGTTTCGAGCGCTGTGTAGACCAGCAGCTGGGTTTTCTGGGCAAAGGCCAGGCCGGTACAGCCGGCAAGGCCGGCAAGCAGGACAGCCTTCATCAGGGATCGGGTGCGCATGGGTGAACTCCTCAGGAACAAAAGGTTTCGATACTGCGGACGGCGGGTGACACTTTTGTGACTCCCGCTGCTAGATGACATGACGTGACCGGCCCCCCGCCGATGAGTTTCATTTGACGCCGGGTGCAAAACCTTGTCAATTGCTTTTTGCATATTGTTGACAATCTGTGCCATGCTGCTCTAATGCGGGGCATGAATGCCCTTTTGCACCCCACGATCGCGCTGCTCCAGAGCAGCTCGCTGACCACAGTGGTGCAACACGAAATCGAGCGCGCCATTCTCCAGGGCGAGTACGCGCCCGGCAGCAAGCTGATCGAGGCCACCCTTGCCCGGAAGCTGGGTGTGTCGCGCGGTCCGGTACGCGAGGCCTTTCGCATGCTTGAAGAAGGGGGGCTCGTTCGAAACGAGAAGAATCGCGGCGTCTTTGTTCGCGACATACCGATCGACGAGGCCGTCGAAATCTTCGACCTGCGTGCAACGATGGACCAGCTGGTAGGTCGGCGTCTGGCCGAACACATCACCCCCGCGCAGCTCAAGGAAATCAGGTCATTGGTCGATGCGATGGAAAAGACCGTGAAAGCCGAAGACGCCTACAACTATCACCTGCTCAATCTCAAGTTCCACGACCGGCTGGTCGAGATGACCGGCAACAGCAAGCTCACATCGATCTACCGGAAACTGATCAAGGAGCTGTCGCTGTTCCGGCGCATGAACCTCGCTGATGGCTGGTTGATGCCAGCGTCGGCCGGTGAGCACCGGGCCATCGTGAAAGCCATCGCTTCCGGCAAT
Source organism: Ramlibacter sp. (assembly GCA_046597415.1). Classification (GTDB taxonomy): domain Bacteria; phylum Pseudomonadota; class Gammaproteobacteria; order Burkholderiales; family Burkholderiaceae_C; genus Ramlibacter. Next base: position 2,545 of record JBKJKT010000121.1, read on the forward strand.
GCCGACCTCGCGGGCAAGGCTCTGTTCGACCATGCAATGGACAGCAAGGAACGAACGATCGAATACGACCTGCGCCGCCAGTCGCGCGCCGATGACGGCGCCGATCAAGGTGCCGGTTCTCAACCCCCGAAAGCCCGCCGTGCTCACCGTCAATAGCCGCAAATACAAGTTGCCGACCCGGCCAACGGTCATCGTCTGTGTCGATGGATGCGAGCCGGATTACCTCGCTCAGGCAGTTGCGGGTGGCCGCATGCCCTGGCTCAAGCGCACGCTGGCGCAGGGTGTCGGCCTCATTGCAGATTGCGTGGTCCCCAGCTTCACCAACCCCAACAACTTGTCGATCGTGACGGGCGTGCCGCCCTCGGTCCATGGCATCTGCGGCAACTACCTTTTCGACACGGCGACCGGCACCGAAGTGATGATGAACGACCCCAAGTGGTTGCGCGCGCCGACGATCTTTGCCGCGCTGGCCGATGCAGACAAGTCAATCACCATCATCACGGCCAAGGACAAGTTGCGGCGGCTGCTCGGCCACGGCATGAAGGGTGGCATCTGCTTTTCGTCCGAGAAGTCGAACGAGGTCACGATGGACGAAAACGGCATCGACGACGTGTTGTCCATCGTTGGCCTGCCCGTGCCGAGTGTCTACAGCGCAGATCTCTCCGAGTTCGTGTTCGCAGCCGGCGTCAAGCTGATGCAGCGCAATCGGTGCGACGTGATGTATCTCTCGACCACCGACTACGTGCAGCACAAGCACGCACCGGGTACCGAAGGCGCCAACGATTTCTATTCGATGATGGACCGCTACCTGGGAGAGCTCGATGAGCTGGGCTGCGTAATTGCGCTCACCGCCGACCACGGCATGAATGCCAAGGTTGCGATGGACGGCGCACCCGACGTGATCTACCTGCAGGACTGGTGCGACAAGGTGCTGGGTGCTTCAAGGGCACGCGTGATCCTGCCGATCACCGACCCGTATGTCGTGCATCACGGCGCGCTCGGTTCGTTCGCGACGATCTATCTACCCGACGGCGTGGAAGTGGCGCCGGTGGTTGTGCAATTGCAGGCGCAAAAGGGAATGGAAGTCGTGCTGGACCGCGCTGCTGCCGCCGAGCGATTCGAATTGCCGCCGGATCGCATCGGGGACATCGTGTGCGTCTCCGAGCGTTTCACGGTGATTGGCACGTCGGCGAGCCGTCACGATCTGTCGGGCCTCGATGTGCCCTTGCGTTCGCACGGCGGGATCAGCGAGCAGCGCGTGCCGCTGATCCTGAATCGCAAGTTGCCAGGACTGGATACGACGCGCAGGTTCCGCAATTTCGATGCGTTTGAGCTGGCGTTGAACTATGCGCAGTGAGTTCATCCGCGAGCATCAACTCGACGCGATGCGCATCGCAGGCGCGAAAGTAGGCGCGGGGCGCGATCGCGTCATCGAGGTTTTCAATCCGTTCACGGATGAACGCATCGGCTGCGTCCCGAAAGCAACGCTCGACGAAGTAAGGTCCGCATTCGATGCGGCTCGCGCCTACCAGCCGAAACTCACCCGCTATGAGCGCGCGGCCATTCTCAACAAGGCTGCAGCGATCATCCGCGAGCGGCTTGCCGATGTCTCGCAACTCATCACGGCCGAGTCGGGGCTGTGCGTGAAAGACTCGCTCTACGAAGCAGGCCGCGTGAGCGACGTGCTGCTGTTCGGCGCGAACGAAGTACTTAAGGACGACGGCCAGATCTTCAGCTGTGACCTGACGCCGCACGGCAAGAAGCGCCGCGTGTACACGCAGCGCTCGCCACTCCTGGGAGTAATCAGCGCCATCACGCCGTTCAACCATCCGATGAACCAGGTGGCGCACAAGGTTGTACCCAGCATCGCGACCAACAACCGGATGGTGCTGAAGCCCTCCGAAAAAGTTCCGTTCTCCGCGATCTTCTTTGCCGACATCCTCTACGAGGCGGGGTTGCCACCCGCAATGCTCAGCATCGTCACCGGCGACCCGCGAGAGATTGCCGACGAGCTGATCACGAACCAGCATGTCGATCTGGTGACCTTCACCGGCGGCGTGGCGATCGGCAAGTACATCGCCTCGAAGGCAGGGTATCGCCGCGTGGTGCTGGAGCTCGGCGGCAACGACCCGATCATCGTGATGGAAGACGCGGACCTCGATGAAGCATCGACGCTTGCAGTCCAAGGCTCGTACAAAAACTCCGGGCAGCGCTGCACCGCCGTGAAGCGGATACTGGTTCACGAATCCGTTGCGACCCGCTTCACCGACATGGTGGTCGACAAGACAAAGGCCTGGAAGTACGGCGATCCGCAGGACCAATCGAGCGACATGGGCACCGTCATCGACGAGCCGGCAGCGCAATCCTTTTCAGCGCGCGTCGATGAAGCGGTGGCGCAAGGCGCGGTGCTGCTTGCAGGCAATGTGCGCGACGGAGCGCTCTATTCGCCGACCGTGCTGGCGAGCGTGCGGCCCGACATGACAGTCGTGCGCGAAGAAACCTTCGGACCCGTCTCCCCCATCATCACCTTCGGCAACATCGACGAAGCGATTGGGATTTCGAACGGCACCGCATACGGTCTTTCCAGCTCGGTCTGCACCAACCGCCTCGACTACATCACGCGTTTTGTGAACGAACTGCACGTTGGCTCGGTCAATGTGCGTGAAGTGCCCGGCTACCGGCTCGAGCTCACTCCGTTCGGCGGCATCAAGGACTCCGGCCTCGGTTACAAGGAAGGTGTGCAGGAGGCGATGAAGAGCTTCACGAATCTCAAGACCTACTCCTTGCCGTGGCTCTGACCCTATTCGATATCGAGAAGCTGTTTGCCGACCGCGGCGGCGAGCAGTACACGGGCGAGGCCGTGACGCAACTTGAGCACGCATTGCAAAGTGCACTTCTGGCCGAGCAGGAAGGCGCGAGCGACGCGCTTGTCACCGCCGCGCTGCTGCACGATCTCGGCCATCTCCTCCACGACCTCGGCCCTTCACCGACCGTGCAAGGCATAGACGACGTCCATCAATACAGGGCCCTGCCTTTCCTTCGCGGGCTCTTCGGTGACGACGTGATCGAGCCGATCAAGCTCCACGTCGATGCGAAGCGCTACCTGTGTTCGGTGCGGCCCGGCTACTTCGCCGCGCTGTCTGACGACTCGAAACGTTCACTGGGCCTGCAGGGGGGCATCTATAACGAAGGGCAGGCCGAGGCCTTCATTTCGCAACGCGGCGCTGCCGACGCTGTGCGCCTGCGGATCTGGGACGATCTGGCCAAGACGCCAGCGTTGCCCACACCACCGCTCGGTCACTTCCTCGAACGCGCGCGCCGCTGCGAACTGCAGGCACGCGCCGCTCGATGACGCTAACCTGGCCGGTCGTCGCGGCCGTGCTTTTCGGGGCCTTGCTGCACGCGAGCTGGAACGCGCTGATCAAGTCGAGCAAGGACAAGGCACTCGACACCGCCGTGATCCATATGATCGGTTCGCTCGTGGCGATCCCGGTGGTGTTCATCGTGGGTTTGCCACCCGTGTCGGCGTGGCCCTACGTACTCGCATCGACCGTCATCCATATCGGCTACTACATCGCGCTCACCGGCGCGTACAAGCATGGCGAGCTGGGCCTGACCTATCCGCTGATGCGGGGGACTGCGCCCCTGCTGGTCGCACTTACAGCATCTTTCACGCTGGGTGAAACACTGTCGCCGGTGGCATGGGCGGGCATCCTGGGTATCAGCTGCGGCGTGCTGGCTCTGGGCCTTTCGAGGCACGCCCTTGAATCGCCACGCGCGGTTGCGTTTGCGCTGGCCAATGCGGTCGTGATCGCGATGTACACGATCGTCGATGGACTCGGTGTACGCGAGAGCGGCAACGCGCTGCAGTACGTCATCGCGCTTTTCGCATTGGACGGCTGGCCCTTCGCGCTTATCGTGTTCATGCGTCGCAAGGGGCATGTCGTCTGGCCCTATGCTCGAGCACGCTGGCCGGTGGGCCTGATGGGCGCGATGGCTTCGTTCGGCTCCTACGCGATCGCCCTGTGGGCAATGACGCGGGCGCCGGTGGCGACGGTCGCGGCATTGCGCGAAACGTCAGTTCTCTTTGCTGTACTGCTCGGCGCCTGGTTTCTCAAGGAGCCGTTCACCGCGCGTCGCGGAGCGGCCACGGCCATCATCGTTGCAGGCGTGATGGCGCTTCGAACCGCGTAGGGGCTGCACCCGGGAGGTTTCCCATGGCACTGCCGTCATCGGCACAGGTTGTGATTGTCGGCGGCGGCATCGCCGGCTGCTCGACTGCGTATCACCTTGCGAAGCTGGGCATCACCGATGTCCTGCTGCTCGAACAGGGCAAGCTCACCAGCGGCACCACCTGGCACGCCGCCGGCCTGGTCGGCCAGATGCGGCCCAACCGCACGATGACGCAAATGAGCAAGTACGGCATCGAGCTGTACGCGACGCTCGAAGCCGAGACCGGTCTTGCAACGGGATGGAAGCAATGTGGCAGCGTCAATGTCGCCAAAACGCCCGAGCGCATGAAGGTGCTGCGCAAGCAGCTCGCGATGGCCCGCAGTTTCGGCGTTGAGTGCCACGAGATAACGCCTGCCGAGGCGCTTGTGAAATATCCGATCCTGCGCATCGACGATCTCCAGGGCGCGCTATGGCTCCCCGGTGATGGGAAGGCGAATCCGGCAGACCTGTGCATGTCGCTTGCCAGGGGTGCGCGCAATCGCGGCGTGAAGATCATGGAGGACATCGAGGTGACGGGAGTGGTCGCTCAGGATGGCCGCGTGTCGGGTGTTGAGACTGCGCGCGGCGTCGTGAAGTGCGAGACCCTGGTGAACTGCGCAGGGCAGTGGGCGCGCCAGTTCGGCGCACTGGCGGGCGTGAATGTTCCGCTCTTTTCCGCGGAGCACTTCTACATCGTCACTGGCCAGATTCCCGGGGTGCATCCGATGCTGCCGGTGATGCGCGATCCAGACGGGTTCATCTACTACAAGGAAGAAGTCGGTGGCCTGGTGATGGGCGGCTTCGAGCCACATGCCAAGCCCTGGAAGATGGACCCCATCCCGAACAACTTCCAGTTCCAGTTGCTGGATGAAGACTGGGATCAGTTCGAAATCCTGATGACCAACGCGATGCATCGCACGCCCTGCCTGGAGACGGCGCAAGTGAAGACGCTGCTGAACGGGCCGGAGAGCTTCACGCCCGATGGCAATTTCATACTGGGCGAAGCGCCGGAGTTGCGCAACTACTTCGTGTGCGCGGGGTTCAACTCGGCGGGAATCGCCAACAGCGGCGGTGCAGGTCGTCTGATTGCCGAATGGATCGTCGGTGGTGAGCCGAGCACGGATGTGTGGGATGTGGACATCCGTCGCTTTGGCAGTTTCACCGGCAATCGGAAGGCGTTGGCAGAGCGGACTGCCGAGACGCTGGGCTTGCACTACGCGATGCGGTGGCCGAGGCAGGAACTTGAGACGGCGCGGCCGCTGCGCACGTCGCCGCTTTATGACTTGCTCCGGGAAAAGGGCGCGGAGTTTGGCAGCAAGAACGGGTGGGAGCGGGCAAATTATTTTCGTCGTGGTCTTGGTCTCTCCCCCGTTGGGGGAGGGCTGGGATGGGGGCGCGACGGCGGTGATCCAGAGCGC
>JBKJKT010000265.1:0-22347 GCA_046597415.1 Ramlibacter sp.
GCACGTGACAAGCACAGAGAATGCGAATGCGTGGAGCGGCAAAAATACCGTATCTAGCCAGGCGCATCGCAGCTCCTTCGTCGAGCTCAAGTTCATCGGCGCTCGACCGAACTTGCAGCAAGTCTGGCGGCGGACGCGAACTGCTGCGCCAGGCCGGACGGTATCACCAGAGCCGCCAGGAAGCAAACCTGGCGACCCACCCGTTCTCAACGGCGAGCGTGATTCGCCCGTGCTGGATGGCCTGGTTCTGAACGCCTTTGCAGTGAGGCAGTTAGCGCGTCTGCAACTGGGCCAGCACCGCGCGCGCGGCGGGCTCTGAAGAAGCGGGATTCTGGCCGGTGATCAGCTTGCCGTCGATGACAACGTGCGGCTGCCAGTCAGCTGCCTTGCTGTACTTGCCGCCTTTTTCGACGAGCATGTCCTCCACCAGGAACGGCACGACCTTGGTCAGTTGGGCTGCCTCTTCTTCAGTATTGGTGAAGCCAGTCACCCGCTTGCCCTTGACGAGCGGGGAGCCATCTTTGGCGTGGACATTGCGCAAAGCGCCCGGCGCATGACAGACGGCCGAAACTACCCTGTCAGCTGCGAACATCGATTCGATCAGCGCGATCGAATCGGCGTCTTCGGCCAAGTCCCAAAGAGGCCCGTGCCCACCCGGATAGAACACCGCGTCGAAGTCATTGCCAGAGACATCCGCCAGCACGCGAGTGCGCGACAGGTCTGCCTGTGCAGCCGCATCGGACTTGAAGCGGCGGGTCGCATCGGTCTGTGCGTCGGGCGCGTCGCTCGTCGGGTCCAGGGGAGGCTGACCGCCCTTGGGCGAAGCGAGGGTGATCTCGGCGCCGGCGTCCTTGAACACATAGTACGGAGCAGCAAATTCTTCGAGCCAGAAGCCGGTCTTCTTGCCCGTATCGCCGAGCTTGTCATGCGATGTCAGCACCATCAGTATCTTCATTTTTCAATTGTCCTGTTTGAGGTAAGCCGAAAGGATAAGAATGAACTGGAAAGGCAACAAGCGCCGTTTGCGCGAGTGAGTGTGGGACGAAGCCACGAGTTGAGGCGTAGCTAGGTATTTCACCCGTCTTTAAGGCGGGTTATGCACGACTGACAGAACAATCACGGGGTGCGTCGAGGCCCGGCCATGCCCTGAGTCATAACGCAGCAGCCACCGCAGCGACGATCTGGTCGCAGTCATCCTGGCTCAGGCCAAGCGGAATGCGGATGTCGCACAGCCCGGCCAGCACGCGGCTGGCGTTAGGTAGTGGGCCCTGTGCGGGCGTGAAACGCCAGTGGGGCCACGCACTGGTATATCCCTGCGGCTGTGCGGCACCGAACCATTTCACGTGAACGCCTGCGCCCGCAGCAGCATCGACGAAACGCGCCATCTGCAAGGCGTCGCGCCCCGGCAGCATGAACTGGATCGAGCTCTGCACATACTGCTCCGCAGGCGGGCGGTGCGGCAGGCGAACACCTTCCAGTCTGGACAGACCCGCGGCCAGCCAGTCATGACGCTGGTTCCAGCGCCGGCAACGGTCCTGCAACGTCGCGCCAAGCTGCGGCCGCACGATGGCGGCGGGCAGGTTCCCAAGCCGCAGGCTGAAGTTGGGGGTGAGGTACTTCCAGCGCTCGAAGACGGCGTCCGGCGGCCGCACGGCGTGAGCGGCCCAATGCATGTAGCTGCCGCTGTACAGGATCGCCTGGGCCGCGATGTCGTCGTCGTCGGTGACCAGCAGCCCACCCTCGCCGCCATTGGCGTGCTTGTAGCTTTGCAAGCTGAAGCAGCCCACCCGGCCCCAGGTGCCGGTGGGGCGGCTGGCCCAACCCGCCCCCATGGTGTGCGCGCAGTCTTCCACCACGGTGATGCCATGCCGGTCACAGATCGACATCAGACGCGCCATGTCGCAGATGTGGCCGCGCATGTGCGACAGGAGCAGCACGCGTGCTGCTCCTGTGGCGGCATGGCGCTCCAGGTCGTCCAGGTCGATGGTGAGATCGTCAGTGATGTCCACAAGCACCAGGGCGGCCCCCGCATGGGCCACCGCGCCGGGCACCGGCGCCAGAGTGAAGCAGTTGGAGAGCACGGCGTCGCCGGGTTGGACGTGCAGCGCCTTGAGCGCCACAAAGAGGGTGGAGCCGCACGAGTTCATGCCCACGCAATACCGAACGCCGAGCTCACGGGCGAACTCCTGCTCCAGGGCCGCTGCATGTGCAGGCGCTGAGCCGGCCTCACCGTAGCGATGCAGCTTTCCGCTGGCCATCAGCTCCAGGGCCGCCTTCACGCCAGCGGCGGGGATCGCTTCCGGCGCGGTGAGATCGAGCATCGGGCCAGCCAAGGTCAGGCCCCGTGCCCGCCAAGCGTGCCAAGGTCGAACTCTTCATGAGGGTAGTACTTGCGCAGGCGGATGTCACCCGTGCGCGCGTGGCCCTCCATACCCTCCAGCCGCGAGATGCGCGCAGCCACCTGGCCGACTTCGCGCGATGCACTGCGGTTCAGCCGCTGCCAGGTCACGGTCTTGATGAACTTGCCGACCGACAACCCTCCCGAGTATCGCGCTGCGCCGCGGGTCGGCAGGATGTGGTTGGGGCCGGCGCATTTGTCGCCGTAGGCGACTGTAGTCTCCTCGCCCAGGAACAACGAGCCATAGTTCGTCAGGCGGTCCAGCCACCAGTCGAGGTCCCGGGCCATGACCTGCAGGTGCTCGCAGGCGTAGCGGTCACTGACCTCCACGGCCTCCTCGCGCGTGTCGCACACCACCACCTCGGCGTAGTCGCGCCAGGCCGCCTCGGCGGCCGCCCTCGCGAGCGGTGGCAGCGCGGCGATGGCTCCCGGCACGCGACGGATCACCTCTTCCCCCAGCCCGCGGGACGTGGTGATCAGCCACACCGGCGAGTCAGGGCCGTGCTCGGTCTGGCCCACCAGGTCCGCCGTGACGATGGCGGGGTCGGCGGTGTCGTCCGCGATGATGGCCGACTCGGTCGGACCGGCAACCACGTCGATGCCGACCCGGCCGAACAGAACTCGCTTGGCTTCGGCCACGAAGCGGTTGCCGGGCCCCACGATGATGTCGGCCCGATGGCCGGTGAACAGGCCATGCGCGAGCGCCGCCACGGCTTGCACTCCGCCGAGCGCGAGCACATGGTGAGCGCCGCACAGCCGCATGGCGTAGAGGATCGCGGGATTGACGCCCAGGTTTTTGTGCGAGGGCGAGGTGGCGACGATGTTGCGCACGCCTGCTACCTGGGCCGTTCCCACGCTCATGATGGCGCTGGCGGCGTGCGCATAGCGCCCGCCCGGCACATAGCATCCCGCCGTGTTGCAGGGAATGAGTTTCTGCCCCGCGACGAGACCGGGCAGCAGTTCAGCGCGGAATTCGGACATGGAGTCGCGTTGGAGCCGCGCGAAGTCCAGCACACGCTGCCTGGCAAAGGCGATGTCGTCCTTGACGCCTTGGCTGAGGGACGCCTCGGCCCTGGAAAACGCCTCTTCGCCCAGCACGACTTCTCCGGTGTGGCCATCGAGGTCGCGCGCATAGCGCCGCACCGCCTCTTCGCCTTCCCTTTCGATCTCGGCCAGCATGCGGCGCACGGTGTCCGCAGTGTTCTCGTCGTACGCCTGGGCGGGCGGATCGGCCTTCTTCAGGTACTGCGTGGTCATGCGGTTCTCTACCTCGTGCTTGCTGATATGTTTTTCGTCACGGAACCAACACCACTTTGCTCGACGCGAGTCGATTGCTGTCGAGGTCGGCGAAGGCCTGAGCACCCTGCTCCAGCGGCACGCTCTGCACCCACGACAGATCACCGAAGGCGCCCCGGTGCAACAGCTGGACGGTTGCGCGCAGATCGGCCGTGGTGTAGGTGTAGGTGCCCATCAAGGTGATCTCTGCCAGGGTGAGCTTGCGCATGTCGATCTCGCTGGCCCAGTCCTGCAGCCCGATGTGCATGACCACGCCACCCGGCTTGACCGCAGTGAGCGCGGCTGCCCGGGTGAGCTTGTTGCCGACCGCGTCGATCACGTAGTCGAAGCCGCTCTCCTCAGGCTGGCACTCACGGGGATCGTAGGTGGTCACCCCGGCGTGCTGTTCGGCGGAACTGCGGCGCAACGCATTCACCTCGGCCAACACGATCCCCTGGCAACCATAGGTCTTGAGCAGAAGGGCCGCGAGCATGCCGATGGCTCCGCCACCGATGATGAGAGTCCGGTTCTCAGGCAGCGGGCGCGCCATGGCCTTCAAGCTCATGTTGATCGCATGAAGCGCGGTGGCGGCGGGCTCGGTCAGCGCGGCGTGCACGGCGGACATGTGTTGCGGCATGTCGATCAGCGATGCAGCAGGGATCGACATGTATTCGGCGAAGGCGCCGGGACGGGTCATACCCACCATGGTCCGGCGGCTGCAAAGGTTGTTGCGGCCTTGTACGCAGTAGTCGCACACGCCACAGGTGATCAGCGGATTTCCGGTGACGCGAATCCCCGGAACGTACGCGGGCGATGCGCTTTTCACGACGGTACCGCAAAACTCGTGGCCCAGCACCAACCCGGGCTGGCGGCGGGGATCATGTCCGTGGTAGGCGTGCATGTCCGAGCCGCAGATGCCCACTGCGTCGATGCGCAGCACGACTTCTCCATCGACCAGTTCGGGCACGGGCCGGTCCTGCAGTTGCACTTGAAGCGGTTGGGTATAGACGAGGGCCTTCATGAGTTCATCTCCGATTCATTTCGCGGTGTAGCCGCCATCGAGCATGATGGTCTGGCCGGTAACATAAGACGAAGCCTCGCTGGCAAGGAAGACGGTGATGCCATTCACGTCCTCCAGTGCGCCGTTGCGCCCCAGACAGGTCTGCGCGGCGTGGCGCGCCACCAATGCGGCATCGCCGAACACAGGTGCCGTGAGCGCCGTCGGAAAGAAGCCCGGTCCGATCGCGTTGCAGGTGATGCCGTGCGGACCCCATTCAACGGCGATCGCGCGCGTGAGCTGCACGATTCCTCCTTTGCCAGCGCCGTAGGGCGCACTGTCGGGAAAGGCGCGCAGGCTCTGCAGGCTCGCGATGTTGATGATGCGTCCCCAACCACGCTGCTTCATTGCCGGCGCCAGCGCCTGAGTCAGGAAAAAGGGTGCACTCAGGTGCAGGTGAATCTGGGATGTCCAGTTGGCAGGCGTGACCTCTGAGAACGGCTGGCGCAGGTTGACGCCTGCGGCGTTGACCAGGATGTCCACCGCGCCGAGTGCAAGCACATCGCGTGCGCCCTGCTGCGCAGCCTCCGGTGTGGCGAGGTCGCAGGCCACCGTCGTGGTTCTGATCCCTTGCGCCCGGAGCCGCTCGGCCGATGCCGCCAGCATGTCGATCCGCCGCGCCATCAGGATCACGCGCGCACCCGCCAGTCCGAGAGCCAGCGCCATGGCCTCCCCAAGACCGGAACTGCCGCCGGTGACCAGTGCGTTGCGCCCGCCGAGGTCGAACAGAGGAGCCATCGCGCTCACAACAGTTCTCCATTGCCTGATCCGGGTGCGAGCGAAAACATAGTCAAACCTTGACCGGCTCGCCGAGCTCGAAGTTCTCACCCGGGAAGTACTTGGCCAGCCGATCGTCGGCGGTCCGGGCGTGGGCCTCCATGCCTTCCAGCCGCGAGATCCTGGCCGTGACCAGTCCAATGTCGCGCGCTGCCTCGCGGGTCATTTTCTGCCAGGTGAATGTCTTGAGGAACTTGTGGACCGATAGCCCGCCCGAGTACCGCGCCGCGCCTTTGGTGGGGAGCACATGATTGGGGCCGCTGGCCTTGTCGCCGAAGGCAACCGTCGTCTCTTCTCCCACGAACAAAGAGCCATAGCAGGTGAGCGTCTTGAGCCACCAGTCGAGGTCTCTCGCATGCACTTCCAGGTGTTCGCTGGCGTAGCGGTCTGAGATTTCCACCACCTCCTCGCGCGTGTCGCAGAGCATCACCTCCCCATAGTCTCGCCATGCCGCGCCCGCAGCGTCGCGCGCAGTGGGTGGCAAGGCGTCAATCAACAGCGGGACCTGGCGCATCACGGCGTCGGCCAACGTCTTGCTGGTGGTGAATAGCCAGGCCGGCGATTCGTGACCATGCTCGGCCTGGCCCACGAGATCGCTTGCGACGATCGCCGGGTCGGCCGTCTCGTCGGCGATGATTCCGACCTCTGAAGGGCCTGCGAACACATCAATGCCCACCTTGCCGAACAGCGTGCGCTTCGCCTCTGCGACAAACTTGTTGCCAGGACCGACGATCACGTCGGCCGGCTTGCCAGTGAACAGGCCGTAAGCCATGGTAGCGATGGCCTGCACGCCGCCCAGCGTCATGATGATGTCGGCGCCCGCCTTGTTGAAGGCGTACAGCAGGTAGGGATGCATCGGTCCGCCGCGGAAGGGGCCGGAGCAGGCGATGATGGTCTTGACCCCGGCGGCCTTGGCGGTGGCGACTCCCATGTAGGCGCTGGCGATGTGCGCATAGCGTCCAGCCGGGGCGTAGCAGCCTGCGACGTTGACGGGCAGTACACGCTGCCCGGCGACCACACCCGGGTGCAGCTCCACCTTGAATTCGGACAACGATTGCCGCTGCGCCAAGGCGAAGTTGTAGACCTGCTTGATTGCAAAGTCGATGTCCGCCTTGACCTGTTCGGGCACCTCACGCGCATTGGCCGCGATCTGCTCGCGGGTCACGATGATCTCGTCGTTCCACTTGTCGAGATCGGCCGCGTACTTGCGCACCGCCGCTTCCCCATTCAACTGGATCTCGGCCAGCATGCTGTTGACCACCTGCTGGGCGGTGGCTGTCTCGGTTTCGGGCGTCTTGTCTGCTTTTTTCAAATACGTGATGGTCACGTTGATCTCCTGGGGGTGGTGCGCGGCATCGGTCGCTTACTTGGACGAGTTGGCGATTGCGCGCAACTTGGGATCGGCTTGCACGCGCTTCATGTACTCGTCGGTCACAAAATCAGCGACGTTGGGTACTTGCTGCACCGCGCCGGTCTCGCGCATGAAGCCCGAGAGCTCGGTAAACCAGCCATCCATCGGGGAGTTGGCGCTGCCGCCGCTGCGCTCCATGGCCTTCAGCTGCTGCGCGAGGGTGAACGTGGGGCGGGATTCGAACTCCTTGTTCATCGCGGCCTCGCTGATGCTCACGCCACCTTTGGCGTAGAAATCTTTCATCATGCGGATGGCTTCGGGCCGGTTCGCGCTCATCCAGCTCCAGGCACGCAGGTAAACGGCCAGGAACTTGGCAACGTTCTCAGGGTTCTGCTTGGCATAGTCGCCGCGCGCGATCAAGGCGCCCGGTACGCTGGCACCACTGTCCTTGCCGCTGCACAGCATCTTGGCGCCGGCCTTCTCTTCCACCGTGTAGGTGTTGGGCGCCCACATGCCGGCGAGGTCGGAGTTGTTGGACGACAGGGCGGAGATGATCTCGGACTGGCCCATGTTCTTCATCACCACGTCGGACTTCTTCAAGCCGTACTTTTTCAGGCAGGCCTGCACCGCAAAGTCGGCGGTAGAGTTCTGCGTGAGCGTGATGGTCTTGCCACGCAGCGCAGCAGCCGGATCTTTCGCGAATTCAGCGGCGGCCTTGGCGCTGCCCACCAGGCCGTTGGCAGCTGATTCATCGTTGGTCAGGCCGATCGTCTTGATGCCAAAACGAACATGGCCCAGCACGGCCGGCACCGAGCCGGTCCCGCCCACATCCCACGAGCCCGCAGCCGACGCCGCGATCTGCGGGACACCGGCCGGAAAGGTGGAGAACTCGGGCGCCAGCCCGACCTCTTTCCACCAGCCCTTTTCGGTGGCGATGTGAAAGGGCATCGCCCAATAAAGCGCAGGCTGGTAGCTGATCTTGATCGGGGTCAGCGCCTGGGCGTGAGCTACGCTGACGGATCCGAAAACGAGGCTAAAGCCCAGGGTGGCTACCAAGGTGGTCTTCTTCATGTTGCTGTCTCCTTCAGGTTACGGGTCAATGATCTACACCGGCGTGTTCTTCACGCAGCGACTTCCAGATCCGGGTTCGCAGATGGACGAAGCTCTCCAAATCCATCACGTCTTCGATCTTGCTGTGACGGTCCCATTCCTCGGCCTCTCGGACCGACTTCACGTCAAGAATTTCCTTGATTTTTCCGGGGCGGCTGGTCATGACGACCACGCGGTCGGCGAGGTAGACGGCCTCCTCCACCGCATGGGTGATGAAAAGCACGGTGCGCGGGTTCTTGCGCGCGAGCCTGACCAGCTCTTCCTGCATCACCACGCGCGTTTGGGCATCGAGCGCACCGAACGGCTCGTCCATCAGGAGAACTTGAGGATTCAATGCATAGGCTCGCGCAATCGCAACTCGCTGCTGCATGCCACCCGAGAGCTGATGCGGATACGCGCTCTCGTACCCCTTCAGGTTCATCAGTTCAATGTAGTGGGCAATGAGTTTTTCGCGCTCACTTTTGTCGATGCCTTTGCTGCGCAGGCCGAAGTCGATGTTCTCGTGAACCGACTTCCATGGAAATAGCGCGAACTGCTGGAAGACGACCGCGCGGTCCGGTCCGGGCTCGGTCACCACCACGTCGTTCACCTTGACCGTTCCGGTGCTCGGGAACTCCAGCCCGGCGGCCATTCGCATGCAGGTGGTCTTGCCGCAACCCGAGGGGCCGACGATCGCTACGAACTCCTCGTCCTCGACCGTGAGGTTGATGCCGTCCAACGTGAGGAAATCCTTGCCGTCGCGTTTGAACACACGGGTAACGTCAGTGAACTGTATGGTGGCCATGAAGTGATCCGCTTGTCGATTGGAGGGAGTGATCAGCCGTTGCGATGTTTGAGCAGCCTGCGCTCCAGCCGGCGGATGAGGATGTCGATCGCGACGCCCACCAGGCCGATAGCGACCATTCCCGCCATCACGGTGTCCGTGGCAATCGCACTCTGCGCCCGGACGATGAGGTTGCCCATGCCGCTGCTGGCCACGATCAGCTCGGCCCCCACCAGCGACATCCAGCCCAGACCGGCACCGATGCGCAGGCCGGCGATGATGGACGGAACGGCTGCTGGAAACAGCACCTCGGATATGGTCTTGAAGCTGCCGACTCCCAGCATGCTGGCCGCCTCCAGAAAGCGAACATCCACATTCTTCGCACCGCGGTAGGCGTTGATCAGGCAGGGAGGGAAAGCGCCAGCAAAGATGATGAGCATGGGCCCCCCGAATCCGGTGCCAAACCAGAGTGCGGCAAACGGCACCCAGGCCACTGGAGCGATGAAGCGCAAGCCGTCGAACAGCGGACTGACGATGTCGTCCAGCAAGCGGAACCACCCCATCGCCAGACCCAGCGGGACGCCGATCAACGCCGCCAACCCGAATCCCATGCCGAAACGCCCCAGGCTGGCGAGCATGTGCTGTGCCAGCGTGCCCCCGGCAAACGGGGTGTGGGTCAGGTCAATCAGCTTTGCGACCACCTCGTGCGGCATCGGCAGAAACTGCGGAGGTGCAAATTGAAGCACGCGGGCCAGGTACCAGAAGGCAAAGAATCCCACCGCACCGATGGCGGTCAGGCACCAGAACTGAGTTGGAGAAAGCTTGTCGTTCATGCCGCCACCCGACCTTTGCGCCAGGGCATTGCCCGGGCCTCAAGTTGCCCGAGCATCCAGGTCGTCAAGGCGCCAGAGATGCCGACGGCCACCATTCCGACCAGGATCATGGCAGGGAAGATGTCTTGCGAAGCCTGGTTGAGGATGCTTCCCAGACCGTACAGGGCGCCGATCAGCTCGGCCGCCACCAAGGTGGTCCAACTGGCCTGCAGCGACAGCCGCAGACCCGTGAAGATCATCGGCAAGCTGCCGGGGACCAGCACCTCGGCCACCATGCGCCAGCCCTTGATGCCGAGCATGCGCGCCGCCTCCATCATCGGGGTTTCGATGTTGCGCACGCCCGTGTAGCTGTTGATCACCGAGGGCACGAATGCTGCTACAAAAATCACCAGGATCTTCGATGCATCGTCCAGCCCGAGCCACACGATGGCCAACGGAATCCAGGCCAGTGGCGGGATCGGGCGCAGCAGTAGAAATGCGGGATTGAGCAGCGCCTCTGCACGCCGCGAGTAGCCCATGAGCAAACCCAGCGGCACGCCGATGCCGACGGCGACCGCGAAGCCCATGGCGACCAGCTTCAGGCTGTGCAGGACATGCAAATGCAACTTGCCGTTGCCATAGCCTTCTGTCTGGATAAAGCCGAAGGCGCTCCAGACCTCGTCGGGGCGCGGGAATCGCGCCGGGTTGATCAGGCCGGTGAGGCTGGTGGCTACATACCAGGCGACCATCAAACTCAACACCGTGGCCAGACCGACCACGGTTCTGCGGAAATTGCTTCGTTGAGTTAGCGGCACATTGGGTCCTTTTTGTCTCCGCCGTGGCCCTTGCATAGGGCAGCGGAAACGGCAGTAAAACCGGCGCTTGCATCTGCAAGCGCTTGCAGTAACTTTGCTCCCGTCGTTACCCCTTGTCAACGCTGTTCATGTCAAAACACAGGAAAAAAAGGGAAAACACCTAGGCAATGCGCTGCAAGCGCTAACATTTAGACCTCTTTTTTAAGCCTCTTGTCTGCGCCGTTGTGGCACATTGATGGGTATGGTTCAGCGCATTACCCTTGAAGACGTAGCTCGGCGGGCCGGTGTATCCACGGCCACGGTGTCTCGCGTGCTGAGCAGGCCGGAGGTGGTGCGCGCGAGCACCCGGGTGCAGGTCATGTCGGCGGTGCGCCATCTCGACTACCAACCGGATGCATCAGCGCGGGCGCTGGCCTCCGGACGCACCCACACGGTCGGATGCGTCATTCCGACGCTGGACCATGCGATCTTTGCGCGCAGCACCCAGGCAATGCAGACGACGCTGGCGAGCGCGGGTTACCAACTACTGGTTGCCAGCCATGACTACGATCCGGCGACTGAGTTCAGGGTCGCGCGAGTCTTGCAGCAGCGCGGCGTCGACGCGCTGGTGCTGGTAGGCTCAGATCACGCACCGGGCCTCTGGAAGGCATTGCTTGCCTGGGACAAACCAGCCTTGCTTACCTGGTCATGCGACTCACGCCTGCCGTCGATCGGCTTTGACAACAAGGCCGCAGCACGCACAGCAACCGAGCACTTGATCGCTCTAGGTCATCGGCGCATTGGCGTCATATCGGGCCTCACTTCACACAACGACCGCGCACGCAGCCGTATCGAAGGCGTGCGACTCGCCCTGAAGGACGCAGGACTCACGCTTGCGCCCGACCTGCTGACCGAGCAGGTTTTCAACCTCAACGGCGGGCGAAGCGGGCTTCGCGTCTTGATGACAGCAAGCAAGCCGCCGACTGCCATTTTTTGCGGCAATGATCTGCTCGCCACCGGCGCGCTGCTTGAAGCCCAGCGCATGGGCCTGAAAATTCCGCGTCAGCTGTCGATCTGCGGCATCGACAACCACGAACTCTCCGAAGCTCTGTATCCCGGTCTCACGACCATCAACTTGCCGACCCAGGACCTTGGCCGCATCACCGCCAACAGCGTGCTGTCGGCAATTGCCGGCGATCCGATAGCCTTGCAATCCCTCCTTCCCTTTGAGCTGGTGGTGCGTGGCAGTACCGCAGTAGCGCCCAAATAGTTCAGCACTTGCGCTGCCCACGAAGGCCGCGACTGTCAGCTGCAGTTCAGAACGACGCAAACACGTTGCGATACACCAGGCCGAGACCGGCCAGCGCAAGCAGAGCCCACACGGCGCTCACCACGCGGTGCGCGGCGATCCGCGCATTGAGCCAGGCGCCCGCCGCATAACCGGCGAGGGCAAAAGGCATCAGCAGGGCTGCCAGGATCAGCAGGGCGCCGTCGGCGTACAGGCCCGCTATCGCGAACATCAACAGCCGCAAAACTGCCGTGATCACCAGCAGCGCGCTGATGGTGGCCCGCAACTCAAGAGGATCCGACAGGCGCCCCGCAAGGTACAAGGTGTAGATCGGCCCGCCGGTTCCAAAGGTGGACGTGAAGATGCCGCCAAAAAGTCCATAGATCGGCGCGAACCGAGGGCTCGACGGCTCGTAATGTGCCGGCCTGAACCAGACGCTGCGCACAACATGCGCCAGCACGAAGATGCCAAGGCCGCCGAGCAACACCCTTTCGGGCACGAGCAGCAGAACCCCCAGGCCGAGCGCGATCCCCAGAAGCACACTCGGCATCAGCCTCCTGATTTCACCGAACTGCAGATGCCGGCGGTTCTGCAGTCCGAGCAGCGTTCCGGCGACTAGGTCGAAAAAAAGCATCGTCGGCACCACCGTGCGCAGCGCGAGCAGCTGCGTGAGCAGGGGGACCGCGATGATCGAGGAGCCGAAGCCGGTCAACCCGAATACCACGTAGGCAAAGGCGATCACAAAGGCGGTAAACGCGAAGCCCGCCGGGGAGAGTGCGGTGTGGCTGAAAAGGAATTCGGCAAGCATGGGGTTGCGCCAAGTATCACCTCGCGAGAGCCCACCGCCCGCCGCGCGATCGGATTGACGCACCGCAAGGAACCTGAGGCCGCCGCAGAGCCGTGTCTTTACGTGTACGGGGCATTTAAGGGTAAACCCTGTAATTCAAATCATATAGATGACATATATTTGTCGAACGGGTGGATTCTGCCCGTCAGCTTTTCGTGTTGGTGGGGGACGTGAAGCACCATCAACTCTCATTCCCAAAGGAGACATCTCATGATCCATTGCGTATTGCACGAAGAAAAAGACAGCGTTGCTGTCGTCGTTGTCGAAGGTATCGAGGCCGGGCAGGACATGAACGCCCTGATCCTGGACGACAACCGCACCATCACGATCAAGGCCGGCGGTGCGATCCCGATCGGGCACAAGGTCGCGGTTCGGGCGATGGCTACCGGCGACACGGTGATCAAGTACGGCACCGACATCGGCAAGGTGGTTGCGCCGATCGCCGTGGGCGACCACGCGCACGTCCACAACATCAAGACCAAGCGCTGGTAAGCCCAACGCCCTGTCCATTCACATCAATTTAAGGTTTCCATCCATGTCCACCATTGACAAGAACACGACTTTCTGGGGCTACAAGCGCGAAAACGGGCGCGTCGGTGTGCGCAATCACGTCATCATCCTGCCGCTGGACGACCTGTCCAATTCCGCGGCTGAAGCCGTCGCACATGCAGTCAAGGGCACGATGGCCGTGCCGCATCCGTATGGCCGCCTGCAGTTCGGCGCCGACCTGGACCTGCACTTCCGGACGCTGATTGGCGCCGGCTCCAACCCCAACGTCGCCGCCGTGGTGGTGATCGGGATCGAAGACAGCTGGACCAAAAAGGTGGTCGACGGAATCGCCGCCACCGGCAAACCCGTGGTGGGCTTTGGCATCGAGGGCCACGGCGACCACGAGACGATCATGCGGGCGTCGCAGGCCGCCAAGAAGATGATCCAGCACGCCACCAGCCTGCACCGGGTCGAGTGCCCGATTTCCGACCTGTGGATTTCCACCAAGTGCGGTGAATCCGACACGACCTCCGGCTGCGGTGCCAATCCCACCGTGGGCAATGCCTTCGACAAACTGTACGACCTGGGCACCACGCTCGTCTTCGGTGAAACCTCCGAGCTCACCGGCGGCGAGCACCTCGTAGCGGCGCGCTGCCGCACCGACAAGGTTCGAACCGACTTCATGAAGATGTTCGACGACTACCAGGCGATGATCAAGCGCCACGCCACCACCGACCTTTCTGACTCGCAGCCGACCAAGGGCAACATTGCCGGCGGACTGACGACCATCGAGGAAAAGGCGCTGGGCAATATCCAGAAGATCGGCAAGAAGTGCATGGTCGACGGCGTCCTCGGCAAGGCCGAGGAGCCCACCGGCCCTGGCCTGTGGTTCATGGATTCGTCATCTGCCGCTGCCGAAATGGTGACGCTGTGCGCCGCCTCTGGCTTCGCGGTGCACCTCTTCCCCACCGGGCAGGGCAACGTGATCGGCAACGCCATCGTCCCGGTCATCAAGATCTGCGCCAACCCGCGCACGGTTCGACTCATGAGCGAGCACATCGACGTCGATTGTTCGGGCCTGTTGCAGCAGGAACAGACCATGGATGCGGCTGGCGACGCGCTGCTGGACATGATGATCCAGACGGTCAATGGCCGCTTTACCTCCGCCGAAGCACTGGGCCATCGCGAGTTCGTGATGACCCGCCTGTTCGAAAGCGCCTGAGCGTTCCCAGCTCACTCGCGCCACTGCCGCGGCATCGGCCGCGGCAGACTCTTTTCCGGATCGGGCTGATACCCCCGTTGCCATGAAAAAAATTGTGATTTGCGAATTCATGGACGAGGCCGCCGTGGCCTCGCTGCGCAGCGATTTTGCGGTCGTCTACGACCCCACGCTGGTGGACGACAACGCGCGACTCGCGGCCACTGCCGCCGATGCCGATGCGCTGATCGTGCGCAACCGGACCCAGGTGCGCGGCGACCTGCTGACGGCGCTTGCCCGCGCGAGAGTCATCGGACGCCTGGGCGTGGGCCTGGACAACATCGACGTGGCCGCCTGCGAAACCCGGGGCATGGCCGTGATCCCCGCCACGGGCGCCAACGCCCAGGCGGTGGCGGAGTACGTGGTGGGCACGGCGATGCTGCTGCTGCGCGGCGCATACCAGTCCACGGCGCTGGTGGCGGCCGGCAAGTGGCCGCGCACCGATCTGTCAAATGGCCGGGAGATTACCGGAACCTGTCTGGGCCTGGTGGGCTTCGGTGGCATCGGCCGGCTTACCGCACGCCTGGCCCAGGGGCTGGGCATGTCGGTGGTTGCGCACGATCCGATGATCGATTCCTCCAGTGATATCTGGGCCAAGACCGGCGTGCACTGCGGTTCGCTGGAACAGGTGATCGCGCAAGCCGATGTGGTCAGCCTGCACGTTCCGCTGACGCCGGCTACTTCCAACCTGATGTCCGCCGACCGCATAGGCCGCATGAAGCGCGGCGCAGTCCTTGTCAACACCTCGCGCGGCGGCATCGCCGACGAGTCCGCCGTCGCCGCGGCGCTACGCGCTGGGCAGCTGGGCGGCGCTGCTTTTGACGTTTTCGAGCCGGAGCCGCTGGCCGCCGGCAATGTCTGGGAAGGCTGCCCCCGCGTGATCCTCACCCCGCATGTGGCGGGCGTGACGGCCCAATCCAATGTGCGTGTTTCAACCATGATCGCGGCCGCCGTTGCGCAGGCCCTGAAAGCTTAAGAGATGACTGCATCCTTCCAGGAAATCAGAGGCATGGTCGAAGCTGCCCTGCAAAAGGCCGGCGCGTCGGCTGACCAGGCCAGCACGACCGCCGAGGCCCTGGTGGTCGCGGAAGCCAACGGCCTGCCATCCCACGGCCTGTCGCGCGTGGCGATGTACGTGGCGCACCTGAACGCAGGGAGGGTGGTGGGTAGCGCGGTTCCGGCGGTGGTGAACCAGCGTTCCAGCGCCGTGCTGATCGACGCCGGAAACGGGTTCGCCTTTCCCGCCTGCAAGATGGCCATCGCACAGGCTATCGAGAAGGCACGGCAGTCGGGCATTGCGATCGCCGCCGTCACCAACAGCCATCATTTCGGCATGGCGTCGTATCACCTGCAAGCAGTGGCCGAGGCCGGCATGGTCGGCATTGCCTGCGGGAACTCACCAGCGGCGATGCCTGCGGCTGGCGGCAAGCGCCCGATCTTCGGCACCAATCCCATCGCCGCGGTCTTTCCGCGCGTTGGCAGCCCGCCGGTGAGCATCGATCTGTCTCTGTCCGAAGTTGCCCGCGGCAAGCTGATGGTCGCGGCGAAGAAGTCCGAGTCCATTCCCCTGGGCTGGGCCCTGGATGCCGACGGCAACCCCACCACCGATCCCGGCGAGGGACTCAAAGGCTCGATGCTTCCCATGGGCGGTGTCAAGGGGGCCATGCTGGCGCTGATGGTCGAACTGCTCGTCACCACGCTGACCGGTGCGAACTACGGCGCCGAGGCGGATTCGTTCTTTGTCGACGCGGGCAACCAGCCGCGTCTCGGGCAGGCCTTTATCGTGATTGACCCGGCAGCCCTGGCAGGCACCGCGGTGTACAACGAGCGCATCGAGGCGCTGTTGACGGCGATGCTGGTCGATGAGCAGGTCCGGATTCCCGGCGCACGCCGCGCGGACGTGGCGGGCCGGGCGCAGCGCGAGGGCCTGGATGTCCCCGCCGCCATGCTGGATTCGATCCGGGCCCTCATGTGAGGATCCCGTGACGCCCTGGACACCACCAGACAGGCTGAGTATCCGGCGACTGGTCCCGGGAATTCTGGTCTGCACCGTCATTGCGCTGGCCGCGACCTTCCTTTCAGAGCATTACGGCGGCCCGCAGCTTCTCTACGCCCTGTTGATCGGCCTGTCGCTGCACTTCCTGTCGCACCAGGAAAGCACCCGCGCGGGCATCAGCTTCTGTGGCAAGACGGTGCTGCGGGTGGGCGTGGCGCTGTTGGGAATCCGCATTACCTTCGACCAGGTGACGCATCTGGGCCTGAAGGTCGGCCTCTTGCTGGTGCTGTCAGTGGCGCTCACCATCGGCTTCGGACTACTGTTGGCGCGGTGGCTCAAGCGGCCCGTGGCGGAAGGGCTGTTGTCAGGCGGATCGGTCGGCATCTGCGGCGCCTCCGCTGCGATGGCCATTTCTTCGGTGTTGCCGCCGACCCGGGAGAACGAACGATTCACGTTGCTGGCGGTGGTGGGTGTCACCGTGCTTTCCACGTTGGCAATGGTCCTCTATCCCTTTCTCCTGCTCACGTTGCAATGGTCGCCGGTGCAGTCCGGCATATTCCTGGGGGCCACCATCCACGACGTTGCGCAGGTCGTCGCCGCCGGGATGATGATGGGCCAGGAAGCCGGGGACGCCGCGACCATCGTCAAGCTGTTCCGCGTGCTGCTGCTGATGCCGGTGGTGCTGATGATCGCTTTCGCCTTCAGGACCCGCGTCGCGGCCGGTGGCGGGGACTCACCCCGCCACGAGAAGGTGCCTCTAGTGCCGACATTCCTGCTCGGCTTTGTGGCGCTGGTGATCGTCGCAAGCACCGTGAACGTCCCTACCGCCGTGATCTCAGGCGCCAGCGAAATGTCGCGGTGGTGTCTGGTGATCGCCATTGCGGCCGCGGGAGTGAAGACAAGCTTCGAGGATCTCAAAAAGCTCGGTTGGCAACCGGTGCTGATGCTTGTTGCCGAAACGCTTTTGCTGGCGGTCCTGGTGCTGGTTTCGATGGTAGCCTTCCAGCTGGGCATGCCATGAAACCGGGCCAACCTCCTGCGCATCCCGTGCGCATCGGACCGCCCAACTGACCATGTTCGCCCTTTACCGCCAGATCAAGAAGCAGCTGATCGACGACATCCGCTCCGGGGCGGTGGCGCCGGGCGCGGCGCTGCCCAGCGAAAGCGAGTTGGCCAAGCGCTTCGACGTGTCGATCGGCACGGTTCGGCGTGCCGTGGACGATCTGGTCGCCGAGCACATCCTGGTGCGCCAGCAGGGGCGCGGCACCTTCGTCGGCAAGCTCGATCGCGAACGCTTCATGTTCCAGTTCTTCAAGATCTCGGGGCGCGACGGAAGCAGCGAGTTCCCCGAAGTGCGGCTGCATGCCTTCAACCGTGCCCGTGCCAGCCAGGAGGAAGCGCAGGCTCTTGGCTTGCATGGCACCCAGTCGGTTTTCTGCATTGACAACGTGCTGCTGCTCAAGGGCCGTCCGGTAATCCACGACCACATCGTGATCGCCTGCTCCATGTTCAACGGCCTCGGCCGGGATGTCTTCGAGCAGCGCAACAACACCGTGTACGGTCTCTACCAGGAAGCCTTCGGCGTGACCATCGTTGAGGCCGACGAAAGGGTTCGCGCCGAGATGATCAACCCCACCAGCGCCCGGCTTCTGAATCTGGCTACCGATGTTCCGGTGCTTTGCATCAAGCGGCTGGCTTATACGTTCGACCGGAAGCCGGCCGAATTTCGCACATCGATCGTCGACACCGCCGACGTCGATTACGTCTCGCGCATGCGCAACGTCAGCTGAGGCGCAGACTCTTAACGCAGCGTCGGCGCAGGCGCGCCTTCCATTGCCACGTTCACACAGGCCGGAAGGCCCGACGCCATGGCACGCTGAACGGCAGGGAGCATCTCCGAGGGCGAACGCACCCATTCGCCGTGGCCGCCAAGGGCCGCGCACACCTGGTCGTAGCGCGCCGGTAGAAGCTCACAGCCAATGGCCCGCTCCGCGCCGTAACTGTTGACCTGGATCTGGTACTCCGCGTTCCAGCGGGCGTCGTTGCCGATGACGGCGACAAAAGGCAGCCTGAGGCGCGCTGCGGTTTCAAATTCAGCGATATGAAAACCCACCGTGCCATCGCCCATGAAGGCGAGTACCGGCGCATCTGGCATGGCCAGGCGTGCCGCCAGCGCCATCGGGAGCGCGCTGCCTATGGCACCCGCCGGACCGTTCACAAGCCGGTGCGGCGCATGCAGGCAAGCCTGCGCCCACTGGCCAAACTCTCCGCCGTCTGAAATCAGGACCGACCCTGGGTGGCTGTCGAGGATCGCCTGCAGCGGACCACAGACCTCTTGCGGGTGCAGCAGGCCCGGTTTGCCGCTCTGCGCAACTGGCGAGCGCATGCGCAGGCCCTGCAACACGTCGTCTCGCCATTGCGCATGGGTGCCGGCTGCGGCAGGAGTTTGCGTGCTGAGCGCCCTGGCCGCCGGTGCAATATCTGCTTGGGCAGCCAACAATAGACGGCCGCCAACCGCACGGCGCGTGCGCGCCAGTTCCGCGGCATCGGGGTCGATCTGCATGAATTCGCAGCCAGCGGCCAAGGCTGGCGGCGCGCCGAAACGGAGCGTGAAGTCAAGCCGCTTTCCAAGTAGCAGGATGCGATCGGCCTGTACCAACAGGCGGGCGAAAATTCCGAGTGACGGATCGTTGCTGCCGCGCGGGCTTTCCATGCCGATCACGGGAATGCCGATGCCGGATTCGAGCGCCGCCATGTCGCGCCGCCCGCGAGCCGTCAGGCCTGTCGGCCCAGTCAGGACCAGCGGCCGCTGACCCTGCGCCAGCCAGGCCGACACCTGGCGCGCCTGTTCTTGCGTCAGTAACGCCAGGGCTGGCACGAGCGGGCATTCTGCGGATACGCCGGCGGCCCCGGACTGCGCAAGCCCTTCCAGTGCGTCGGTCGGCAGGCTCAGGTGCACCGGCCCGGGACGGCCCGCCTGCGCCAGCTGCAGGGCCTGACGCACGTCCGCCGCGAGCGCATCGGCACCCGCGCAAGTCCAGGAAGCCTTGGTGACAGGCGCAGCGAGCTCCGCCTGCAGCATCTCCTGGAACGCGCCCTTGCCGATCTGGCTGGCTGGCGCGTGCCCGGAAAGCAGCAACACCGGCGATTCGGACATCTGGGCGGTGTACAGCGCCGATACCGCGTTGGCGTGCCCCGGCCCGCCGGTGACCAGCGCCACGCCCACCTCGCCCGTCAGGCGGGCCCACGCATCGGCCATGTGCACTGCGGAAGCTTCGTGCCGGGTGTGAACAAGCTTGATGCCCGCGCTCAGGCAGGCGTCGAACACGGGCATGACATGGTTGCCCGAGAGCGCAAAGATGCGCCGGACGCCGGCCTGTGCCAACGCCTCGACCAGCGCATCGGCGCCGCGACGGACCTGCGTCATGCCGGCACTCCCTCGAGTATGGTTTCGCCCGGACGGACGCGGGTAAATTGCACCGCCTCGCGGGTGAGCTCCAGCTGCTCACCCCGTTGCCGCACCACCGTGTAGGTGGAACCGGGCAGCGCGCCGGTCTGCGGGAAGTCCTCGCGGAAATGCGCACCGCGCGAATCCTGCCGGGCCAACGCCGCCTCCACGATCACCTGGCTGACACTGATCAGGCTCTTGATGTTCATCCAGTCGTGCCAGCTCACGTTGTAGCTCCGGTTGCCGCCAGGAACGCCGATTGCCATCAACTCGGCAAGGAGCGCGTCCAGTCGTTCGCGGGCACGCAGCAGGCTGGCTTCGTCGCGCATGATCCCCACGTCGTCCCACATGCAGTCGTAGAGCCCTTCGCGCACCGACTCCAGCTGTCCTGGCGTCAGCCCCAGGGGCGCTTCCAGGGCAGCGATGCAATCGGCGATCGCCTTCTCGTCGGGCTCCCTGAATCCGGTGTTGTCCCGCACCCAGGCGGCCATGGTGTCACCGGCAATGCCGCCGAACACCGTCGAATTGGCGACCCCGTTGCCGCCCAGGCGGTTGGCGCCGTGCACACCGCCGGTGTCCTCGCCGGCGGCGAACAAGCCGTGCAGTTCGGTGCTGCAATCGGGGTTGAACTGCAAGCCGCCCATCATGTAATGCGCGGTGGGGACCACTTCGACCAGCCCCCCGGCCAGGTCGAAGCCGCAATCCGCGCAGCGCTCCACCATGCCCTTGAACTGCTTGCGCACCTTGTCAGGACCGAGGTGGCTCATCTGAATGAAAACGCCCCCGTTGGGCGAGGTACGCCCGGCGCGCATTTCCGAGAAGATGCCGCGCGAGACGATGTCGCGCGTGGCGCGCTCGTTGCGCTCGTCGTAGTTCTGCATGAAGCGGTCCATGTTGCCGTTGAGCAGATAACCGCCCGAACCGCGCAGCCCCTCCTCGATCACTGTGCCCGTCATGCGGGTCTGAGTGCCGGCCAGCAGGCCCGTAGGATGGAACTGCACCATCTCCATGTCACGCAGCGGCAGCCCGGCACGCAGCGCCATCGCCAGGCCGTCGCAGCTCTTCTCGCCCGAAGGCGTGTGGAACTTGTACATGGTCGGACCGCCACCGGTGGCCAGCAGCACCGCCTTCGCCTGCACGAAGACGAAGCCGCCGCTTCGCATGTCGATCATCAGCACGCCCGCCAGCGATTGCCCGTCCGCTGTCTTGATCAGTTCCACCGCGCGGTGTTCCTCCAGACGTGCGATGCCGCGGCTCCAGACCTGTTCGGACAGCCGGTTGATGATCTCGATTCCGGTCAGGTCGCCCTTGTGGACAGTGCGGTCGAAGGTCTGTCCGGCAAACGCCTTCTGGTGCACCGTGCCGTCGGGATTGCGATCGAAAAAGCAACCCAGTTCGTTCTCCAGTTCGTGGATACGTTCCACGGCCTTGGTGACGAGCGTCCAGGCCAGGTCCTGGTCGGCCAGCCATTTGCTTCCCTCGATGGTGTCCATGAAGTGGCGCTCCACCGAGTCGCCTTCAGCCAGCGCCACGTTGTAGCCGCCCTGGACCATGCGTGTGCAGCCGCACTTGCCAAGCAGCCCCTTGACGGCCACCGTGATGGAGAGCTCAGGCGCCTGCTGGTGCGCATGCAACGCTGCAAAGAGGCCAGCGCCCCCCGAACCGAGGATCAGCACATCGGTCTGCAACCGCGCGATGCCGCTCATGGCTGCACCCCGAGCGAGGCCAGCACACGCGCGCGCTGGCTGAGGGTGTTGTCGTTGACGGCGCTGTAGAGACTGCCGCCATGGCTGTCCATTGCCACCAGCAAAGGGCCGAAATCGCGGATGCGGAACTGCCACAGCGACTCGGGATTGAGGTCGTCCATGTCCACATCCTCGATCTGTTCGATCCAGGTGGTCTCCAGCGCAGCGGTGCCGCCCACAATTGCAAGATAGGCGCCGCCCAGCGAAGCAAAGGCGTCCAGGGAACCCTGGCGCAGCCCGCCCTTGCCGACGATCAACCGGACGCCTTCGCGCGACATCAGCGGCGCCGTGAAGCGCTCCATCCGGTCCGAAGTCGTGGTGCCGATGCAGACCGGCTCGTAGCCGGCTGGATGCTGGGAACTGACCGGCACCTTGCGCACGTTGGGCGCCGTGTGGATCACGGCGTGTCCTGCCAGGTCCAGGCGGGTCTTGCGCCCGCGGTCGAACATGTGGATCTGGGTCGCATCGCGGATGCCGAACAGCGTGTCCTGCAGCGTGACCGTGTCGTTGATGCGCAGCTGCCGGATCTGCGCTTCGGTGGCGGGCATGGAAAGGATGTGGTGCGCCATGCGGTGCTCCTTAGAAACCAAAACTCACGCCAGCCGGCGTGAAGGTGGCGCGCGCGCGCCGGGCCGAATGGCACTGCATGTTGACCGCCACGGGATTCATCGTGATATGGGTATGGGCCAGCTCGATGTGGACGGCAAATGCCGTGGCGTCGCCGCCCAAACCCTGCGGCCCGACGCCCAGCTGGTTGACGGCCGGCAGCAGCTGCGCCTCCAGCGCCGCGCCTTCAGGGTCGCTGCAGCTGGTGCCGAGCGCCCGGGTGGCTGCGCGCTTGGCCAGCGCCACGCACAGGTCGGAGGTGCCGCCGATGCCGACGCCCACGATCGTCGGCGGGCAGGTCTTGCCACCGGCGGCAATGACGCAATCGATCAC
>JBKJKT010000015.1:0-5055 GCA_046597415.1 Ramlibacter sp.
TTCCGCGCATGGCACGGGTCCGCAGCACAGAACGAATCGTGGCCATGCTAGGCACTTGACCTGCGGTCGGTAAAAAGGTGACCCCCACCGGTCGGCTATATCTCAAGGTCCAGCCGGCATGCCCCGGGGGCCATAGAGTCACCCAAACGCATTGGCGAAAAAGAAAAAGGCGCTGCGGATCAGCGCGTACAGCACTCCCCAGATGAGCGCCACGGATGCAATGGCAGTGAACAATCCGGCCAGTACCCACACCCCGTCGCGCTCCAGAATGCCCAATGCGAGCAGACAGATCGCTAGAGCGGGGAGCATGTTGCCCATGGGAATCGGCAGGAACAGGATCACCGCCATCAAGAGGCATACAAACCCGATCACATACTCGAATGGCGGTCGGGCGAGCACCTCCACCCGTGAGCGCAGCAATCGCTCGGCACGTTCCAGCCAGGGCGCCGACTTTCCCACGACCGACGCGAAATGATCACGGGTCATCGAGCGCTCGGATATCAATCGCGGCAACCAGGGCCGCCGGCCAAAAGCAAGTTGCGCAGCCAGGAACAGCAGCGGCGCACCCAGAATCGAAGAAAACCCGGGGGGCGTTGGCACGATGTTGGGCAGCGCGAAAACAAGCAGCATGGCCGCGAGCGCACGGTCCCGCAGCACCTCCAGAAGATCCCCTATGGTTATCCGTTCCCGACTCTCATCCCCGGCCAGGTCGATGAGCATCTGCGACAGCGGACGGACCGGAGTTGGCGCATCTGAATCCGCGGCCGGACCAGGAGGGGGGCTTGCACTCATTGCGGCAGACTTTGTGGCACGTCGGCGCTGGGCGCCTGCGACGGCACACGAAGATGCAATGCCGCCTGCGCCATCAGATTGGCCGATACCGGTGCGGTGATGAACAGGAACAGCGTGATCAGCAGTTCGTGCGCACCTGCCACCCCACTGGCCCAACCGGTGAACATGCTGGCCAGAAGCACACCTCCGACGCCGAGCGTCGTCGCCTTGGTGGGCGCGTGAAGGCGCATGAAAAAGTCGGGGAACCGTGTCATGCCGATGGCACCGATCAGCAAGAACGCGCCGCCGATGACCAGCATCGCGGCAATCAGCATTTGCGTCCAGAGCGGCAGTTCATTCATCTGTGATTCTCCTATTCAATGACGTCGCCGCGGCCAAGATAGCGCGCCAGCGCAACGGTGGACACGAAGCCCAGCATGGCCACGATCAACGCGGCTTCGAACAGCAACGAAGTGCGGCGCTGAATGCCCAGCAGGACGACCAGCGCGACGACGTTGATGTACAGCGTGTCCAGCGCAAGCACACGGTCGATGGCGGACGGGCCCCGCAGGAGCCGCCAACCACACAGAAGCGCTGCAATGCCGACCGCCGTCAGCGCGAAATTCAAGGCCCAGTCGATCATTCGAATATCTCCTGCAAAGGGCGCTCGTAGCGCTGTTTGATCTGAGCCACCAGCGCTGCCGGATCGGCGCAGTCGAGTGCGTGGACCATGATCAGGTGATTCGTTTCATCGACGAAGCACGATACCGTGCCCGGCGTCGTGGTGATGATCGTCGCGAGCAGCGTGATGGCCATCGGGTCCCGCACGTCCAGAGGCAGCGGCACCCACGCCGGCTGCGGGTTTGAGCCCGGCGTCAGCACGATGCGCGCCACCGTCAGATTGGAAGTGACGATGTCCGCCAGCACCACGGCGAGCAGACGCACAGCGACGCGTGCGTGACTGAATCGGCCGTCATCGGGCAGGAAGCCGCGCAGCAGCCAGGGCAGGCCAAGGCCCAGCACGGCCGCCGTGATGAGTTGCGGCAGCGCCAGGCTTTGTTGCAGCAACAGCCATGTGGCGGCCACCAGCGCCGACAAGGTGGGGTGAGCGAACCATCCGGGCTTCATGGCTTTGCCACCGGGGGCACGCGGTAGGGTCGCGTGGTGTTGATAGGCTGGCCGTTTGCTTCGCCCAGCACGGCACGCGCATAGGCCGCGCGGTCCCCGAGTTGCAAGGCAGCCGCGTCGGCATAACGCTGTAGCGGCGCCGCGAAGAGCGACATTGCGACCACCATGAGGAGCGGTGCCATTGCGGCCAGCAGCAGTTGCCGGCTCGCGCCAGAGGGCTGCGACCCGCAAGGGGCTGAGGCAGGCGCATCGCGCACATTCCAGAACAGTACACCACCGGCTCGGGCTAGCGCGATCAGCGTAAAGAACCCCACGCCAAGCACGACGGTCCACACCGGGGCGGCCCAGGCATGGCCAGCCGACGCCTGCAGCAGCATCAGCTTGCCGATAAAACCGGGCAACGGCGGCAGCCCCGCCATGGTGGCTGCGCCGAAGAGCAGCAAGATTCCAAGGACCTGCGGTTGGACGACCGCCTGCGCGCTGTCCAGGCGCCCGCCAGTCTCGCCGCGCTGCGTGCTGATCAGTTCGACCAGCAGAAAGAGTCCGGCTACGACCAGGGTGCTCTGAGCCATGTAGTACAGCGCTGCGGACCAGGCCGCTGACCCGCCAACGCCCAGCGCGGTTACCACCGTCGCCACCGACACCACTGTCAGCCAGGCCACCAGGCGAGCCAGCGTGTGCGCCGCCAGCGCACCCAGTACCGCAGCCACGCTGGTGATCAGCGCCAGTGGCAGCAGCAAGGACTGCGCGCTGTACCAGGGTTCAGACAGGCCCTCATCTCCTGCGAACACCACGCCGTGAACGCGCAGGATCGCGTAGACCCCCACCTTGGTCATGATGGCGAACAGAGCGGCTACCGGCGCGCTTGCCGCCGCATAGGTGGACGGCAACCACATTGACAGCGGCATCAGGGCGGCCTTGAAGCCGAACACCACCAGCAGGATCAGTCCGGCGGCCTGAAGCACGAGCGCGTCAGGACCCTGGACGGCGGGAACGCGCAGCGCCAGGTCGGCCAGGTTCAGCGTGCCGGTCATGGCGTAGA
The DNA here is from genome assembly GCA_046597415.1 of Ramlibacter sp. Classification (GTDB taxonomy): domain Bacteria; phylum Pseudomonadota; class Gammaproteobacteria; order Burkholderiales; family Burkholderiaceae_C; genus Ramlibacter. Next base: position 2,942 of record JBKJKT010000015.1, read on the forward strand.
CCAGGGCCACGCCGATCAGGAACAAAGCCGACGCGGCCAGATTCAGCACGACATAGTGCACACCGACACGCAGCCGCTCGCGGCCTTGGCCGTGCAGCATCAATGAGTAGGAGGCAACGAGCAGGACCTCGAAAAAAACGAACAGGTTGAACAGGTCGCCGGTGACGAATGCGCCGTTCAGGCCCATCAACTGGAACTGGAACAGCGCATGGAAGTGGCGGCCCCTCGCATCCCAGCCGCCGCATGCAAACAGTAGCGCCGGCAAGGCAACGCAGGCCGTCAGAACGAGCATCAGCGCGGACAACCGGTCCACCACCAGAACGATGCCGAAAGGCGCGGGCCAGTCGCCCAGCCGGTAGACAGCGAGCGTGCCGGTGCCGGCTTGGACATACAGAGCGACGGCAACCAGCGCCGTGAGGGTTGCGGCGACCAGCGCCACAACACGGGCGCGCTGCCGGCTTGCATCGCCGAGCACCAGCAGCAGCATGCCAGCGGCGGCCGGCAGCAGCACCGGCAGAACGGGAAGGTGCGGGGCGAGCAAGTTGCTCATGCCTCGCGCTCACCGACAAGCCGGTCCTGGTCGGGAGCGCCATCGACGTGGTCGCTGCCGCTTTCATGCCGGCTGCGCAGCGCCAGCTCGATGATGAATCCGGTGGTTGCGAAGCCGATCACGATAGCCGTCAGCACCAGCGCCTGGGGCAAGGGGTCGGCCACGTTGGGGCCGGCCATCAGCAGCGGGGGCGCGTCGTTCCACAAGCGCCCCATCACAAATATGAAGACATTGACGGCGTAGCCCAGCAGGCTCAGGCCCAGCACTACTGTGAAGGTGCGTCCGCGCAGCAGCAGGTAGATGCCGCAGGCAGTGACCCAGCCGATGCCGGTGGCGAGCAGAAACTCCATGCTCATGCTGAAACCTCTTTCGATACGGCAGTGTGCTTGCTCGCCGCGCCGAGCACCGACAGCATCAGCAGCGTCGCCCCCACGACCGTGATGTACACACCCAGGTCGAACAGTGCTGCACTGGCCAGCGGCAACTCGCCCAGGAGGGCCACACTGGGATGTCCGTAGGCGCTGGTCAGGAATGGCCGGCCGAACACGAATGCGCCCACGCCTGTGAGCACGGCGATGGCCAGGCCCGCGCCGACCCAGCGCGTGAAGCGTCTTTCGGCATCGCCGCACAGTAGCGCTTCGGCCCGCGCCTGACCCAGCGCCATGTATTGCATCACCAGAGCCACGGCAGTCACGAGCCCGGCGATGAATCCACCACCCGGCAGGTTGTGGCCGCGCCAGAAGATGTACACGCTGACCACCAGTGCGAGCGGCAGGATAACGCGCGCTGCCACACGCAGCATCAAGGGGGGCTGCGTGAAGCTCCACGCCCGGCCTTGCGCATCAACCGGGGCGCGGCGCGCCCGCATTCCCTCCAGCAACGCCAGCACGCCTACAGCGGCGATGCCCAGCACGGTGATCTCGCCAAAGGTGTCGAAGCCCCGAAAGTCCACCAGGATCACGTTGACCGCATTGGTTCCGCCGCCAGCGGGCTGGGCCTTTTCGAGGAAATACCATGAGATCGAATCGTGATTTCGCGTCATCACCACCCAGGACAACCAAGCCACGCCACCGCCTCCGGCCAGCGCCAGCAAGCCATCACGGCCGCGCCGCCAAGGTGTGGATTCGCAAGGGCTGGTTTGTGGCAGCAGGGCCAGTCCCATCAGCAATAAAACCGTGGAGACGATGTCCACCGACAGCTGGGTGAGCGCAAGGTCGGGGGCCGACAGCATCACGAAAGCGAGCGTGGCCGCGACGCCCACCACGCTCAGGAGCACCACCGCGGTGAAGCGCTGGCGATGCGTGACGACCAGGGCTGCACCGGCCACCAGCAGCAGCAGCCAGACGATGATCGCCAGCGGGGGCGCCGGCAGCAACGTGCGAGCGCCAGCGACAGGAATTGCATCGGGGCTCAGGACGAAAGGTGCGGCCGCCAGCGCGATGGCCGAACCGACCAGCCATGCGGCGTAAGTCTGCAGCGAGCCGTTCTCCACCTTTGCGGTGAAGCGCTGAGCGAACTCGTACACGCCATCGATGGTGTGCGTGAAGAACAGCCGCCCAGTCCA
>JBKJKT010000045.1:0-6338 GCA_046597415.1 Ramlibacter sp.
CGCCGTGAGCCTGATGCGCAAATATGGCGTGGAGCGCACGCTGGTGAGCCGGGAAGAACTGCTGAAGATCGAGCCTGCATTCCAGTCCTTCGCACATCGCATCGTCGGCGGTACGTATACGGCGAGCGACGAGAGCGGCGATGCGCGCGCCTTCACCGAGCAGCTTGCGCAGCGGTGCACAGACCGCGGCGTCGCGTTCCTGTATGACCATCACATCGAGCAGTTGCAAGTCGCTGGCGGGCGTCTTGAAGGCGTCCTCATTCGCGCTCGCGCAGCGCGCGATTCGCAATCCCTCAAGGCCGACGCTGTCGTGGTCGCCTGTGGCTCCTATTCAGCGCCGCTGCTGCGCACTGTCGGCGTGGATCTGCCGATCTATCCCGGCAAGGGTTACAGCGCGACATTCAAATTGAAAGAGCCGGGTCGCGCGCCATTCGTGAGCACGATCGACGATGAAGTGAAATGCGCGATGACGCGTCTGGGAGATGAGCTGCGCGTCGCAGGGACGATCGAACTCGCCGGGTTCGACACATCACTCGCCACGCCTGCTGCACGCGCACGTTGCCGCATGCTGGCAGCGCGAATTGAAGAGGTGCTGCCGGGTGTCTGCGATACGCGGTCTGATGCTGAAGGCGGCAATCCGCGCTACTGGACGGGCCTCAGGCCCGCAACGCCCACCAACATTCCGTACATCGGGCGCACGGCTGTTGAGGGTCTCTGGGTGAATGCAGGTCACGGCACATTGGGATGGACCCACGGCGCGGGTTCAGGCAAGGCAATCGCCGAACTGATCCATGGTCGCCAACCGGAGATCGCGTTCAATTTCTACGGCGTTGAACGCCACGCGTCACAAAGCTTGTGACAGAGGCAGTGACTTCAGCGGGCTCCGCCTCCCGGGACCACCCCACGTCGTATCCGTTGAAGCGCCACCGATGCCAAAAGAGATCGAGCCGCATCAGGCCTCATCCCTTTCACCGGATTCATAAAGGGTTTCGCGTCCCATGCGGTCCAGCACGAGCTCGGCTGTCCACGGCAGCATGAGCGAGCCGCAGCGGCTGTCGCGGTAAATGCGCTCAAGCGGCAGGTGTTTCATCATGCCCTGCCCTCCGCAACTGCGGATCGCCATGCGTGCAATATCGTTGGCGCCTTCCATCACGCTGTAATGCGCGGCATACAGGCGCATTCGCACGTCTTTTGAGGGGTCCGGCCCCGCCTCCTGGATGGCGCGCGCAAACAGGCTCTTCATGCCTTCCAGCTGGATACGCATCTGTGCGACGGCGATCTGCTTGGTTGGGTACATGCGCCGCTTGACTGGCGGCTCGCCGGCAACTTCTCCGCGCAGGTAGCTCACGGTGAAATCGTATGCGGCGTTGGCCAGGCCCAGATAAGTGGGTGCGAGCGTGAAGAACATCGCGGGCCAGGTCTGCGCACCCTTGAAGTACACGCCGCGCGGCATGAGCTGCTCATCGTCGGAAACGAACACATCGGTGAAGGTCAGATTGCGGCTGACAGTGCCACGCATCCCCAGCGGATTCCAGTCGCCGCTGATCGCAAAACCTTCACTCGTCGCGGGCACGGCCAGATAAAGCGTGTCGCGCGCGTCGGGCTTTTCGTCGCCCTTGTCTTCGGTACACAACACGCCGTAGTAGTCGGCAGCGCCGGAAAGCGAGGCGAAGATTTTTCGTCCATTGACCAGCCATCCGCCATCGACCTTGCGTGCCGTCGTGCCGAATGGGGCTCGACCCGCAGCCGCCGCGCTGCCTTCTGAAAACGGCTGCGCATAAATCGCCCCGTCATCGACGACGCGCCTGAAATGAATCTCGCGCCGGCGGGCATGTTCCGCTCGCTCTTCATCCGTCATCGCGATGCCGTCAGCCAGAACGCCCGTCCACATCGTCGAGCAGATGTGCATGTTGTAGGTCAGCGCAGTCGCACCGCAAAACCGTCCGATCTCTGCGGCGAGCATCATGTAGGTCGCGTAATCGGCGCCCAGGCCCCCGCTGGCTTCTGGAACGCATAGGGCGAGCAGTCCATGGGCTCGCAGGTCTTCGTAGTTCTCGAACGGAAAAGTAGCCGTCTCGTCCACATGCGGCGCGCGCGGCGCGAACTTCGTGCGGCCCAGATCATGGGCAAGCGCCAGCAGCGACTGCTGTTTTGGAGTGAGCGGCAGATCGCCGACAGCGGGCGTAAAGTTCATGGGCCTGGTTCGTTCGTCAGCGTCAATGCAGGAGCGCGCGTGGCAGCGCAAGGAAGTTCAGGACCAGCCCATCGAAATCATCCGGCTTTTCCAGGTTGGCCAGATGCCCCGCGCCGCGCAACTCGATATAGGTGCTGCCCGCAATCGCATCGGCCATCTTTTTCATGACGGCGGGCGGCGCGACCTTGTCTTCGCTACCCGCGATCACCAGGGTTGGAACACTGATGCGCGCGAGGTCGGCACGTCTGTCGAATGTGACCAGCGCTTCCAGAGCGCGTCGATAGGTGGACGCAGGTATCTGGCTCATGCAGTGCCTGGCCAGCTGCACGCCTTCGGGCAGAGCTTGGCTTCCGACCAGTTGCGGCACCAGCATCTGCGCCAGTTCGGCCATCGTCTTTCCCGCATCCAGCGGCGCGGTACGGCTCGCGATGAAGTCACGTTGCCAGTTGCCGTCGGACTTTCCGAACGAGGGGGACGTGCCCGACAAGACCAGCTTGTCCACGAGCTCAGGCCGCCGGGCGACGACCTCCTGCGCAATCATTCCGCCCATGCTGTGGCCTACCAGGGTGACGTGGCCGCAGTTGAGGCTTTCGATGAGGGCGATGCAGCTTTGCGCCAGCCCCTTGAAGTTGTAGGGCTCGATGGGTGCACTGTGTCCGTAGCCGGGCATGTTCCAGGCGACGGCGCGATAGCCGAGCGACGCAAAGGTTTCGACCTGGGGCGCGAACGCGAGATGGCCTCCGCCGATGCCATGCAGCATCAACACAGTCGGACCGCTGCCCAGCACGGTGAAGGTCGGAAGGATCATGGCGTCACGCGCCCTTCTTTCACAACGGCAACGCCATCGAGCTCTATCGTGCAGTTGCGCATCGGCAAATCGAAGTGTCCGCGCGTGTAGCGTCCGGCCACTTCGTTGGCGCCCGTGCTGTACAGGAAGTTGCCGGCGAATGCCCGCAACTCGGTGCCGTTGAAATCGCGCTTGTCATACAGGGCCATGCTGTCCCATCGCGCCTGTGCATTCAGGCCGTAGCCCAGATGGCTCACAGCGTATGCATCGCGTTCGCCCCATGCCGATATGTAGCTGCACATCAGCTCAGCGTCGACGCCGCCGCCTTCTATGGCGCGGATGTAGTCGTCCTCGATTCGCAATGTGATCGGTCGCTCGATATAGCGCTTGAAGGTGAGGTTCACATCGCCCTCGGCCAGCACCAGCGTTCCGTTGACGGTTCCGGCCGCTGGAAATGCCAGCGCCAGACCACCGGGCCAATGCGTCATCGTGCCGGGTCTCGTTGTGTATCCCCAGTTGCCGCCGCACGTCGCACCCGCCAGCGAAATCTTGAGGTCGCTTCCTGCCGCCGAGGTGACCCGCATCTCCCGTGCATCGCGCAGGCGCTTGACGTGTGTCTTCACAAGCGGCTCAACCGCATCGCCGGGAACCAGGCGGGTCAGCGCTTCGGGGTGCTCGTTGCTGACATAGATCACGCGCGCGCCACCGGCAAGGATGGCGGGCAACTCGGGCGCATGCATCAGACCTTCAACCGTGCAATCGACAACCAGCGTGCTTGCTGCGAGGGCCCCCACGACAGGCGCAATGCCCTGGAGGGCGGTGGACGCACCCGTGGAGCGCACAGCCGGACCGGTTGTCTCGGATCTGGTGGGCACCACGATTGAAAAAGTCTTGCAGCCCAGACGAGCAGCCGCAAGCCATGCGAGCTGAACGAGCACGGGGCGGCTCTGGCTTTCGCTCAGAACGGCGACCGTATTGCCCGGGACAAGCCCGCAACGCGACAGCACAGCCTGGAAGGATTCGAGCCACGCGGGCTCAAGTTGGTCCTGCAACATGGTTTGAATTTCCGATTCATAATACATGAAAATTCATGCAAACCGACCTGTGAATCCGCCCCGAAAAGCCCTCCCGCCCAGCTTCTCCTCGCAGGAGTTTCGCACCGCACTTGGCACATTTGCCACAGGCGTCACCATCGTCACTACGCGCACCGCCCAGGGCGAAACCGTCGGGCTTACTGCCAACTCATTCAACTCGGTTTCGCTGGCCCCGCCGCTGGTGCTGTGGAGCCTGTCGCAGGCCGCAGCCTCGCTGGCCCACTTTCGCGCCGGTTCGCACTATGCGATCCACGTGCTGGCCGCCGACCAGAAGCCGCTGGCCGAGCGTTTTGCGCTCAAGGGCGGCGACCGCTGGACGGGCGTGAGCTTCACCGAAGGCATGGGTGGCGCGCCGCTTCTGGCGGGTGCCTGCGCCACCTTCGAGTGCTTCAACCGCAGCCGCTATGACGAGGGCGATCACGTCATCTTCGTCGGCGAAGTCGAGCGGTGCAGCCTGCGTCCGGGCGCATCGCCGTTGCTGTATCACGGCGGACGCTACTTCACCGAAACACCTTTTTGAGCCGGGGCAAGCATGGCCTCCCCGCGCTTCGTCGATGACTACCTCGGTTACCTGCTGGGTCAGGCGAATCACGCGCTCTACAAGGATTTCGACGCGCATGTGCGCGCCGCTGGCCTGAGCTCCATCGAGTGGCGCGTGCTGGCCACGCTGCATGACGGCGAGCCGCTCACCATCAGCCAGCTCGCGCAGGATGCGCTGTCCAAACAACCCACCGTGACCAAGCTCGTGCAGCGCATGTGTGATCAGGGCTGGCTTGCCTTGCGCGCCGATGCCACCGACCAGAGGCGCACGCTGGTTACGGTGACGCCGGCGGGCAAGCGGCTGGTACGTCCACTGGTGCGTCAGGCTCGCAAGCATGAAGCACTCGTCCTGCAACCGCTGGGTACAACTGAAAAGACCGCTCTTCGCCGACTGCTGCAAAAGCTCGGCTCACGCGCCTGACGCCTCCACCTCGAACGAAGCATGCGACAACGCAAAGAGCAACTCGACTCCCTCGCCATCTCCCTCTTGCTGGCTTCGTGCATTTTCTGGGGCTTCCAGCAGATCCTGATCAAGTCCACCGTCGCTGAAGTGCCTCCGCTCTGGCAGGCGTCGATGCGTTTTGTGGGTGCGACCGCGCTGCTGCTTGTCTGGTGTGCCGTGCGCGGCGTGAAGCTTTTTGAGCGCGATGGAACGCTCAGGGCGGGCCTGCTGGCCGGGCTGCTTTTCGCAGCGGAATTTGCCTGCATTTACCTTGGCTTGCGCGACACGACCGCATCGCGCCTCACGGTGTTTCTCTATACCTCGCCATTCGTGGTCGCCCTCGCCTTGCCACGCTTCGTGCCTTCGGAAAAGTTGATGCCCCTCCAGTGGATCGGCCTGACCATTGCATTTATCGCCGTGGCTGTGGCTTTCAGCGAAGGGTTCTCTGGCACGACGACCAGCCGGCAACTTCGAGGCGACGCGCTCGCACTGGCGGCGGGCATTCTGTGGGGGTTGACCACGCTCGTGATCCGCAGCAGCAAGATGGGTACGGTCAGCGCCGAAAAAACACTCTTCTATCAGGTAGGGGTCACAGCGGCCGTCGCGCCCTTCTTGTCACTTGCGCTCGGCGAAACCTGGTCGTTCAGTTATTCGACGCAGGCGTGGACTTCGATCGGCCTGCAGACAGTGATCGGCGCCTTCGCAAGTTACCTCGCGTGGATGTGGCTGCTGCGGCACTACCCGGCGACGAAGATGTCGTCGTTTACTTTCCTGACCCCGGTCTTTGCGCTCGTTTTCGGCGTGCTGTTACTGAACGAGCCTCTGACCCTTCAGCTCGTGCTGGCGCTTTGCGGCGTGGCAATCGGGATCGTCCTGGTCAACCGCAAGGCCTGATCGGCCTGCTCCGCCGCGATCAATCCGTCGAGCACACGGCGAAAGTGAACCAGCGGCGCATCGGCGACGACGGCCAGCAGCTTGAAGTCGGGGTCTTCCTCCATCGCCCTTTGCTGCGCCTCGATGATGTGCTTGTCTTCCATGAAGCCTTCGATCAGGCTCGCATGCAGTGAACGCGAGATCGTCGTGTCGTCGCCTTCGAAGTTGTTCAGGTAGATCCAGAAGTGGTGCGATGTGTTGCGTGTCTCCGGCGTCATGAACTGGCAGTTACGGTATTCGCGCGCGCCTTCCAGGTTGCCCTTTTCCGCTCCGCTACCCGCAGGCGCGAACATTGTGAACAGGAAGAAGTTGCCCGGAAGATGCATGTGCCCGATGTTGCGGCGATCG
>JBKJKT010000069.1:0-60172 GCA_046597415.1 Ramlibacter sp.
AGTACCGGCGGGGACGCAGGCGCCGTTGCGGGTGGCGTGACGCAGCCATGCGGGCAGCACCCATGTGGGGTCGGCAAGCGAGTGCGTACCCTCGAACGTCTGCCAGTCTGCGTCGCCGATGCGTACCTGGCATGTCTGGCGGCTCCAGTCCCTGTTCTCGAAGCGCTTCCATTCGCCAAGCACCAGAGCGCCGTGAGATTGCAGGTCGGCGAGCTTCAGCAGCCCGGGCGCTGTCTTTCCGTTTAACCAGCGTGAATCCACGACTTCGATCGATACGCACATGGCTTCAACAAGCTCGATTGCGTCTTCATGCGTCAGCGCAGCCGCTTCGTGAGCGAAGACTGCACGGCGAAGCCGCAATGCGATTTCCGCCTCGATGCCGGGCTGACGCAAGTGGAGTCCCTGCATGTCCGATCCTGAAGGGCGCACGCCATAGGCAGGCAACTGCGAATGCGTCTGTGTGGCGTCCCGGGACGGGCCTCCGGACTTCCATGCGGGTGGCGCGTCGGTAGCGGGCCGTTGCGCATCGAGGGCTTGAACCAGTGCGTCCTGGACGGCGTAGGCCTGTGTCGGGCTCGTGATGAGCGCGGCCATCCGAGTGTCGTCAATGGCGGGTCCGCCACGCAGGGCATCCTGGAGCGACCGCAAGACGTCGTTTTCGATAGAAGGGTTCATGACTCAATTTTAAGAATATTCTGTAAACGAAAAAGTCTGCGAATATTCAACAATCGTGTAGAAACTGCTGTTCACGACAGCCGCATACCCAATCAAGTACACCGCCCAAGCTCCATCCGATGTCAGAACCAATTCGACTAGGGGTGCTCACCCCGTCATCCAACACGGCCCTCGAGCCGCTCACCCAGGCAATACTCGACTCCCTGCCCGACGCCAGCGCACACTTCTCGCGCTTTCGCGTGACTGAAATCGCCCTGGAGGCCCAGGCTCTTGGACAGTTCGACGAAGCGCGGATCCTGCCCGCCGCCGAGCTGCTCGCCGATGCGAAAGTGCAGGCGATCGGCTGGAGTGGCACCTCGGCCGGCTGGCTGGGATTTGAGCAGGATCGCAGCCTCTGCGCGCGCATCACCGAGCGTTGCGGTATTCCCGCCACCACCGCTGTGCTAGCCATCAACGAACTGCTCGCCCTGCGCGGGATCACGCGTCTGGCGCTTGTGACCCCGTACACCGACGATGTGCAACAGCGCATCGTGCAGGAGTACCGAACGCTCGGTATGGACGTCGTGGCTGAGCGGCACCTGGGCCTGCGTGACAACCATTCATTCGCAACGGTGACCCCTGAGCGGTTGCGCCGCTTGATCGATGAGGTGGCACCGGCGCGCCCGCAGGCCATCTTGACCTTCTGCACGAACCTGCGCGCCGCGCATCTCGCCTCGCGCGTCGAGGCCGACCTGGGCATCCCGCTGCTCGACACCGTGGCCGCCACGGTCTGGGGCATGCTGCGGGCGGCCGGCAAATCACCTGCCGCAATCGAAGGTTGGGGAGGACTGTTCCAATGGCAATGAGCCCGAGCCACCCGCAGGGCCTCGGTAAGGTCGCAGCCGCCCCATTCAGAAAAAATTCCATGCCGACCAAAGCGCAAAAACCCGCAAAACAGATCGAAGGCAAGCGTCCGGAGCGCGAGGCGGAGATCGACGAAATCTATGAGCGCATCTACGTCGCGATCCTCGAGCATCGCCTTCAACCTGGCACCAAGCTGGGGGAAGAGAAGATGGCCGAGATTTTCAAGGTCAGCCGAGCGCGAATTCGCGAAGTGCTGGCGCGGCTCGCGCATGAGCAGATCGTCGAGCTTTATCCCCAGCGCGGCGCTTATGTGGCCAAGCCGACGAGGGAGCAGGCGCGGGACGTCTTCGAGGCCCGCCGCCTGATCGAGCCCGCTGTGCTGCGCCGGCTCATCGCCACGATCACGCCGGACAAGATCAACCGGATGCGCCAGCACGCCGAGCTCGAGGCCGACGCCCGAAGACGCAATGACAAGCGCGCGGTCATCCGCCTGTCCGGTGAGTTCCACACACTGGTAGCTGAGCTTGCCGGCAACTCGGCGCTGGCGCGCAGCATGCGGGAGTTGTGCGTCCTTACCTGCCTCACCATCTTCCTTTACGACGCGCCTACGGCACTGAGCTGCCGCCACGACGAGCACAGCCTCATCATCGATGCGCTCGCGAAAAAGGACGGCGCTCGCGCGGAAAAGTTGATGATCGAACACCTCAACCATATCGAGAGCAGTTTGCAGCTTGAAGCGCAGGATGGCGAAGTGGAGCTGGCAACGATCTTCGGTTTGAACGCCTGACCATCTCTGGGTCACGCCTGTGCGATCCGCATCAGGTTGGTGGTTCCCGCCGCGCCAAACGGAATCCCCGCGATCGCAACGAAGATGTCGCCGGGGCGCGCGAAGCCCTCTTGCAGCACTGAACGTGCTGCCACGGCAGTCATCTCTTCAACTCCTGCTACATCGGGTATGTGCAGCGAATGAACTCCCCACGCGAGCGAGAGCCGACGGGCAGTGGACAGTTTCGGTGTGAGGCTCAGGATGGGGGCCTCAGGACGTTCGCGCGCCGCCCGCAAGCTCGTGTGGCCCGAGTGCGTGCAGGAGACGATCGCAGCGGCCCGCAGCAACGTGACCGCGCGACTCATGGAACAACACACGGCGTCGGCCAACCGGGTGTGGCCTGCCTTGTTCGGCGCATGGGAGGAATCGATCACCTGGCGGTAATGCGGATCGGCTTCCACGCGTTCGATGATGCGGCTCATCATTTGCACCGCAGCCAGGGGGTGCTTGCCTGCGGCAGATTCCGCCGAAAGCATCACCGCATCTGCGCCGTCGTAGACCGCCGTGGCCACGTCCGATGCTTCCGCCCGTGTAGGTACCGGGCTTTCGATCATCGACTCGAGCATCTGCGTCGCGACGATCACGGGTTTGCCTCGCTCACGGCAGGCGCGCACGATTCTCTTCTGGAGTGAGGGGACGAGTTCAGCAGCGAGTTCGACGCCCAGATCGCCGCGCGCCACCATGACAGCGTCGGTTGCGTCGACAATTTCTTCCAGCCTGTCCAGGGCGGCGGGCTTTTCGAGTTTGGCGATGAGCAGGGCGCGATCGCCTACGAGCGCTCGCGCCTCGTGGATATCCTCGGGCCGCTGCACAAAACTGAGCGCTACATAGTCCACCTTCAGTTCAAGCGCCACATCCAGATCCCGCCGGTCCTTGGTGGTGAGCGCCGACAGCGGCAGCACCACGCCCGGCACATTGACTCCCTTGCGCTCCGACAGCAGGCCGCCAACCACCACGCGGGTTTCCGCCCACCCGTCGCCGCAGCGTTCCACGACAAGACGAAGTTTGCCGTCATCCAGCAGCAGTTCGACTCCGGGCGAGAGCGCTGCGAAGATTTCCGGGTGTGGCAGGTGGGCCCGATCCGCTGATCCTTCCACCGGCTCGAGTTGCAGCCGAAACGCCTGATCTGGCTGAAGCTGCACGGCGCCGCCTGCAAATGTGCCCACGCGCAGCTTGGGTCCCTGCAGGTCGGCGAGGATGGCGATCGGGCGCCCATAACGAATCTCGATGTCGCGAATGATCGCCACGCGCCGGGCGTGATCGTCAGCGACGCCATGACTGAAGTTCAGCCGGAATACGTCTGCACCGGTGAGAAACAACTGTTCGATGACGCTCGCTTGCGAGCTGGCAGGCCCCAGTGTGACGACGATCTTGGCGTTACGGGTTCTGCGCATTTTGTGTTCCTTCGTTTGGGGCGTCGCCGCAGTCGGCTTCGATCAGGATCGCCCGGAAATCATTGACATTGGTGAGAGTCGGACCCGTGATGACGGATTCATCGAGGGCGGAAAAAAAGCCATGGCCATCGTTTGCGTCCAGCCGCTCGCGCGGGGGTAGCCCGAGGCTCCATGCGCGTTGCAACGTGTCGGGGCCAAACGTGCCGCCGGCAATTTCCGCCGTGCCGTCGATGCCATCGGTATCGGCTGCAAGCGCATAGACACGGGGATGGCCTTCCAGCGCGATGGCCATGGAGAGCAGGCATTCGACGTTGCGTCCGCCATTTGCTACCAAGTCTTCTTCGCCGGCTCGATTGCGCAGGGTCACCGTTGCCTCGCCTCCGGACAGCAGGACGCATGGCGGCCGCAGCGGCTGGCCGCGTTCGGCAACCTGCAGCGCTATGCCCGCGAGCACCTTGCCCAGCTCGCGTGCTTCGCCCTCGATTGCGTCACCAAGAACACAGTCTGCATAGCCCGCCTGTCGCGCGATGGAGGCGGCGGCCTGCAGCGCCATGTGCGGTGCCGCGATGATGCGCGTCTGCGCACGAGCAAGTCGCGGGTCGCCGGGTTTCACGGATTCGCAATGACCGCCTTCCAGCAGTTCACGCGCGGCCGTGGGCAGGGATATGCCGAACCGTTCAATGATGGCCAGGGCGTCCTGGCATGTCGTGGGGTCCGCTACCGTAGGACCGGATGCGATGTCGATCACGCGATCGCGTGGCACGTCTGAAATCAGCAGACTCAGCACGCGCGCGGGGTGGCAGGCGGCGGCAAGGCGGCCGCCCTTGATGCGCGACAAGTGGCGACGGACCGTGTTCATCTCGGAGATGGAGGCACCGGACGCCAGCAGGGCCTGGCTGATCGCCTGCTTGTCCTGCAGCGTGAGCCCGTCGGCGGGTAAAGGAAGCAGCGCCGAGCCGCCGCCAGACAGCAGGCAAAGTACCAGGTCGTCCGCGCAGAGCCCCTGCACGAGCGTGAGCATGCGGGCAGCGGCTGCCTCTCCGGTGGCGTCCGGGATGGGATGCGCTGCTTCAACCACCTCCACCTGGCGGCAGGGCACGGCGTGGCCGCGGCGCGTGACGACAAGGCCGGATATCGGTCCTGGCCAGTGCTGCTCAACGGCCTGGGCCATTGCCGCGGCTGCTTTGCCCGCGCCGATGACCAGTACCCGACCTTTGACTTCGTCCGGGTGCGGAAGGTGCGGTGGCACGCAGACCGATGGCTGCGCCGAAGCGACTGCAGCATCGAACATGTGGCGCAGTAACTCCCGTTGCGGTTGCGCTTTCGCTTGCCTGGACATGGAAGCTTGCTTTAGGTCGCTTGCTGGCCGATTTCGAAGTTCGACAGCTTTTCAAGTGCGCGCACCATCGCGGAGTGATCCCAGCCTTTGCCGCCATGCGCGGCGCAGGCGTTGAACAGTTCCTGCGCAGTCGCGGTATTTGGTAGCGACAGGCCGAGTGCGCGCGCGCTGGCAAGTGCGAGGTTGAGGTCTTTCTGGTGCAACTCGATGCGAAAGCCCGGCTCGAAGGTGCGGCGCACCATACGCTCGCCGTGCACTTCCAGGATCTTGCTCGACGCGAAGCCGCCCATGAGCGCCTGCCTCACGCGCGCGGGATCGGCGCCGGCGCGTGCGGCGAAGAGCAATGCTTCGGCAACCGCCTCGATATTGAGCGCCACGATGATCTGGTTGGCCACCTTGGCCGTCTGCCCGTCGCCGTTGCCACCGACGAGCGTGATGTTCTTGCCCATCAGCTCGAACAGGGGTAGCACCCTGTCGAATACCTCTGGTTCGCCGCCGACCATGATGCTCAGCGTCGCGTTCTTCGCTCCCACTTCGCCGCCGGAGACGGGCGCATCGAGGTAGTCGCAGCCGAGCGCCCGGATCTTCTGCGCGAAGGTCTTGGTGGCGAGGGGCGAGATCGAGCTCATGTCGACCACGGTCTTGCCTGCGCTCAGGCCGGCGGCAACACCCTGTTCACCAAACAGTGCCGCTTCGACATCGGGGGTGTCGGGCACCATCAGGAAGATGATGTCGGCGCGTTTGGCGACCTCGCTGGCGTTGGTGCACTTTGTGGCAGAAGATTCCGCGATCACATTCGGCACACGACCGCGCGTGTAGACAAACAGTTGATGCCCGGCGCCCAGCAGGTGGCCCGCCATGGGACCGCCCATGATTCCGAGGCCGATAAAGCCGATCTTGATGGGGGAAGATGTCATTGGAGTTCCTTGTGCTTGCATGTCGGCTCAGCGCGCAAAGCGCTGCAGCCATGAGAGACCGGCGTCCGTTGACGCAGCCGGTTTGTATTCGCAGCCCACCCATCCGGCGTAGCCGATGTGGTCCAGGTGCCTGAAGAGATAGTCGTAATTGATCTCGCCTGTGCCGGGCTCGTTGCGGCCGGGGTTGTCGGCCACCTGCACGTGGGCGATGCGCGCGAGGTTCCGCTGGAGCGTGTTGGCCAGCTCGCCTTCGGTGCGTTGTGCGTGATAGATGTCGTACTGCAGGAAAAGATTGGCAGAACCCACTTCGTCGATGAGCGCAATCGCCTGCTCCGTGCGGGTCAGGAAGAAACCGGGGATGTCATAAGCATTGATCGGCTCTATCAGCAGGCGGATGCCTTCGGCGGCCAGGGCATCGGCGGCGTAGCGCAGGTTCGAAACCAGGGTTGCGTGCGCCTCCTCATGAGTGACTACTGAAGGCTGTTTGCCGACAAGGCAGTTCAGCTGCCGGCAGTCGAGTGCGTTCGCATACGTGATGGCGCGCTCGACCCCGGCGCGGAATTCGTCGCGGCGGTCCGGATGGCACGCGATGCCGCGCTCGCCTGCGGCCCAGTCACCGGCCGGCAGGTTGTGCAGGACCTGCGTCAGCCCATGGTCTCGAAGGCGTGCCGCGAGGTCCTCTTTGGCGTATTCATAGGGGAACAGGTATTCGACGGCGGTGAAGCCTGCGTTGCGAGCCGCGGCAAAGCGATCCAGGAACGGATGCTCCGTGAAGAGCATCGTGAGATTGGCTGCGAATTTCGGCATGGTGTGATCCTTCACTCGAGCGCTGCAATGGCCGTGGGCGCGTCCGACGGGCAGGTGGCGAGTTCCTCGAACTCCTTCACGTTGTCGATCTCAGTGCCCATCGCGATGTTGGTCACGCGCTCCAGAATGACTTCGATGACAACCGGAACCTGCAGCTCCTTCATCCAAACCTGGGCCTGTGCGATAGCCGACGCGAGTTCGTCCGGGCGGTGGACGCGGATGGCCTTGCAGCCAAGGCCTTCCACGACCTTCACGTGATCCACGCCGTAGCCGCGTTCGGGGGTGGCGCTCTCGGGCATGTTGATGTTGTCGAAAGCGAGCTGCACGCAATAGTCCATGTCGAAATTGCGCTGCGACTGCCGTATCAACCCGAGGTAGGAGTTGTTAACCACCATGTGGATGTAGGGCAGCTTGAACTGCGCACCCGCGGCCAGCTCTTCGATCATGAACTGGAAGTCGTAGTCACCCGAAAGCGCCACGATGGGCCGCGTCGGGTCTGCGGCGCGTACGCCGAGCGCGGCTGGCACCGTCCACCCGAGCGGTCCGGCCTGGCCGCAGTTGATCCACTGGCGGGGCGCAAAGACGTGCAGGAACTGAGCACCCGCTATTTGCGACAGGCCGATGGTGCTGATGTAGGTGGTGTCACGCCCGAAGGCCTGGTTCATGCCCTCGTAGACGCGTTGCGGCTTCATGGGCACATCGTCAAAGTGCGTCTTGCGCAGCATGGTGCGCTTTCTTTGGAGGCACTCGGCAGCCCAGGTTCCGCGGTCTTTCAGCTTGCCTGCCGCCTTCAGCTCGCGCGCCACCTCAACGAACAATTGCAGTGCGGCTTTCGCATCGGAGGTGATTCCGTAGTCGGGAGAGAAGACGCGCCCTATCTGCGTGGGCTCGATGTCGACGTGCACGAACTTGCGGCCCCTGGTGTAGACCTCGATCGAACCGGTGTGCCGGTTGGCCCAGCGGTTGCCGATGCCCAGGACGAAGTCGCTTGCCAGCATCGATGCATTGCCGTAGCGGTGGCTGGTCTGCAGGCCACACATCCCCGCCATCAACGGATGGTCATCGGGAATGCTGCCCCAGGCCATTAACGTCGGAATCACGGGCACGCCCGTGAGCTCGGCAAATTCCACGAGGAGGTCGGCCGCATCGGCGTTGATCACCCCTCCTCCTGCGACGATCAGGGGCCGCTCGGCCTCCTGGAGCATGGCAATGGCTTTTTCGGCCTGCGCTTGCGTCGCAACGGGCTTGTAGACGGTCAGCGGCGCATAAGTGTCCGGGTCGAATTCGATCTCGGCCACCTGCACGTCGAAAGGCAGGTCGATCAGCACGGGTCCTGGCCGGCCCGAACGCATCAGGTGAAAGGCCTGCTGGAAGACGCGCGGCACCTGCGCCGGCTCACGCACCGTCACAGCCCATTTGGTGACCGGCTTGGCAATGGACTCGATGTCCACGGCCTGGAAGTCTTCCTTGTACAGGCGCGCGCGCGGAGCCTGGCCGGTGACGCAAAGGATCGGAATCGAATCGGCCTGCGCCGAATAGAGGCCCGTGATCATGTCGGTGCCGGCAGGCCCCGAGGTTCCGATACACAGGCCGATGTTGCCGGGCGCCGCGCGCGTATAGCCCTCGGCCATGTGTGACGCGCCTTCGACGTGGCGCGCGAGGATGTGGCCGATGGTGCCCTGATTGCGCATCGCGGCGTAAAAAGGATTGATCGCCGCACCGGGCACGCCGAAGGCTTGTGTCACGCCTTCTTTTTCCAGCACCCAGATGGCGGCCTGGGCAGCACTCATTCTTGCCATGTTTGCACTCCTGTTGTTCCGGTCATGACTTTAAGAACCGATGCGCCATTGCAGAAGAGGGCGCCGGCCCATAACATCTATTCCGCATAGGAATAGGTGAGACACGATGGACCGCTTGATGGCAATGGAAATGTTCGTACGGGTTGTGGAGACCGGAAGTTTTTCGAAGGCCGCGCAGGCCTTCGCAACCACGCAGCCCACCGTGACAAAGCAGGTCGCGGCGGTGGAATCGCGGCTGAAGGTGCGGCTTTTGAATCGCAACACGCGCGGTGTCAGCCTTACCGAGGCGGGCGCTCTCTACTACGAAAAATGCAAGGAAATCGTTCGTTCCCTGCAGGAAGCAGACAGCGTCGTGCAGACGCGGCAGAGCCAGGCCCAGGGCTTGCTGCGCATCAGCAGTTCGGTGGCCTTCGGGCGGCGCGTACTGGTGCCGCTCACCCTGGAGTTCATGCGCCAGCATCCGCAGTTGCAGGTCGATCTGAGCTTTGAGGACCGCTATACCGACCTGGTCGCCCAGGGAATGGACGTGGCCGTTCGCATGGGCAAGCTGGCCGACTCATCACTGGGTGCGCGCTTTATCGGCACCAATCCATGGCTGATGGTGGCGTCCCCCAGGTACCTGCGCGCACACGGCGTGCCACGGCGTCCCACCGATCTCAGCGCGCACGAGACGCTGATCTACAGCAGCGTGCAGGGCAGCGATGTGTGGCGCGTCATGTCGCCGCGCGGTGAGGCCGCCACCATCCCCGTCAGCGCCCGCCTGCGGTCCAACAGCCTCTCCGCAGTGCTCGCCGCCACGCGGTCTCACCTGGGGATCGCCGCGCTTCCCTGGTACGTGGCCAATGCCTCCCTTGCTGCAGGCTCGGTGGTCGAAGTGCTCAAGGGACACAGCCTGCCGGAGCAGGAGATCCACGCCGTATACCCTTCACCCAAGTTGGTGACGCACAAGGTGCAGGCCTTTATCGCCTTCCTGCAGGGTCGCTTCGACGGTCGCTGGTGGGAAGCGCTGCCCAAGACGTGATTGCGGCGCCTCTCGTCAGCGATCCGCCGGTGTTCGCGGATGGCAGCCATGGAAGACAGCCGCGAGATCGGGTTCGGTGTTCGTGTCGTGGAGAGTGAGACTGCTTTCGATGTGGTCCAGGTGGGCCAGCATCAGCTTCTCGGCACGGCAGCGGTCGCGCCGTCCCACCGCGTCGATCAGCAGCTCGTGCTCGTCGTGGCGGCAGCTCTGCGCCGTCGGTGCGTCGTACAGGAAGATGATCAGGCAGGTGAGTGTGCACAGTTCGCGCATGCTGCGCGACAGGGCCGAGTTGCCGGCCAGCTCGGCAATGAGGGTGTGGAACTCGCCGGACAGTCGTATCACGGCGCGCTTGTCGTGCCGGCGCCGGGCGTCGGCTTCCAGTTCCTGGTGTTGCCGCAGCCGGGTGATTTTTTCGGGTGTGAGCGTTTCAATCAGGCGCCGCACCAGTGCGGGTTCGATCAACCGGCGGGCCTCGAACACTTCGCGCGCCTGTTGCACCGTGGGCTGCGCGACGAAAGCGCCGCGCTGCGGGTAGAGCTGCACGATCTGTGCGTGCGCGAGGCGTGCCAGCACCTCGCGGATGCGTGCGCGACTGACCCCGAAGATGTCCGCCAGCCGTTCCTCGCCGAGCTTGGTGCCCGGTTGAAGCCGGTGCTCCAGGATGGCGACAAAGATTCGCTCATAAATTTCCTCGACACCGGTGTCCGCTTTGATGCGCGCGCGCAGCTTGCGTCGGCCGGTGCCGTGCGTGGATTCTTCGTGGTCGCTAGCCTCGCGGGCCTGTGCAACGGCTGCGAACTCGTGGTTGTTGGCTGCGTTCAGTGCCATTCGAACAACTCCCCCCAGCCCGTGATCTGGGACGGCGGCACTCCCGCGGCACGCAGCATGCCCCACACGGTGGTGCTGACAGTGTCGAGCAAGGGAACACCGTGAACCTGCTCGACCTCGGGCGCGAGTTGCGCGGCGCGCAGGTTGGTGCAGAAGGTGGTGATGGCCTGAGGCTGGGGCCGCGAGCCGGCCACCTGTGAAATCAGGTCGCGCAAGGTGGGGCCAGTGATATTGGCAAAGTCATGGTTGATGCGGATGCCCAGATGGCGCTCGGCCACCACCTCCACCCCGATGGCGCGGTAATTGGCGAGGATCTTGCGCTGGACGTCGTCCGTATAGGGGCTGACCAGTGCAAGGCGTTGCACGCCCTTGATGGCCAGCAGCTCGTTGAGTGCCAGAACGGCTGTGGTGGCGGGGATGCCGGTGCATTCGCGAATGCGGTCCACCAGCTGCCTGTCGCGCTCGAATCCAAGCCACCCGGATGAAGTGCCACTCCAACCGATCACATCGACCTTTGCGTCGGCCAGCAGTTGCGCTGCGGCCAGCACCTTGCTGTCGTCGAACTGCCCGAGCGCGGTTGCTTCGAGGGAGATCTCGGTCACCCGGAAGCGGGAGAAATGGGCCGTTACGTCGGGGAGCCCGCACAAGAGGGCGGTCGTGACCGGTTCCAGGGCGGTGTTGGAGGAGGGCGTCAGCACTCCGAGGCGCAGGGGTCGCGTAGTCAATCGTCGCTCCAAGTTCGAGGAAACGCGCAGTCCACAAAGTGCTGCGAGCGTTGTTCTTTGCGGCAAATGTAATTAAAGATTGTCAACAACACTATTGTTAAATGTGGACAGTAGTGTAAACACCTAGAGGGCTAGCGTCTCGTTGTCCTATGCTTCGTCCCAAGCCAAGATCCCTGAAGCGCCGACCTCGAGCACGCCCAACTTACCTTGAAGAAGTACCAGATGACCTATTGGACATTGCAAATTAGCACCCCACTCGTGCATAAATATGTCGACAAACAAAATGGTATTTTGTTCGCAAAAAAATGGGGGATGCGTCACCATGGCTGACTTCGACCTGGTCATCCGCAACGCACGGGTGGCGACGGCAAGTGACACTTTCACGTGCGACCTCGGAATCCGTGGCGGCCGCATCGCCTCGCTGGGTGACGCGCTTTCCGGCGGCGCGCGCGAGATCGACGCAGCGGGTCGGACCGTAACGCCCGGCGGTGTCGATGCGCATTGCCATCTCGACCAGCCCATGGAAGGTCCGGCAAAAATGGCGGACGACTTCCTGACAGGGACGCGTTCGGCTGCCTGTGGCGGCACCACCACCATCATCCCTTTCGCCGCGCAAATGAAGGGTGGATCCCTGGAAGCGGCGGTGCAGGACTATCACGGCCGCGCCGAGGGCAAGGCCTGCATCGACTACGCATTCCACCTGATCGTGAGCGACCCCACGCCGCACGTGCTCGCCACGGAATTGCCCGACCTCATCGGCCGCGGCTACACGTCGTTCAAGGTCTACATGACCTACGACGACCTCAAGCTCGACGACGGGCAGATCCTGGATGTGCTGGACGTCGCACGCACGCACGGCGCGCTCGCCATGGTTCATGCGGAGAACGCCGACTGCATCGAGTGGCTTACCAAACGGCTGGAGCGCTCAGGCCGCACCGCACCACGTTGGCACGCGCACGCGCGGCCAATGCTGGTGGAACGCGAGGCTACGCATCGCGCCATCGCGCTGTCGGAACTGGTCGATGTGCCCATTCTCATCGTGCATGTGTCTGGCCGCGAAGCGATCGAGCAGATCCGCTGGGCGCGCAGCCACGGCCTGTCCATCTTTGCCGAGACCTGTCCGCAATACCTCTTCCTCACGGCGGAAGACCTCGGAATCGATGACAGTTTTCAAGGCGCCAAGTGCATCTGCAGCCCACCGCCGCGTGACAAGGCGAACCAGGAAATCATCTGGGGCGGACTTAGCGACGGTCTCTTCACCGTGTTCTCTTCCGACCATGCACCGTTTCGCTATGACGACCCGCACGGCAAGAAGGTCGGCGGCGAAGAAGCGCCGTTCCGCCACATTCCCAACGGCATTCCCGGCCTCGAGACCCGACTGGCGTTGCTGTATTCCGAAGGTGTGCTGGGCGGCAGGATCACGCTGCAGAAATTCGTCGAGCTGACCTCGACCAACCCGGCGAAGGCTTACGGCCTGCACCCGCGCAAGGGAACCATCGCGGTAGGCAGCGACGCGGACCTCGTGATCTGGGAGGAGCGCGACGTGACGATCGACAACGCCCGGTTGCATCACGCCGTCGACTACACGCCGTACCAGGGCATGCAGCTCAAGGCATGGCCGGCGCTCACGCTGTCGCGTGGGGAGGTGGTGTGGGACGGCGTGAAGTTCACCGGGACCGCGGGCCGCGGCAAGTTCCTTCCGTGCGGCGCGCCCAGCCTGCTGCCCAGGAGAGCGTGATGCGACTGCTGCTGATCAACCCCAACATCTCCGACAGCGTCTCGGCGCTGATCCGCGAGGAAGCGCACCGCAGTGCATCGGCCGGGACCGAAATTGAAGTGTTGACCGCGCCCTTTGGCGTGGCCTACATCGAGACTCGCTTCGAGGCTCTGATCGGCGCCTACGCGACCGCGCAGCTCGCGTGCGAACACGCGGATGAATATGACGCAGTGGTCGTCGCGGCGTTCGGTGACCCGGGATTGGTAGGCCTGCGGGAAGTGATGCCAGTCCCCGTGACGGGCATGACAGAGGCTGCACTGGCCAGCGCACATTTGCTGGGTCATCGCATTTCAATCATCGCGATCTCGCAGCGCATCCAGGCCTGGTACCGCGAAGTGGTCGAGAGCTACGGCTTCGGTGGCCGACTGGCCAGCATTCGCGCACTCGACCGGCCGCTCTCCAGCATTGGTGACGTGCAGCAGGAGCACGCCGATGCGCTGAAGGTACTGGCCGAACGTGCCGTCGAAGAAGACGGCGCCGAGGTGATCGTGCTTGCCGGCGCACCGCTCGCAGGACTGGCCCGCTCCTTGCAAGGTCAACTGCCGGTACCTGTCGTTGACGGCGTCTCCAGCGCCGTTCGGCACGCCGAAACACTGGCTGCGTTGAAGCCGGGCCGCGCGAGAAGCGGAAGCTTCGCGATGCCCCCGATCAAGCCGAATCGCGGCTTGCCCCATTCAATTGCGCGCGTTCTCGGCGCGCACGTTCGCTAAGTCCTGCTGCTTCCCTAACCATCACCCAAGGAGCCTTCCCATGAAACGCAATCTGCTATGCCGTCTGCTCGCCTGCACGGTGCTCGCCATCGGCGTCAGCGCCACGCCTGCCATCGCTCAGGAAAGAATCAAGTTCAAGGCCATCGGCCAGCCGCTCGCAACGGGCCTGATTCAGAAGAACAAGGAGCAGCCGTTCTTCGAAAACTTCGCGGAAAAGACGGGACTGCCCATCGATATCGACTACAAGCCGATCGACACTCTGGGCCTGAAGGACACTGAACAGCTGCGCGTGATGAAGGCGGGACTGTTCGACATCGTGTCCCTGCGGGTCTCGCAGAATTCGCGCGACGAGCCCACGCTCCTCGGGCTCGACCTGGTGGGGGCAAGCCCCGATTACGCCACCGGCCGCAAGGTGGCGAAGGCCTACATGAAGACGGTCGACGAGCGGCTGCAAAAGCAGTTCAACGTGAAGCTGCTAGCCGTCTGGCCCTTTGGACCGCAAGTTCTCTTTTGCAAAAAGCCAATCGCGAAGCTATCTGATATCAAGGGCATGAAGGTGCGGGTCTATGACCAGAACCTGGCCAAGTTCATCGAGATGGTCGGTGGCACGCCGGTGCCCGTGTCGTTCGCAGACACGCATCAGTCGCTGTCGCTCGGAGTCGTCGATTGCGCCATTACCGGCCCCAGCTCCGCGAATTCGGCGGGATGGCCGGAAGTCACGACACACCAACTGCCGCTGGGGTTCCAGATGGCATTGAACGGCTACGCCATGTCGACCAAGGCGTGGAACTCGCTCAAGCCTGATCAGCAGGTCAAGCTGCAGGCAGCGTTCGACAAGCTCAGCGACGAGATCTGGACCTACTCTGAAGAATTGTTCCAGGACGCGTTGAACTGCAATCAAGGCAAGGACCCTTGCACCACCGGCAAGAAGTTCAAGCTGACCAATGTCGCCGTGACGCCAGCCGACCTCGAGATCGTGCGGGGTGCCGTCACCAAGGTGTCTTTGCCCAGCTGGGCTGAAACCTGTGACAAGTCCAACCCGGGCTGCTCCAGGCAGTGGAACGCCCAGGTCGCACCGGTGCTGGGGCTGAAATGAATCCGGGCGCCATCCTCAAGGAGGCCGCGCCGGCGGCCGCGCCTGCCCCGCAGTCGAGTGTCAAGACTCACATCGAGAACGTGCTCGCCTGGGTCTTCGGCACCGTCTTCCTGGCGCTGGCGGTCGTGGTGACCGTCGAGACGATCTCGCGCAAGGTGTTCAACATTTCGCTGCAGGGGGCGGACGAACTCGGCGGATACGCGTTGGCTGTGGGTTCCACCATCGCATTCAGCCTGGCGCTGATGGGTCGAAATCACATTCGCGTGGACGTGTTTCACGAGAAGCTTCCATTGCGCATGCAGGCGTTCCTGAATTGGTTCTCGATTGCCAGCATCGCCGCGTTCGGCATCTTTGTTGCCTGGGTGGCCACCAAGGTGGTCACCGACACCGTCGCCTATGGCAGCACCGCGCAGACCCCCTGGGCGACACCGCTGATCCTGCCCCAGTCGGTTTGGTATGCGGGTCTCGTGATCTTTGCGCTGGTCGCCACGGGGTATGCCGTGCGCGCCACAATCCTGCTCGCTACGGGTCGGATAGATATCCTGAATCACGACTTCCAGCCCAAGGGCGCGAAGGAAGAACTGAAGGAAGAACTGGACGACCTGGCGAACCGCCAGGCGGCCGAAGGAGCCAAGCCATGACACTGCCATTTTTCGGCATGGCCTTCGCCGCCATGCTCGGCTTGATGCTGGTGGGCGTACCCATCGCCGTGTCAATGGCGTTCGTGGGGATCCTGGGAGGCATCGCCGCCTACGGGATTCCGTTCATGGACTCGATCGCGCCCGTGGTCTGGGGGGTGCATAACGAGAATTTGCTCACCTGCATTCCGCTGTTCGTCCTGCTCGGTGAACTGCTGCTGCGTTCGGGTATTGCGGATCGCATGTACATCGCCTTGTCGGCATGGCTGGGCCGCCTCCCGGGTGGTCTCCTGCACACCAACATCGGCAGCTGTGCGCTGTTTGCTGCGACCTCGGGGTCGTCTGTGGCGACCGCGGCCACGGTGGGAACTGTGGCACTGCCGTCGCTGCAAAAGCGCGGGTACTCCATGCGTGCGTCGCTCGGATCGCTCGCTGCCGGCGGTACCCTGGGCATCCTGATCCCGCCATCGGTGAACATGATTGTTTACGGGTCCCTCACCAACAACTCGATCGGTCAGTTGTTCATTGCAGGCATCATCCCCGGGCTGCTGCTCACAGGCTTTTTCATGCTTTACATCGCGGGCTCGAGCATCCTCAGCGGCAACGTCATGCGTGAGGCGAAGGTGCCGTTTGCGGACAAGATGCGCAGCCTGGTTCACCTGGTTCCTCCCCTGGTTGTGTTCGGCATCGTGATGGGCAGCCTGTACTTCGGCATCGCAACCACGACAGAGAGTGCGGCGCTGGGCGTCATCGCCGCGCTGGGCTTCGTGTGGCACTCAGGCAAGCTGAACCGCGAACTGCTGCGCAACTGCTTCATCTCGACGGCACGCGTCAGCGGCATGATCCTGCTGATCATGACCGCGGCGTTCATCCTGAACCTTGCGATCAGCCTCACGGGCGTGGCGGAGTCCATGACCAAGTGGGTGACCAGCCTGGGCCTGTCAGCCACGGTGCTGATTCTCGTGCTGATCGTGTTCTACCTGATCCTGGGCATGTTCATGGACGTGCTCTCGATGCAGGTCGCCACCATCCCGATCACTTACCCGATTGCGGTGGCAGTGGGGATCGATCCGATCTGGTTCGGCATCTTCATCGTGCTGATGTGCGAGCTGGGCTTGATCACGCCGCCGGTGGGCATGAACCTGTTCGTCGTGCACGGCATCCGGCCAGACAAAGGCGGAATCGAAGACGCGATCTGGGGCGCGCTGCCGTATGTGTTGATCATGATCCTCTTCACGCTTTTGCTTGTCGCCGTGCCGCAGATCGTGACGTACCTTCCTTCGAAGATGTGACCGGATGAACGCTGGCGAACTCTGGCGGTTGTCCGCCACCGAACTGCATCGCCGCTACCGCGCGGGGGACCTGACACCGTTGGCGGTGGCGCAGGACTGCATCGCGCGGCTCGACGCCGTGAACCCGCGCCTCAACGCGGTCGTGGCCCGGCGCGATGCGGATTTCCTGCGGGAGGCTGCGTCGGCTACGGTGCGCTTCGCGCAGCGGCGGGCGCTATCGCCGCTCGACGGCGTTCCCATCACCGTGAAGGACAGCCTCTACACGATGGATCAGGAGACTACCTGGGGCTGCCGGGCGCTGCGCCACCACCGCAGCGAGCACGACGAGCTTTCGGTGGCTCGGGTTCGCGCGGCGGGCGCGCTGATTCTGGGCAAGACCAACGTGCCGGAGTTTGCACTGGAAGGCTACACGAGCAATCCGGTGTTCGGCACCACGCGCAATCCATGGAACACGCAGCTCACGCCTGGCGGGTCCACCGGCGGCGGTGTGGCGGCACTTGCGGCCGGCATCGCACCGCTTGCGATTGGGCAGGACGGTGGGGGTTCGATACGGCGGCCGGCATCGCACACCGGCGTGGTGGGACTGAAGCCCTCGCTCTCGGCCGTTCCGCGTGAACACGTGTTGCCCAGCTTGCTGCTCGACTTCGAAGTTATCGGGCCGCTGGCCCGAACGGTTGCCGATGTGCGAATGCTGTTTGACGTGATTCGCGGGCCGGCCGCGGTTGACCGCTCATCGCTGGCCGCTGCACACGCCAATCCACGCACTGCTGCAGCCTCGCTGCGAATCCTCTACGTCGAGCGCCTGGGCGACGCACCGCTCGATCCCCAGATCGCCGCGAGCGTCGGTCAGGCCGTGCGTCGCCTCGCGGAACTGGGGCATCGCGTCCGCACGGGTCCGCTTCCCCTGAATCTCGACTTTTATGCCGAAGCCTGGCCGCAGATCGGGCAGATCGGGCTCTCACAACTGTTTGATCGCCAGCCGACATGGGCGGCGCAAGCCTCGCCGAAGTATCTGGAGATGGCCGAGAAGGGTCGCAAGCTGCCGGCGGCACGCTTGTGGCAAATCCTGGAGCAGGTCAAGCAGCTGCGGCGGGGTAGCGTTGCCCTGTTCGAGGGGACGGACCTGATCGTCATGCCTTCGGCGGCAGCCCTCCCGTGGCAAGCGGAAGACTCCCACCCCACGCATATCGACGGACACGAGGTCGGCCCGCGTGGGCATGCGATCTATACCGGATGGGTGAATGCGGCGGGGCTTCCCGCGCTCGCGCTGCCCTGCACACCGTCACGCGAAGGGCTTCCCCTTGGCATGCAACTGGTGGGACCCTACGGAACTGACGACATGCTGCTCAACATCGGCGCCGCGTATGAAGCGGCGCATCCCTGGGCCGACCGCTGGCCCGCTATTTAAGACATAGTTTGATCTGGAGATATTCATGCAAAGACGCCACTTCCTCCAAGCCGGCGGTGCCGCCGCGGCACTCGTCGCTACACCCTGGGTGCAAGCTCAAACTTGGCCCTCGGGGCCGATCAAGCTGGTGATCGGCTTTCCACCGGGCGGCGGCGCGGACGCACTGGGCCGTGTCGTCGGATTGAAGCTTGCCGAGCTCTGGAAGCAGCCGGTAGTCATCGACAATCGGCCTGGCGCGTCCGGCACGCTTGCGGCCGAGTATGTGGCGCAGCAGGCGAGCGACGGCGCCACCTTGCTGCTGACAACGATCAACAGCCACGCACTGGCCCCTGCCGTGCTGCCCAAGTTGCGCTACCACCCCGAGCGGGATTTCGTGCCGGTTGCGCTGCTCGGCCTCACGCCCAACCTGCTCATCGCCGGTGCCATGCAGCCGGTCAAAACGGTCAAGGACCTGGTCGCGCTGTGCAAGGCGCAGCCGGGCAAGATCACCTTCGGCTCCGCAGGCCCCGGTACAGCGCAGCACTTTGCGCTGGAGCTGTTCAAGCTGCAGGCAAAGGTCGATGCGCTGCACGTCCCCTACAAAGGCAGTGGGCCGCTGCTGACCGATCTGGTTGGCGGGCAGATCCAGTACAGCTTCGAGACGATGACCGCGGCCACGCCGCATGTGAAAAGCGGTCGCGTCGTTGCGCTCGCGCAGACCCGATCGAAACGGGTGAAGGCCTACCCGGACGTGCCGACCATGCAGGAGCAGGGCTTCAGCGGCTTCGAGACCTTCAACTGGTACGGAATTTCGGGCCCCGGCAAGCTGCCCGCGCCGATCGCCGCCCGGATGAACAAGGACATCCAGGCGGTGCTCGCATTGCCGGACGTGCGCGAGAAATTCGACGCCTTCGGTGTCGAGGATGGCGGCGGCTCGGCGGAGCGGTTCGCTGAACTGCAACGCAACGAGATTGCCAAGTGGGCGAAGGTGGCCAAGGATGCGAACGTGCGGGTTGATGGATAGGCCGCGGCGTCGCGACTGAGCCCCGCCAAGGCGGGGCTCATTTCATTTACTCGGGACGGTCTTGCCGCGTGGCGGTCCGCCCCAGGAAATCAAGGGTTGCGAGGGTGCCGCTTTCCTTCAATCGCACCCCCGACATCTTCAGGCCCATCTCGCAACCGCCAACGGCGGCAACCAGGGCCAGGTCATTGCACTCTCCGAGGTGACCGATGCGGAACATACGGCCCTTCAACTTGCCCAGGCCCGCACCCAGAGACATGTTGAAGTTCTGGTAGACGATCTGCCTGACCCTGTCCGCGTCCACGCCTTGCGGCAGCAGGACACCGGTCAGGACAGGTGAGTGCGCGGACGCGTCCGCGCATTGCACTTCGAGCCCCCATGCCTGTACGGCGGCGCGGCAGGCTGCACCGAGCCTCTGGTGCCGGGCGAAGACCTGCGCCAGCCCTTCCTGCTCCAGCATTTCTATCGACTCGGACAGGGCGTAGAGCAGATTGGTGTTAGGCGTGTAGGGCCAGTAGCCGGTCTGGTTCACCTCGACGATCTCGTCCCATGCCCAGAAAGCCTTGGGCAACTTCGCCGTCTTGCTCGCCTCGATTGCTTTTGGCGAGAGAGCGTTGAAGCTGATGCCAGGGGGAAGCATCAAGCCCTTTTGCGAGCCGCTGACCGTCACGTCCACACCCCATTCGTCGTGACGGTAGTCGGCGGAAGCGAGGCCGGAAATTGTGTCTACCAGCAGCAATGCAGGATGCCGTGCTGCATCGATAGCGCGGCGCACCGCTGCGATGTCTGACGTGACGCCGGTCGAGGTCTCATTGTGGACGACGCAAACTGCCTTGATGGCATGCTGCGTATCGGCTAGTAACCGCTCCTCGATCTGCGACGCCTGGACGGGATGGCGCCAGCCGGGAGCATCCGGTAGCTGCGCGTCCTCTCCGGGAAAGCGCAGGAATTCCGGCTTGAGCCCCAGGCGCAGCGCCATCTTGTTCCAGAGCGATGCGAAGTGGCCAGTCTCGTACATGAGCACCTGGTCGCCCGGGCTCAGGCAATTCGCCAGTGCTGCTTCCCATGCCCCGGTGCCCGAGGCCGGATAGATCACCACGGGGTGGCGCGTCTGGAAAATTCGCTGGATGCCGGCAAGCACGTTCCGACCCAGCGCACCGAACTCAGGTCCGCGGTGATCGATCGTGGGGTAGCTCATGGCGCGCAGCAAGCGATCCGGCACAGGTGAGGGGCCTGGGATCTGCAGGAAGTGACGCCCGGCAGGATGGAAGTTGAGGTTCTGCATAGGAGGGAATTACCTTTCCGGTGAGGCCGCTACCAGGGGCGGCCGTGGAGTGGGGGAGCACAACACTCTAGGGACCCCGTCGCCAACGGGGAACGCCCCCGCGGGCTATAACACTTATTCCGCGTGGGAATCACTTCGGGAGATGGAGGCCTGAGGACTTCGCGGAAAGTTTGTGAGAGCTAAGTGAAGTCGACTTTGCCGATCTTGAGCCTGTGGGCCTCGGCCAGCATTGCGCGAGCGAGTGCGGACTTGGGGCCTTCCGTCCAGACCAGACCCATCCGGCGAACCGGGGTTGGGGGCGGCAATGCAATACGCACGACTTCCAGCCCTTCGGGCCAAGGCGGCGTCCAGTCCGGAACCAGCGAAATCCCCAGCCTCTGGTGTACAAAGGCCGCGATCGCGTTCAGTGAGTCAATCTCGATGCGCTCCTGGGGCTGAATTTGGTGCTCACGCAGCCAGGCATCGGCCATACGGCCGCCCCACATGCTGCGGTCGTAACGGATAAAACGCTCGGTAGCGAGAAGTTCCAGCGGAGCCCGGCCAGCCATGGAAGCGTGCGCCAAAAGGCACAAAGGCTCTTCAGCCAGAAGATGCCAACTGCATGACTTGGGCAATGCAAACTGGGGCTGCACGATCACAGCAGCATCAAGTGCGCCGGCGTTCACCCGCTCGTAAAGCGTAGCCGAGTTGCCTGGCTCCATGTAGACGGCGAGCTTGGGGTGCTTTTGATAGAGCGCGCCGAGCAGCGGCGGCACCAGGCCGGTCAGCGCGGAAGTAGATGCGCCCAGGCGCCACTCCCCGGGCGGCGCATCATCGTTGGCCAGTGCTTGTAAATCACGCACGTCGCGAAGCACGGCGCGCGCGTTGTTCAGAATGCGCTGGCCGGCTTCCGTGGGCTTCACGGTGCGTCCGGCACGTCGCACGAGTGCCGTTCCCATTGCTTCCTCGAGCGACTTGACCCGGGCGGCGACGGTCGCGGGTGTGACGTCCAGGCGACGCGCGGCCTCGGCCATGGAACCGCTATCGACCACCATCACGAAGCTTTGCAGAAACTGCGTGTCCATCAGGAACAAAATTTCATTATCGATTGAAGATGGGACAAGCGGGGTTTATCGAGCTTCGCCTGAGTCCATGATGGCGTTCAGCAAACATGCATTGAGACCACTCATGATCGAACTTTCCGAGAAGCGCGTCACCGGCCCCATCATTCGCCTGCATCCCAACGACAACGTCGTGGTGGCACGCGTCGATATCGGCATCGGCACAGCCGTGCCCAGCGAGGGCTTCAACAGCCGCAGTCAGGTGCCCGCAGGCCACAAGATCGCCGCTCGCCCGATCAGGCAGGGCGAGCCGATCCTCAAGTACAACGTGTGCATTGGTTTCGCCGCCAGCGACATCGCGCCCGGCACCTACGTGCACTCGCACAACGTGACCTTCCGTGAGTTCGATCGGGACTATGCGTACGGAGAGGAGTACGTGGAGACGCCGGTGCTGGCCGATTCCGGGCAGGCCCGATTCATGGGCTATGTGCGCTCCGACCGGCAAGTCGGCACACGCAACTTCATCGGCATTCTGTCCACCGTTAATTGTTCGGCGACCGTGGTGCACAAGGTTGCCGAGTGGTTCACGCCGGAATTGCTCAAGGAATTTCCCAACGTCGATGGAGTGGTCGGGCTTTCGCATGGCCTGGGCTGCGGCATGGAGATGAGCGGCGAACCCATGGACCTGCTTCGTCGAACGCTCGGTGGTTATGCCAGGCATCCCAACTTCGCAGGGGTACTTGTCATCGGCCTGGGCTGCGAGCGCAACCAGTTGGCCGGATTGATGGAGAAAGAAGGCCTCGAGACGAATCCGCGCCTGCAGACGTTCGTGATGCAGGAAAACGGCGGTACCCGAAAAACCATAGAGGCGGCGGTGGCAGCGGTGCAGAAAATGCTGCCCGCGGCCAACGAGGCGAAGCGCGAGCCGGTCTCGGTGCGTCACCTCAAGATCGGCTTGCAGTGCGGGGGGTCGGACGGCTTCTCGTCGATTACGGCCAATCCTGCACTGGGTGCGGCGATGGACATCCTGGTGCGCCACGGCGGCACTGCCATCCTTTCGGAAACACCCGAGATCTACGGTGTAGAGCACACTTTGACGCGTCGCGCGGTCAACCGGGAGGTCGGAGAAAAACTGATCGATCGCATCCGCTGGTGGAAGGAAGTTTATTCGCCGGGCCGTGACGTGCAGATCAACGGCGCCGTGAGCCCGGGTAACCAGGTGGGTGGATTGGCCAACATCTTCGAGAAGTCGCTGGGTTCATCCATGAAAGGCGGCACTACTGGTCTCATGGAGGTGTACCGCTATGCCGAGCCGGTATGCCAGAGCGGCTTCGTTTTCATGGACACGCCCGGCTTCGATCCCTGCTCGGCTACCGGCCAGATCGCAGGTGGCGCCAACATGATCATGTTCACGACGGGCCGCGGCTCCATGTTCGGCGCCAAGCCCGTGCCTTCCATCAAGCTGGCCACCAATACGCCGATGTACGACCGTCTGACGGAAGACATGGATTACAACTGCGGAACCATCCTGGACGGAACGCAGACCATGCGGGAGGCGGCCGAGGGCATCTTCCAGCAAATGATCAGGATCGCCTCGGGCGAGCGCAGCAAGAGCGAATTGCTGGACCTGGGGAACCACGAGTTCGTGCCGTGGAACATTGGCGTGGTCAGCTGAGCGTCATGCGCCGGCGCGTCCGCACCATCTGAGAATCATCGCTGCCAGGACGCGGGTCGCGCTGTCGAACTGGTCCAGGGGGACGTACTCGTTGACGCGGTGCGCATTGGCGATGTCTCCGGGGCCGAACACAATGGTGGGTATGTTGCCGGATTCGGTGAAGTGCACCATGTCCGAGCCGTAAGTCATTCCGCGGACCTGCGGATCGGTGCCAAGCGTCAGGCGATATGAATCCGCCATTGCCTGGATCAGCGGCGAATCGGGGGGGATCGCCGTGCCGGGCACCTGAGGCCCGCTCCAGTCGATCACTGGGGGGTGCTTGCACAGCCAGCGATCACCACGCGCCCAGCGCTGCACGAAGTCGTCGAACTCAACCTGGACTTGTCCCAGCGACTCGTTGGGCATCACACCGATCCGGACGTGGCATTCCACCGACTCCGGCACCATCGCGGCCCAGGTGCCGCCCCGCACAACGCCGACGTTGACGGGCACCTTGTTGCGCACGTCTGAATACAGCGGATGCGTGAGCCGCTCGTTGCGTTCGTCCTCGAAATCTTCCAGGGCGTGCACCAGGCCGGCGAACTTGGTGATTGCGCTGACGCCAGCTTCCCGAACCCCCGCATGTGTGCCGCTCCCCTGGAGGAATACCTTGGCATGCAGGGAGCCCGAATTTGCGGGCGCAATGATGAGAGACGTGGGCTCGCCGATGATCGCCGCGTCGTATTTTCGGCAGTCAGCCGTGAACGCAATGGCCCCGCCACTGCCTGATTCTTCGCCAACCGTCGACAAGAGAGAAACGTCGCCATCGAGCTTGACGCCGGCCTGCTTGACTGCGCGCATGGCGGACAAGGCTGCGACTATGCCGGCCTTCATGTCGCACGAACCGCGGCCCCACAGAATCCCGTCCTTGATCAATCCACTCAAGGGAGGGTGTGTCCACTGCGTGAGATCACCGAACGGCACGGTGTCGCAGTGACCGTTGAGCAACAGCGACCGGCCGGACGCTACGCCGCGCAGCGTACCGATCACATTCGGGCCTCCGACCGGGACATAGGCCATCCCCTTAGGCCCCCGCTGCTTCACCAGTTCGGGATCCACTGGCAGTGCCTGGGGCTCGAAGCCCTCGGCATCGAGCAGGCTGTAGATAAGGTCCTGGATTTGCCCTTCATTGCTGGTAGTGCTGTCGATCGACACCATCCTCGCGAGTAACTGCCGCCGATCGGCCTGCTGTTCACGCAGGATGGCATCTACGCGATTAAAGACGGTGTTCGCCTGCATGTCAGGCCGCCACCGGTTCAGCAGGTGCACCGAGTGCGTGTGCCGTTGCACGGTCGAACACGCACAGAGCTTCCTGCGTGAATGTCACGAAAACGTTTTGATGAAGCCGGAACACTTCGTTCGGCGCCACCCGGGCGATGACGGTGTTCCTGCCTGTGCTGATGTGCACGTGCTGCTCCGACCCCAGCTGCTCGCACAGAATGACTTCGCCTTCTGCGGCACCAGGTCCGCTGACCGGGTGCAACAAGACGTGTTCCGGGCGCACGCCGATGGACACCGGGTGGTCCGCCGCTATGCTTTCCACGACCCCGTCGAACGATGGGCCGAGCGTGAGTGATGGCCCCCCGCCCTCGATGCGGACGCCGTGGCTCCCGTCGCCCTCCATGAAGCCATCCATCATGTTGATGCCGATGTCCCCAAGGAAGGATGCGACGAACTTGTTCTCCGGATGGTTGTAGAGGCGAATCGGTGTTCCGACCTGCCGTACCTCCCCAGTGGCCATGACGGCCATGCGGTCCGACAGGGTCATGGCTTCGGCCTGGTCGTGCGTGACATAGATCACCGTGACGCCCAGCCGCTCCTTGAGCAGCCGGAGTTCGGCACGCATCTGGATGCGCAGGCGCGCGTCGAGGTTGGAAAGAGGCTCATCCATCAGGAAGACCTTCGGGCTGCGCACCAGCGCGCGGCCCAGTGCCACCCGCTGGCGCTGCCCGCCGCTGAGCTGGCGTGGATAGCTATCGAGCATTTCCCCGATCGCAAGCACTTCGCTGACTTCCTGAATCTTGCGGTCGATATTCGGGCGCTTTTCCTTCACTGCCTTCAATGGCAATTCGAGATTGCCGCGAACCGTCATGTGGGGATAGAGCGCGTAATCTTGAAAGACCATGGCAATGCCGCGATCCTTCGGGGGCACATCGGTCACATCGACACCGTCGATGAAGATGCTTCCGCCGGAAGGCGATTCCAGGCCGCAAATGATGTTCAGCAATGTGGATTTACCGCAACCCGAGGGACCCAGCAGGCTGAAGAATTCACCATCTGCCACCGTCAGGCTCACGCCTCGCAGCGCGACCCTGTCGCCGAACGACTTCACTATGTTGGATAGCCGGATTTCTGCCACTGGTAATTCTCCATTTGACTCAACGTGAAGCACATGCGTTCATCCCTTCACCGCGCCGGCCGTGAGGCCGTGCGTCAGCGTTTTCTGAACGATGGCGAAAAGGATGACAACGGGAAGCAATGCGACCATGACGGCCGCCGTGAGCTGGCCCCACTGGATGCCGAACTGCCCGACATAGTTGTAGAGGCCCACCGTCACCATGCGATTGGGCTCCGACGTCGTCAGGGTGACGGCGAGGATGAAATCGTTCCACACGAACATGAAAATCAGGATGGCGGCTGCAGCCAATCCCGGTCGCACCAGCGGAAGTGCGATGCGGTAGAAGATCGCCATGGGGCCATAACCGTCGACCTGCGCGGCCCTGTCGAGGCTCTGCGGGACATTGGCGAAGAAATCCTTAAGCAACCAGACGGCAATAGGCATTTGCCACCCGCTGTAAACCAGAATGAGGACGAGCTTGGTGTCGAGCAAGCCGAAGCGTGAACTCAGCAGGTACAGCGGCACGACGTTGGATACGCGGGCAACCATCATCGAAGCCAGGATCATGTATAGCAGCGTCGTTCTCCCGCGAAAGTCGAAACGGGATACCGCGTACCCGGCATGCGCCGCGATCGCCAGCGACAAGATGATGGTGAGGGCTGCCACCAAAATGCTGTTCATCAGGTAGTGGGGCAAGCTCGAGGAAAGCACGTGTGCGTAGTTTTCGAGCGTGAGCGTGCCGGGCAGCCATGTGGGCGGAAAGGCCACCACTTCGGCTTCACCTTTCAGCGAGGTTACGAAGCCCCATGCGAGCGGGAATATCGCGAATGCACAGGCGAGTGCCAGCAGGCCATAGACCATGTAGGTGGAAAGTCGATTCACGATGCGGTCCTGGTGTGGGTGCGGGTGATGAGGGACAAACGGCCGCTTAAGCCGTCTGGCGCCGTGTCGAGTAGATGTACGCCGCCGTCAGCACGACGTTGAAGCCGAAAACGATGACGGCCATTGCCGATGCCGTGCCGGTGTCGTAGTAGTCGAACGCTTCCCGGTACAGGCGCAGCGGGAGAATTTCGGTGCGACGGCCCGGCCCTCCGCCTGTCAGGATGAGCGGCAGCTCGATCATGTTCAGGTAGTGCATGGACCCCATGATCGTGACGATGAGCAGCGTCGGT
This sequence comes from Ramlibacter sp., assembly GCA_046597415.1. Lineage (GTDB taxonomy): Bacteria > Pseudomonadota > Gammaproteobacteria > Burkholderiales > Burkholderiaceae_C > Ramlibacter. Next base: position 26,645 of record JBKJKT010000069.1, read on the forward strand.
TTCAAATGCGGGAACGTGATGTGCCGAAACGAAAGCCAGGGCGAGATGCCATCGACCTGCGCAGCCCGCCGCACGGTTTCCGGGATTTGCTGCAGGGATGCAAGCAGCAGAATCATCGAAAACGCATAGCCGTTCCATGCTGAGGCAACCACCAGCGACAACATGGCCCAGTTGTGGTCCAGGAATTGGATCGGTGGCAGGCCCGCAATTTCAAGAAGCTGTGTCACCGGGCCCAGGTCGCCGTTGAGAACGAAGCGCCACAGCAGGGCCGTGATCACGAGCGAGGTGACCCAGGGGACGATCAGCAGCGTTCTGAACAGCCCGTCGAACTTCGGCCGCCGGTTCAGGAGCAGCGCCAGCCCCAGTCCGAGGCCGACGGTTGCCGGGACGCCGGCTGCCACGTACAAAAGCGTGACGCCGATGTTGCCGCGCGAGGCGGAGTCCGCAAAGATATTGCGGAAGTTATCAAGGCCGACATAGCTGTTTTTGGCCGCGATGGTTGCGTCATAGAGGCTGTACTCGAACGCGTAGTAGGTGCCGTATCCCGTCACGGCGAACACGAGCAGGATCGCCGGGGCGATGAATGCGTAAGGCAGCATGGCTGCGCGTATCGAGGACCCCTTCATGATGCTTGAGTGCTGCCGTTCACTTGCATCCGATCGCCCTGTTGTATGAGGCGACGCTGTCGGACAGGGCCTTCTGGATCGGCACGTTGTCGACCGCGACTTGTTGCACCGCCTGGATGAGCAGGTCGTGGAACCTGGCTGGGTTCTTGGGATAGGTCTGCGGCGACTTCTCGAAGTCGGCAAGGTACTTTACGAACGCCTCTGACACCGCGGCGTTCGCCGGGTTGAACTTGATGCCGTTCAGGGAGGCTGCACGCGCCGGGAGCTCGCCAGAGGTCTCGGCCTTGATGTGGTCGCCCTCCCTGTCGGTCATGAATTTGACCAGGCGTGCCGCTTCATCCGGGTGCTTGGAGCTGCTTGTCACCGCGATGCTCCAGCTGTAGATGTAGGGCGGCGAACCCTTCGGATTGGTGTCCGAGGGGAAACGCCACAGGCCGACATTGCCCTTGGTCATTTCGGAGGAAGCGGCCGTGGACGCCCGCGACGCCTCTTCGACCACGCTGGCAAAACGGCCCGCGCGGAAGCCATCCAGCACATCGTCGTTGCTGAGCCGCAGGACGTCAGTCGGCATCGTCTTCTTGCTCATCATGTCGACGAGGAACTGCACCGACTTGACGCCGGCGGGGCCATCCCACGCGCCGCAGCTTCCGTCGAACACCTTGCCGCCTGCGCCCCAGATATACGGCTGGACGAAATTGGGGACCAGGCTTTTGGCCGGACTCAGGCCGATGCCGAAGCCATGAACGTTGCCCTTGGTCATGGCGGCTGCCACCCTGGAGAACTCGTCCCATGTTCGCGGCTCGGGCAGGCCAGTCGCTGCGAACAAGTCCTTGCGATAGAGGATGGCGTTAGGCACGGGCGTATAGACGATCGCCATGCGCTTGCCGTTGAAGACGGTGCTCTCGCCCAGCAGGCCGGAATTAGCGCTGCCTGGCAGGTAGGAGTCAAGCGGTTTCAAGACATTCAGATTGATGTATTCAAGGGTTTGACCGAATGACACTCTGCTCACATCCGGGCCGCCTTTGCTCTGCACGGCCAGGATGGTTTTCTGCGGGAGTTTGTTCCAGGGCGTGGTGTCAACCTTCACTTTGATGTTGGGGTTCTCCTGCATGAACTTTTCCAGGATGGCCCGCTCAGCCTGAGCGCGAGCGTCTTTCGAACTGTGATCGAGCATCGTCCAGTAGGTCAGTTCGATGGGAGTTTTGCTCGCGCCCTGGGCGAGGGTCAGCGTGGTCGCCGAGAGGGCGGCGAGCAATAAGCAGATTCGATGGGCTTTCAATTTAGATCCTTCAGAGTTGCTTGACGCCATTCCCGGCGCCAGAGGTGGGTCGGTGGTCTGACAGGGCAAAAATAGCATTAAAAGAAACCGCTTACATTCGGGTTAACCCGTGCAATTTCGAGAGTTTTCCCACTGAATGATAGAAAAACTAGATTTGATCGAGATCCATATTGGTAGCGCTTGCATTTTATAAAATGACCGTTAATAATGCGGCGTCGAACACGATTGACGTTTCCGGATGAGGCGCTCGGAGATGCGCTGGGCCAGCGGGCCGCAACAATCAAATTGCCTCTTTAGTCCACAGGAGTTTCCGATGACATCTTCTCCCGCAGTCAAGGTAGCGGTTGGTGCGATAGCCATAGCCGCATCGCTCGCAGCCGGTTCAGTTTTCGCCAACACCAGCTGTGCCAAGCCGGTCATGGTCAAAGGATTCGAAACATGCGCGGACGTGTCCGCTGCAAAAAAGGAGGGAAAGGTCGTTCTCTACGCGGTCGCCGGCCAGGACCAGCAGATGGCGGTGCTCAAGGAATTCAACAAGCTGTTCCCTGAGATCAAGGTCCAGTCGTTGTGGGCGCAGACAGGCTCGCTGTTCACGAAGGTGAAGCAGGAAGTCCAGACCAAGAACACGTTGGTCGACGTGCTCGTGTTGTCCGACCCCACGCTGCTGATGCGCATGCAGGCCGACAAGGAGCTCGCCCTGTACGCATCGCCACAGCACAAGCACTACCCCGACGTGAACTCGCAAAGCAAGCCGAACGGCTACTGGGCTTCGTGGGGGATGGTCGCCACGGCGATCGTCTACAACACCAAGACGATCGGCGACAACCCGCCGACCAGCTGGAAAGACCTGGCCAATCCGCGTTATGCAGGGCGGGCCAGCGTGAAGAACACGACATCCGGACTTCAGTTCGCGCAGTGGAAGACGCTGGCGGACATCAATGGCCAGGACTATTGGACCAAGGACATCAGTGCCCTGCGTCCGGTGGCGTTCGACTCATTCACCCAGCAGTTCGATCGTGTCGTCAGCGGGGAAGATCTCGTTGCCGTCAATGGCCAGGTTTCCGGCGCGATGCAATACATCGCAAAAGGCGCTCCTTTGAAAATCGTCTATCCGAAAGAGGGCATTCCTGCGACGCTTGAAGGAGTTGGCGTTGTAAGTACCGCTCCGCATCCTCAGGCTGCCCGGCTGTTGCTGGACTACCTGTTGTCCAAGGTCGGCCAGGAAGTGATCGTGCGGGAGATGCAGTACTTCTCCTCGCGCACCGACGTCGCGCCTCCGAAGGGCTCCGGCGCGCCTGCAAACGTGAAATTCCTGACGCCAGACTGGGACGCGATGGGCAAGAGCCGCCCCGTGTTCGAGTCGGAGTGGAAGACGGTGCTCGGCCGGTAACGAATGCCTGCGAACGAAAGGTCTGAGATGGCGGGCACATCGATCCAGCACTTCAGGCAAGGGGTCACCCTTCAGCAGGTGGTTGCCTATCTGGCGCTGTTCATTGTTGTGGTGCTCGTGGCCTATCCGATGGCCTTTCTTTTCGAGGTGGCGTTTCGTGTCAGCGAGTCCGGTCAGCCTGCGCGCTATGGGTTAGCAAACTTCGCGCAGGTTTTATCCCCGGGCAATCGGGAGGCAATCGTCAACACGTTCGTGCTGGCAGTTGCCTCAACCGTGATCGCCATCCCCTGCGGCTTTATTGCGGCATGGGTCGTCTTTCGCACGGACGTGCCCGGCCGGCGCTTTTTCGAGCGTGTGCTGGTATTGCCCTACTACATGACGCCACTCGTCCCGACGCTCGCTTGGCTGGCGTTGGCATCGCCCCGTTCAGGCCTAATCAACCAGATCGGCTTTCACATGGGCCTGGTCGAGCCGATCATCAACATTTCGAGCGTCGGCGGCATTGCGTTCGTGATGGCGTTGACTGGCGCCGCTGTCGCCTTTGTGATCATGGGAAGCGCGCTGCAGCTGCTCAATCCTTCGTTGGAGGAGTGTTCTCAGCTTTTTGGCGCATCCAAGACGCAGACGCTCATGAGAATCACGATTCCACTCATGCTGCCAGCCATCCTCAGCGCCACCATCTTTGTATTGGCCGAGGGGCTCGGAGCATTCGCGGAACCCCTGGTGCTCGGCGCGACAGGCGGCATTGAAACCATCAGCACCAAGATATATCTCCTCGTCGGTTCCTATCCGCCCGCCTATGGCGAGGCGGCCGCGCTCGGCATCGCGCTGCTGCTGGTGGTGGGCCCGTTGATGTATCTGTATTTCCGTCTGCTGAAAGGACGTGATTTCACCACTGTCTCCGGCAAGGCTTTTCGCAAGGGCGGCATCGAGGTTCGCCGGTCGAAGTATGCGTTGCTGGCTGCGGTTGGCGGTTACGCAGCACTTGCCGTGGTGCTTCCGATCCTCACGCTGATCCTGAATTCGGTGCAGCGGCTGTCCACTGTGTACATCGGAGACACCGTATGGACGCTGGAGCACTATCGCAAGGTTCTTGATTCGCCCGATTTCACGGCTTCCATGATTAACAGCCTGATCCTGGGGGCGAGCACCGCGACCGCCGGTGTACTGCTGATGGGCTTTGTCGTCTGGCTGATTTACCGCTCTCCCATCCCGCCGGCGATCGGCCGGGGCATCGAGTACGTCGTCATGATGCCGGTGGCCATTCCCCGGCTGGTGTTCGCCTTTGGCCTGCTGTGGGCCTGGCTGCAGTTTCCCGGGAAGATGTACGGAACGTTGTGGATCCTCTGGCTCGCCTACCTGACGGTGTTCCTGCCCCTGGGAGTTCGCACGATTGCAAGCGTCGTGCTGCAACTGGACAAGAGCCTTGAAGAGGCGGCAAAGGTCCTGGGCGCGGGTCGCTTCTACATGATCCGCACAGTGACGGCGCCGCTGCTCAAGCCGGGCTTGATCGCCGCGTGGCTGCTGATGTTCATCGTAAGTGTTCGTGAGTTGGGCGCTTCCATCCTTCTAGTGGGACCGGACTCCCGCGTCATTTCTCCCTCGATCGTCGAAGCATTCCAGCTTAGCGGCCGCGAAACGGCAGCCACCCTTGCGGTCATTCAATTGGCCGTCGTTCTGGGCGCGCTGTTGCTGATGCTCCGTTTCACAAAGGTGGACAAAGCATGAGCCATGCATCTGTGCAGCGCGGACCCGTTCTGTCCTCTTCCTTTCATTCAGCAGGCGGTGATGTGCGCAATCCAGACAACAACGTGCAGCCCTTTCAAGCTGCCCAATCGCCGGAGTCTCCACCCAAGTACCTGGTGGAGGTGAAAGACCTCGTCATCAAGTACGGCAACGTCACAGCCGTTCATGGCGTGAGTCTGAAGGTCCGCGCGGGTGAGTTCCTCACCCTGCTGGGGCCATCAGGCTGCGGCAAGACAACGATCCTTCGATCGCTTGCGGGCCTTGAGCGCCCGACGTCCGGGGAGATCCGTGTCGACGGCAACATCGTCTACTCCTCCGAGCAGCGAATCGACGTGCCTTCGGACAAGCGCAACATGTCGATGGTTTTTCAGTCGTACGCGATCTGGCCGCACATGACTGCATTCGAGAACGTGGTTTACGGCCTGCGGGTTCGCCGCCGTCCGAAAGAGGAAATCCGCGAACGCGGTCAGTGGGCACTCGACCTGGTGCAGATGGGCATGTATGCCGATCGCCGCGCCTCTGCCCTGTCGGGTGGGCAACAGCAGCGCATCGCGCTCGCGCGGGCGGTGGCGTTCGGTCCTTCCGTCATCCTGTTCGACGAGCCGCTGTCCAACCTCGACGCCAACCTGCGTGTCCAGATGCGCCGCGAAATCAAGGACTTGCAGCGAAGCCTGGGCGTCACGTCCGTATATGTCACTCACGACCAGGAGGAGTCGCTCACGATGTCGGACCGCATCATCGTGATGTCCAACGGCAGGATCGAGCAGGAAGCTTCCCCCGACGAGCTCTACGACTATCCGGTCAATCGGTTTGTCGCTAACTTCATCGGCTCCGCCAACCTATATCCCGGCCAGGTTCAAACGCCGCACTCCGGAGCGCAGACGGTTGAGTTCGTGCTTGCCAATGGCGCCTCGATTCAGGCCGTGGACCGGCGGCCGGTGGCGGGCACGGAATGTCTTGTCGCCATCAGGACGATTTACCCCGTGCTTTGCCGCTCGCAGGAGCAGGTGCCGCAGGGCTTCAACCAGTGGCCGTGCACCATCATGCGCTCGGTGTTCAGCGGCGACTTCATTGAATACGCTGTCGAGACCGCGTGGGGCGAAATCCTGGTGCGTCGCCCACCCAGCGATCGGTTCGAGACGGGCGGTCAGGCCATCGTCTGCGTGGATCCGGTGCATTGCGTGGTGGTGAATGCCTGAGGAATCGCAGATGGGCATTCCCTACCTCAGCATTGCGCAGTTGCATGCCGCCTACCTGTCGGGCGAACTGTCGCCGGTCGAGGTGGTGGAGGCCGCCGTGGCACGCATCGAGCGCCTGGACGACGAGGTCAATGCATTCGTGACTCTTACGATCGAATCCGCGCGTGTCGCAGCCCTGGAGGCGCAGGCGTCGCTCAAGCGCCACGAAGGTCCTCTGCCGCGGCTGTTCGGCGTTCCGCTGGGCCTCAAAGACCTGTCGGATTCGTTGCGCGGCGTGCGCAACACGTTTGGCTCCCGGGCCTTTGCCGACCACGTCGCCCCGGAAACGGCAAAGCATGTGCAGCGATTGCTGGATGCGGGCGCTATCCCTCTGGGCATGACAAACACTTCCGAGTTCGGTCACAAGAACACCACGGACAACCTCGTCTTCGGACCCACCAGCACTCCGTTCTTCATTGGGAGCAGTTCTGGCGGATCGTCAGGTGGCAGTGCTGCCGCGGTCGCCGCCGGCATGGTTTGCGTTGCGACAGCCTCCGATGGCGGGGGCTCGATCCGCGTGCCGGCTGCTGCCTGTGGCGTTTTCGGGTTCAAGCCCACGTTCGGCGGCGTTCCCTGGGCCAGCCGCCCCAACGCTTTTGGTGCGCTTGCACCGTTCACTCACAAGGGGCCATTGGCACGCAGCGTCGCCGACGCCGTTGCGATGATGGATGTGATGGGTCAACCGATGCGCCAGGATCTCTTCGGTCCATCCGGCGAGATCAAGCCGTACGGGGCTGCCTTGTCCGCAAGCCTCAGGAATCTGAGGGTCGCCTACGCGTCAACGCTTTGCGGGCTCAAGCCGGAGCCCGAGGTGGTTGACCGGATGGCCCACGCAGCCAGGGCGCTGGCCACTGCAGGCGCCCACGTCACAGAGCTGGCCAACCCGGTGCCGATTCACTACGCGGAGGTCGAGCGAATCTGGCAGGGGCTTTACGTGGTGTTCGCTGCGGACACTGTCGCCGGCATGCGAAAGCATGGCCTTGAATTCGACTCGCCGCGCGGCAGATTGTTGAGCGACAGCTTTCGCGATCTCGTCGAACGCGGGCGGCGGATGCTCGCCATCGAGCACGCCGCACTCAATCACGAACGGACGGTGGTGCTTGATCTGGTCGACGCCGTGTTCGAGGACTATGACCTGCTGATCACGCCGACGAATGTTGTCGCCTACCTGCCGAACGCGCCTGCCGGGACCGAAACCTTCGGGCCTTCGCGCGTGGGTGAACTGACGGTAGACCGCACGATGGGCTGGAGCCTCGCCTATCTTTTCAATCTGACAGGACATCCGGTCGCTTCGGTGCCCGTGGGTCTTTCGCCCGGGGGTTTGCCGATAGGCATGCAGATCGTTGGCCCGCGCCGCGCCGACCACCTGGTTCTCGGTGCGAGCGCGGACTTTGAACGAGTCATGCCGTGGGCAGATACCTACCGGAGGCTGCAGTAAGCAGCCGGCAATTCTTAATCAACTCAGGAGTTTCAAATGGGAACAGCAAGCAGAATTTCGCAACTCGCCAATATTCCTTTCTCGAACGAGAACACGCGCCTGGTTCGCACCGTATGGTCACCGGCACAGATCGACGGAACCGCGCTGATGGGTGTGGAGCAGACGCAGTACTTTCCAGGCGGCAGCGGTGCAAGACATAGCGATGACCGGTCGGAAGAGGTGATCTACTTCCGGCAGGGTCACGGCGAGATCCAGCTCGATGACAAAATTGTGAAAGTCAGTCCCGGCAGCACGGTTTGCGTGCCGAAGAACGTGGTCCACCAGGTTCGCAACACCGGCAAGGATCTTCTGGAGCACATTCTGGTGACCGGCGACCTCACCTTGCCCCAGCGCGCGCCATCACCGCTGCCATCGTCGGTGAAGTATCTGGTCAAGGAAGGTGATCAGGGCCTGGAGCGACTGTCCGCATTCCGCCTGCAAGTGCCGCCGGGAGAAAGCACCGAACCGTTCATATCCGAAAGCCGCGAGTGCATTTATCTGGTTTCATCGGGCTACCTGGTCAGTAAGGTCCGCACCCACGATGACCTCTACGACTTCGAGTACGCACTCAACGTGTCAAATTCACTGTGGGTGCCGCCCGGCCCGCGTCATTCGTTCCGGAACGTGGGTGACGTAACCGCGGTGGTCATCGGCTTCATGTGCCTGGGCCAGCCCACTGCATCAGCCCACTAGACATCTCCATGAGTACCGCTGATCCAAGTGCACTGCCTGCCTGCGGGCTGCTCGAAGCTTACGCGGCGGGTAGTCTTTCGCCCGTCGAAGTGGTCCAGGCCAACCTGGACCGAATCGAGAGATTCAATCCTTCGCTCAACGCGTTCACGCAGATCTTCGCAGTCCAGGCAATGAAAGACGCCCACGCATCGGCGTTGCGCTGGTCGCAGGGCAAGCCCATGGGTGCGCTCGATGGCGTTACGGTAGCGGTGAAGGACTTGATCCTCGTCAAGGGCTCGCCCACCTGGCGCGGCTCCCTGGCGGTGGACGACAACCAGGCCTGGGATGTCGATGCGCCTTGCGTTGCGCGCCTGCGGGAGCAGGGGGCCATCATCGTCGGCAAGACGACGACATCTGAATACGGCTGGAAAGGTGTCACCGATTCGCTGCGCCACGGTGTGACGCGCAATCCGTGGGACCGTGCGTTGACTCCTGGCGGATCCAGCGGTGGTTCCGCGGTGGCAGTGGCTGCGCACATGGCGGCGCTCGCCATCGGCACCGATGGCGGCGGGTCCGTGCGCATCCCGGCATCGTTCACCGGTACGGTGGGCCTGAAGCCCACGTTCGGCCAGATACCGGCCTTTCCGCTCAGTCCCGTCGGGACCCTTGCTCACCTGGGCCCGATCTGCCGCACGGTGGACGACACGGCGTTGCTGATGAGCGTGATTGTGCAGAAGGACCGACGGGACTGGTATGCGTTGGCCGGCACCGGTGGTTCGTTCTGGCCCCTTCCTCCTGCGCCCGCGAAGCGGCCACGCGTCGCGGTAGTCAAGAGCTTGTGGGGCCAGACGGCAACTGCGGAAGTGGAGCGTGTATTCGACAAGGCCTTGCAGGCTCTTGCTACCACCGGTGCAGAACTGGTGCGCTGCGAGCCCGATTGGCTGGACATCCGCGAAGCCTTCCGGGTGCACTGGATGGCCGGGGCCGGCAATGCGATTCGATCCTTGGCGGTGGAGCGGCAGGAAATGATCGAGCCGGGCCTGTTGCAAAGCGCTCGCGCCGGCGCCAAGGTAACGTTGATGCAGTTCCAGGACGCCGTGGCCCAGCGGGAGCGCTTTGGCTCGGCCATCAACCTTTTCTTCGGGGACTATGATTTCATCGTTACGCCATCGACCACGACCGTGGCATTCCCGGTCAACCAGGAAAATCCGTCAATCGAGGACTCGTCGCACACGCTGGGCTGGGCGAGTTTTCTGTACCCATTCAACCTGAGCCAGAACCCGGCCATCTCCCTTCCGGCGGGTCTCTCGGACGCCGGGCTGCCGATCGGTATCCAGATCGTCGGCGACCGTCATGCCGACGTGGCGGTGCTGCAGCTGGCACGGCGGCTGGAGAGTGAGTTAGGCGTATCGCCCGTGCCCGCAACAACACCATTCTGATAGCCGGATACCAGCCATATATGAAGGACTCACCGGGCCAACCCCCAACCCCCCCGCGTCGCGTAGCCACCATTGACGACGTTGCGCGGGTCACCGGGTTTTCGACGGCCACCATATCGCGCGTCATCAACAAGAGCCCGAAGGTGTCCCAGAAGACCCGGCTCCAGGTGGAGATCGCGATACGCGACCTCGCGTACGTTCCCGATCATGCGGCGCGCATGCTCGCCAGCAATACATCGCGCACGATCGGGATCGTGGTGCCGGCCATCGAGAACAGTTCTTACGCCACTGCTATCAACGCGCTGCAGCAAAGACTCCGCCAGGTCGGCTACACACTGTTGATCTCCACCTCGGCGTACGACCTCGAACTGGAGTTCGCGGAAGTGCAGACAATGGTGAGCCGCGGCGTGGACGGCATTGTGCTTGTCGGCGGTATTCACAAACCGGAATTGATCGCGCTGCTCAAGGAGCGAGACATTCCTTATGTCGTCACTTGGGTGGTCAGCCAGGAGCATCCTTGTGTCGGATTCGACAACCGCTCCGCGGGACAGCGCATTGCTTCCCATCTGATCGAACTGGGGCATACCGACATCGCGGTGATTGCCAGCCTGACGAGCGCCAACGACCGTGCGTCGGCCCGTGTGCAGGGCGTGCGCGATGTGATGGCCCTGCGTGACCTGCGGCTTCCGGACAGCCACGTGATCGGCGGCCTTGGCTCCATCGCCGAAGGCAAGACCGCGATGCGCGTTCTCCTCGCGATGGAAAAGATTCCGACGGCGGTCGTCTGCCTCAACGACGCTCTGGCATTCGGGGCGATCCTGGAGGCTCGAAGCCGCGGCTTGCAACTGCCCGAGGAGTTGTCGATTGTCGGCTTCGATGATCTGGACTTCGCCGCCGAACTCAGTCCCTCGCTGACGACCTTACGCGTCCCCGCCCACGAGATCGGCGCGACCGCCGGCGACTTCCTGCTGGCCAATATCGATGGCACGCCGATGCCAAGCGTGCTGGAAATACCTGCCAATCTGGTGGTTCGTGCGAGCACGGCACCGCCTCGGCGAGCCAAACCGGTTCCCGGTAGGGCCAGGGCAGCGCACGTCCAGCTCAAGTGACACCCACATTCAATGCACGACATGACCACACCACCCTCGGCTCCGTTCAACCGCATCCTCCTGACGGGCGCCGCTGGTTACCTCGGCGGCGTACTCCGCGCGGACCTGCGGGACCTGACAAAGACGGTGCGGCTGAGCGACCTCACGCCGCCAAAGGAGGCGCTCGGCGATCACGAGGAATTCGTACGCGCCGATCTGTCGGACTCCGCCCAGGTTGCGGCTGCGATGGATGGCGTGGACGCAGTCGTTCATCTTGGCGGCGTCTCCGTGGAGGCCGCCTGGGAGCCCATCCTCCAGGCCAACATCATCGGCACCTACAACATGTTCGAGGCCGCGCGCCTCGCAGGTGTCCGGCGTTTCGTCTACGCGAGCTCCCACCATGCCGTCGGCTACTACCGCCGTGATCGGAAAGTGGGGCCACACGAGCCCGTGCGGCCGGATTCGCGTTATGGCGTCAGCAAAGTGTTCGGTGAAGCCGTGGGGCGGCTCTATGCCGATAAATACGCAATGAGTGTTGTGGCGCAGCGCATTGGTGTTGCTCGACCACAGCCCCAGAACCCCCGCGGCCTCATCGCGTGGATGAGCGAGAGGGATTACGTCCAACTCACGCGTTGTTGCCTGCAGGCGCCCGACATCCACTTCCTTGTCGTCTACGGTGTGTCGGCCAATGACGGCAGCCTCTGGCATAACCCGGGGGCGGCAACTATTGGGTTCAAGGCGCAGGACAACGGGGCCGTCTATGCGCAAGAGGTGCTGGCGGCTTCGCCAGCCGAAGCGGAGCCCGAGTTCGAAAAACCCTTTCATGGCGGCTGGTTCTGCGGCATGGAGTTCTCGGGCGATCCGCAACGTATCGACTGACCGTCACTCAAGACCTCGCCATGTTTGCAGCACCCCCCGAAATCACGACGCGACTGTTTGCGCAAATCCCGGATCGTTATCGCAAGCGCACGGGAAGCACGCGGTGGATCGACGTGATGCAGAAAAGACCCACCGATTGTTTCATCGAGGGGCCGTCCTTTGACCGTGAAGGCAATCTCTATATCGTCGATGTCGCGTGGGGACGCGTCTTTCGGATATCGCCCGATGCCCAGGTGGAATTGGTCGCCGAATATGACGGCGAGCCTAACGGGCTGAAGGTTCACAGTGACGGGAGGATATTCATTGCGGACTATCGCCACGGCATCATGCTGCTGGATCCAGTCACCGGTCGCGTGACACCTTGCCTGGACCGGGCGACCATCGAACCCTTCAAGGGGGTGAACGACCTTGTGTTTGCCAGCAACGGAGATCTCTATTTCACGGACCAGGGTCTGACCGGACTGCACGATCCGACCGGCAGGCTCTACCGCCTTCGTCACGGCGGCCAGCTGGACCTGCTGTTGAGCAATATCCCCAGCCCGAATGGCCTGGTCCTGTCACTGGACGAAACCAGCGTGTTCGTGAACGTTACCCGTGCAAACGCGGTCTGGCGCGTGCCGCTCTTGCCCGGCGGGGTTCCCTACAAGGTGGGCGAGTTCATCCGGATGTCCGGAGGCGGCGGACCGGACGGCCTGGCTATGGACGCCCAGGGCAACCTGGCTGTGGCACATCTCGGGTTGGGCACGGTATGGCTGTTCAGTGCGCTCGGCGAGCCGCTGCTGCGGATCCGCTCATGCGCCGGGCTTGCCACGACCAATGTCGCCTACGGTGGGCGGGGTGGGCATGAGCTCTACATCACCGAATCCGAAACGGGAAGCGTGCTTGTCGCGCAGATGGATGTACCGGGACGGCCGATGTATTCGCATGCAACACCTCCACTGGAAATTAAATGAAATTGACTGAAAGGATTGAGTTGTGAATAACGCAAACAAGGGAGTGATCCTCGGAGGCGGCACCATGGGGGCCGACATCGCAGCTATCTTTGCCGCGCATGGCCGCGACGTGGAGATCGTCGAAAGCGACGCTGCTGTGCGTAAGACATTGCCCGCGCGGATCAGCCTCGCGGTGAGCGAGATCGGTAGGGGGGGCACAAGTGGTGCCGTGACGGTTCGAGATGCGATCAAGGACGTGGACTGGACTGGAGCCAACATCTGTATCGAATGCGTCTCTGAGGTGTTGCCCATCAAGCAAGCCGTGTTTGCCGAACTCGAGCGCCATGCACCGGCCGATCTTCCGCTGGCGAGCAACTCCTCGGGACTGCCCATCACGCGCATCAGTGAAGGGCTTTCAACCGGCCGACGGATGTTGGGCCTGCACTTTTTCATGCCCGGCCACCTGGTGCCGGCGGTGGAAGTGATTCGGGGAGAGCACACCGACCCGGCTGTCATCGAAAAAGCGTACGCGATCATGGCGGAACTCGACAAGAAGCCGGTACGTGTGCAGCGGGACGTGCCGGGATTTCTGGCCAACCGCATCCAGCACGCGATGATGCGAGAAGCGATATCGCTTGTGGAGCAGGGATTCGCCTCCGCGCAGGACGTGGACACGGTGGTGCGTTACGGCTTTGGCTTGCGGTACGTCGCGGCCGGGCCGTTGCTGCAAAAAGACCTCGCCGGGATCGACATTCATTGCTCCGCTGCGGCGAGCATGTATCCCTTCCTGTGCACCGATCCGGAGCCGAGCGCGCTCATGCAGCGGCTGGTCAGCGAGGGAAAGATCGGCGTGAAAGCACGGCAGGGCTTCTACGAGTGGACCGACGCCGAAATCGAAAAAACCCGAACGCGCTACAAGGCGGACCTGATGAAGGCGCTCGCGATTCTCAAGGACTAGTGCGCAACGTTCTTGTATACCAACTCCGGAGTGAATACATGATGCAAATCGACAAAGACCGCCTGTGGTCCGACCTTCAGGCGATGGGAGATGTGGGGGCCACGCCGACGGGTGGGGTGCGGCGCCTCGCGCTTTCCCTCGAAGACAAGGCGGGCCGTGAATTGTTTGAGCGGTGGTGCTGTGAAAGCGACTATGCCGTGCGCGTGGACACCATGGGCAATATCTACGCGCGGCGCAAGGGGAGTGATCCATCCGCCGCGCCCGTCATGACGGGCAGCCATCTCGACTCCCAGCCGGTTGCCGGCAAGTACGACGGCCCGTTCGGGGTGCTCGCGGGTTTGGAAGTCCTTCGAACGCTGGACCGCGAGAAGGTGACGACGCGCCGTCCCATCGACGTCGTCGTCTGGACAAACGAAGAGGGTGCGCGTTTCCAGCCGCCTTCCATAGCAGCCGCCGTGGTAGCAGGATCCATCGAACTGGCGGCAGCCTATGACGCGCGCGACAGTGAAGGTGTGCGTCTTGAGGACGCGCTGCGTGGCATTGGCTATGTTGGCAGCATCGACGCCGTGCGGCCAAGCATTCACAGCTACGTCGAGGCCCACATCGAGCAGGGTCCGGTGCTTGAGCAGGCGGGTGTCTCCATCGGCGTGGTGCACGGCGTGGTCGGTGTTCACGCCTACAAGGTGGAACTGACCGGAAAGGCTGCCCATACAGGCACCACACCCATCCCCCACCGGAAGGATGCGCTATTGGGCGCGGCCCACATCATCGAAGGCGTGCGTCAGCTCGCGTTGCGCAACGAACCTAACGGCCGCGCGTCGGTCGGCTCTATCGAAGTCAGCCCCAATGCCCGCAGTGTGGTGGCCGACAAGGTCGTGCTGACGGCTGATTGCCGCCACACGGACGAAACGAGGCTGGAGAGCATGCGCGAAGAGCTGCTGGAGCTGTTCCAGCGTGCCGCTAGCGACGAGGGCCTGGAGGTGAGTGTCCACAACTACTGGTCGGTTGCTCCGACGCGTTTCTCGCCCATGTGTATCGAAGCCGTCCAGCGCGCTGCCCAGGCGATGGGTTATTCGCACGATGCCATTTTCAGCGGTGCCGGCCACGATGCGGTGCAACTGTCCCGCATTGCGCCGACCGCGATGATTTTCATTCCATGCAAGGACGGCCTGAGCCATCACGAGGCAGAAAGCATCACGCCGGAGCAGGCCGCCGAGGGAGCCAACGTGCTGCTTCACACGCTGCTCGAACTCGGCAACTCACCCTAGCAAACTGCTGATTCAACAGCGGGTGCGGGCCTCGTCCAGGATCAGGTCCCCGAATGCAACTGCAAGGGGCGACCGAACGCCCGAGCGTAGCCACATCAGGCCAACCGTGCGAACGGGGTAAGGCGGTGGAAGAGGCCATTTTTTCACTGCGCGGTTTGATCTGCCGTCTTCCCAGTCGGGCAACACCGATACCCCGAGACCCTCGGCGACCAGTTTGCTGATGTTTTCGATTCCGTCCAGCTCGAAGCGTACGTGCGGCTTCACGCCGTGTTTGCGCAGGTAGTCATCTGCAAGCCGTCCGCCGACGACGTTCCGGTCGTAGCGGATGAAGGGCTCTGCCGCGATGGTGGCGAGCACGGATTTCACTTTCATCGCGGCAGGGGTTACCAGCACCAGCGGCTCTTTGCGAAGCGCGCGCCACGACACCGTCTTGGGAAAGTCAAACGAAGGTTGTACCAGGATCGCGGCGTCGAGTTCCCCGCGCATCACCCTGTCGTGCAGCAGCGTGGTGTTGGCTGGTTCGATGTACACCTCGATGGTCGGATAACGCTTGACCCACTTTTTCAGCACCGCAGGCACCGTGCCCATCATGGCCGTGGGTGTGGCGCCCAGCCTCAGGGGGCCTGCGGGCAGTTCAGTGCCTGATGCCGCCGACATGAGGTCGCGCACTTCTCGAAGCACGGCGTGCGCGTGCGTGACCACACGTCTACCCGCAACGGTTGCCTTGGTCGTGCGGCCCGCGCGCATGACCAGCCGGGTGCCAACCTCCGCCTCCAGTGCCTTCACACGCTGCGCCACCGTCGCGGAGGTCAGGTCAAGCCTGCGCGCGGCTTCGGCGATCGACTCCAGTTCGACCACCAGCGCCAGTGTTTCCAGGAACCTTGAATCCATGGTGAATTGTAGGGTTTGCCGAGCGCGGAACATGCATTTTACATCTTCAGATGATGCCGCAAGACGGTTGTTCTGATAGGGGGCTAATCCGACAATCAAGGCAACTTCAGAAGGACCGCTTTGCCAAAAATTCAATCCATCGAGGTGTGTGCCGTTACCGTCCCGCTCGACCAGGTCACATCGTTTTCAAACCGCGTTGTCACGGCCCGCCACTACGGGCTGGTCAAGGTTCGCAGTACCGACGGCGTCGAAGGCCTCGGCTTTTGTTATGTGGGAAGCGCGGCTGGAGAGCTCTTTTCGGTTGCAGTGCGTGAGTTGCTGGCCCCCGTGTTGCTCGGCCAGGATTCATCGGCTGTCGAAGGGCTGTGGAAGGCGATGTACCAGGAAGGCCTGTTGCAGGGCCGAATGGGCACGGTGATGCGCGCCCTGAGCGCACTGGATACGGCGCTATGGGATCTGAACGCGCGTTCGGTCGGCCTGCCTCTGCATAAATTCCTCGGAGCCGTGGAGCTTGAGAGTGTGCCGGCTTATGCGAGCGGCGGTTATTACCTGGAGGGGAAGACGGCGCAGGGGGTGGCTGACGAAATGGCGGGCCACGTAGCCAGGGGCTTTGGCGCTGTGAAGATGAAAACCGGCCGCTGGTCGCCCCAGGGCGAGGAAACTCGCGTACGGGCTGTGCGCGAGGCCATTGGCACGGAGGTAGAGCTCATGCTCGACTGCAACAACGGCTGGGTTGACACAGTACAGGCCATGGAATACCTGCGGCGTATCGAGCAATACAACCCCTATTTCATTGAAGAGCCCTTCGGACCGGACGACATCGAAAGCCATGCGCGGCTGGCCAGACTGACCCGCATCCCGGTGGCGACGGCGGAGATCGGCTATGGCCGCTGGTACCACAAGCAACTGTTGGACATGGGCGCCGCCGCAATCCTGCAAACGGATGCAGCGGTGTGCGGAGGCATCTCCGAATGGCGCCGCATCGCGGCCACTGCAGCCAGCTATGGCGTGCAGATGTGCCCTCACTGGTTTCACGACCTGCATGCGCCGCTGGTGGCAGCAACGCCGAACGCGCGTTACGTCGAGTATTTTCCGGACGACCAGGTGCTCAACTTCAGGCGGCTGGTCGACCGGCAGCTCGAATTCAGCAATGGCCGCGTCATGCTGCACCAGACGCCGGGGCTGGGCTTCAACTTCGACGAACGCGAGGTCGCGAAGTACGGCACCTGGACGACACTGTCGTGAATGGAGCGCCAATGAGCACCGGGACACCGCGACTGCAGGGCGTTTTGTCGCCCGTGCTCACACCTTTTGGCGACGATGGCAAGCCAAGCGCCCAGCGCTTCGTGCGGCACTGCCGGTGGCTGCTTGCGCAGGGCGTCGGCCTGGCCACATTTGGAACCAACTCCGAAGCCAATTCGCTGGGTATGTCGGAAAAGATGGGCTTGCTCGACGCGCTGATGGACGCAGGGCTTCCCGCCGACAGGATGATGCCGGGCACCGGCGCATGCGCATTGCCCGACGCCGTGACCATGACCCGGCACGCTGTCGACGCCGGTTGTGCAGGCGTGCTGATGTTGCCGCCGTTCTTTTACAAGGGCGTCAGTGACGAGGGCCTTTTTCGCGGGTTCGCCAGCGTCATCGACCAGGTCGCCGACAGCCGATTGCGGGTATACCTCTACAACATCCCGCCAGTGACGCAAGTGCCCATCAGCCTGGCATTGATCGAACGGCTTTTAAAGGCTTATCCGACAGTGATCGCCGGCGTGAAAGATAGCGCAGGTGACTGGACGCACACGCAGGCAATGCTGCGTGAGTTCCAGCCTGCAGGTTTTGACGTGTTTGCCGGCTCGGAAACTTTCTTGCTTCAAACCATGCGCGCAGGCGGGGCCGGTTGCATCACGGCGACAGGCAATGTCAATCCTACGGCGATTTTGCGTTTGTACCGGGAGTGGAAAAACAGTGACTCAGATGCGCAGCAAGCTGCGCTGAATGTCACACGAGCCGTGTTTCAGAAGTACCCCCTCATTGCAGCGATGAAGGCAGCAATCGCGTGGAAGTCCGAAGATCCCCAGTGGTCGTATCTGCGGGCTCCACTCGTGGAGTTGGATGCTGCACAGTGTGCGAGCCTGCAGTCGGAGCTGGACGCCATCGGCTTTTCAATTCCAGACGCGGCAACTCTGTCGGGCTTATTGCTTTGCGAAGCGCAGACCGATTAGCCAAACCCTATCCGTGCTTCCCCATCCGGCGCTTACTTCAACCAACCACGAAAAGGATCAGTGATGAAAAAGTTTTCAGCAGTCCTCTTGATGTGCTCCCTTATGGGCGCTTCATTCAGTACCTTTGCCCAGGGCACGTATCCAACCAAGCCGATCACAATCACAATCCCGTTTCCAGCGGGGGGCGCATCAGATGCGACGGGGCGGAAGGTGGGCTTGATGTTGGCCGCGGAGCTCGGACAGCCGGTCATCGTTGAAAACAAGCCCGGTGCCGGTGGAAATATTGCCCTCGACTACATCGTCGGCGGCGCGGGGGACGGCTACACCATCCTGCAGGGGAACACCAGCGTCATTGCGCTCAGTCCGAACACGTACAAGAACGTGAAAACCTTTCCGGTAAAGGATCTGGCCCTTCTCAAGATGGCCACGGAAGGTTCGATGGTTGTCGCGATGCATCCGGGCCTTCCCGTGCGCAATTTCAAGGAGCTCATCGAGTACTCGCGAGCGAATCCGGGAAAGGTCAACTATGCCTCAGCTGGAAGCGGCGGAATCACGCACGTTGGGATGGAACTGCTCAAAAGCAAGACGGGCCTGGACGCCAGCCATGTTCCTTACAAGGGGGGCGCCACGGCAATGCCCGATCTCTTGTCTGGGCGTGTTCATATCATGCTTGATCTCTATTCCCAACTGGGACCTTTTATCAACCAGGGCAAGTTGAAGGCACTGGCCGTGACTAACGAGGAACGAAGCCCCTTCGCGCCTGACGTTCCGACCCTCAAGGAATTGGGTTACGCCGGACTTGCGTTCACCACATGGACGGGATTCTTTGTTCCGGCTCGCACCCCTGCAAACGTACAGGCGACTCTTCGTGCCGCGTTGGACAAGATCGTCGATAGCAAGGAGTTCGACACCTATCTTGCGCAGGTTCAGAACTCCAAGGCAGCGCGAATGACTGTCGACCAGATGAACAATTTCGTCAGGCTGGAAAATGACCGCTGGTCGGAGATAACGCGGGCGGCGAAGATAACGTCGGAGTGATTGAGATTGCCTGCCCGTTGCCTGCCCGTTGCCTGCCCCTGGCGTCGGTCAGCCGCACGATTCGTCTGGTGGTCTGTTCTGGCTGAGTCGGAAATCGCGGACAAAGTAGATAAAAAAATCGGCCTACGATGATTGTGAGCGCTGCGGCTGAAAGTCAGTCCGGTGACCTCTCAATCTTAAAAAGGTTGCCGATGAACCAGACAAAGGAATTCACAGACGTAGCCCAGGCGATGGCCGCGAAACGTGTGCCTCATCAAAGTTTCTGCCAATCGCATCCAGACCTGAGGACGCCTGGGTGATCACGTGCTCGATTAGCTCCATGGCAAGCATGCCAGCCATTCGCGAAATCGAACGCTAAAGGGCGAAAGCATCAACACTGGTGCCGGAGGCCGGAATCGAACCGGCACGGGTTTTATCCCGGGGGATTTTGAGTCCCCTGCGTCTACCAATTTCACCACTCCGGCGGTGTGAGAAGCGAAGCCTGAAATTATGGCACAGTGGTGTCCATGAACGAGGCACACCAGTACCCCACGATCGAGGGCGCGATCGGCAATACACCGCTCATCGCCCTGCAACGGATCGGCGCGCAATCCAACCGCACACGTGGCAACGTGATCCTCGGCAAGCTCGAAGGCAACAACCCTGCAGGTTCGGTCAAGGACAGGCCAGCCCTCTCGATGATCAAGCGCGCCGAGGAGCGCGGAGAGATCAAGCCGGGCGACACGCTGATCGAGGCAACCTCGGGCAACACCGGCATTGCACTGGCAATGGCGGCTGCGATCAGGGGCTACCGCATGGTGCTCATCATGCCGGAGGACCTGTCCATCGAACGTGCGCAGACCATGAAGGCATTCGGCGCCGAGCTGATGCTCACGCCCAAAAGCGGCGGCATGGAATACGCGCGCGACCTCGCCGAAAACATGCAGCGCGAAGGCAAGGGCGTCGTGCTCGACCAGTTCGCCAATGAGGACAACCCGCGCATCCATTACGAGACGACAGGCCCCGAGCTGTGGGACCAGACGAAGGGGCGCATCACGCACTTCGTTAGCGCCATGGGCACAACCGGAACGATCACCGGTGTGTCGCGATACCTGAAGGAAAAGAATACCGCTGTGCGCATCGTCGGCGCACAGCCCAATGAAGGTTCGCGCATTCCCGGCATCCGCAAATGGCCCGAGGAATACCTGCCCAGGATCTACGACGCCAGCTGCGTCGATGAACTGGTTTATGTGAGCCAGGACGACGCTGAAGAGATGTGCCGTCGCCTCGCGCGTGAAGAGGGCATCTTCGCCGGAATTTCGGCGGCAGGCGCTTGCTGGGTCGCACAGGAAGTCGCAAAGCAGGTGGAGAACGCGACAATTGTTTTTATCGTGTGCGACAGGGGCGACCGCTATCTTTCCACCGGCGTGTTCCCGGCGTGATCGTCAGTCACTGATTCAATCCATGGCCCACGAATACAAGTTCTGCCCCAACTGCGCGAACCCGCTGGAGTTCATCGCCCAGCTCGAAGACGGCGGGCAGAAGGAGCGGCTGCGTTGTGCAGAGTGCAGCTGGACTCACTGGAACAATCCGACGCCTGTGCTCGCAGCGGTGATCCAGTACAACGACCGCATCCTGCTGGCCCGCAACGCCGCATGGACGCACAAGATGTATGCCCTGATCACAGGCTTCATGGAGGCCGGCGAGACGCCGCAAGAAGGCATTGCCCGCGAGATCAAGGAAGAGACCAATCTGGACGCTACCGAGCTGAACCTGATTGGTGTCTATGACTTCCAGCGGATGAATCAGGTCATCATTGCGTATCACGCGCAAGCGCAGGGAGAAGTGAAGCTCTCGCCGGAGCTGGTTGACTACAAGCTCTATGCCTACGACGAAGTGAAATGCTGGCCTGCAGGTACGGGCTATGCGCTGGCTGACTGGTTGCGCAGCAAGGGTCACTCGCCCAACTTCATCGAGTTTTCGCGGCGCCCCGATTAAAGGAATGTGTGATGGCTACTGAACAATTGATCGACAGGGAAATCGACACGCGGGGGCTGAACTGTCCGCTTCCCATCCTCAAGGCCAAGAAGGCGCTGACGGACATGATGTCGGGGCAGTTGCTCAAGGTGGTGGCCACCGATTCGGGCAGCGTCCGCGACTTCCAGGCGTTCGCCAGGCAGACCGGCAATGAGCTGGTCGAGCAGCAGACCGAAGGACCCGAATACATTCACGTCCTGCGGCGCCGCTGATCGCCCCGCCTCAGCGCTGCAGCGCCTTCAGGTACTGCTGAAAAGCGGGGCCTACTTCGTGGTGACGCAACGCCAGCTCGACAGTCGCTTCCAGGAATCCCTGCTTGCTCCCACAGTCGTATCGCTTGCCCTCGTATTCGTAGGCATGCACGCCTTCGGTGGCCATCAGCTTGGCTATACCGTCGGTGAGCTGGATTTCGCCACCAGCCCCGCGCGGGTTGTTGCGAATGTGGTCGAACACGCCGGGCGTCAGAATATAGCGGCCGGCGACGCCCATGCGAGATGGCGCATCTTCAGGGCTGGGCTTCTCCACCATCTGATTGACCCTGGTAATGCGATCTCCGGCTTTTTCGCCGGCGACGATGCCGTAGCGCCGCACATGTTCGGCCGGAACCTCCTGAACGGCTATCAATGATGTCGGAATGCGCCGAAAAACGTCGACCATTTGCGTCAGAACCGATGCTCCGCCCTCAGGCCCGCGCATCAGGTCGTCGGCCAGCAACACAGCAAAGGGCTCATCTCCCACCAGTGGCTGAGCACACAAGACAGCGTGGCCCAGCCCCAGTGAGCGGGGCTGGCGCACATAGGAGCAATCCATGTCGGAAGGGGTCATCGAGGTCGCCAGCGCCAGCAGTTCATGCTTGTGCGCGGCTTCGAGTTCATGCTCCAACTCGTAGGCGGTGTCGAAATGATCCTCGATGGCACGCTTATTGCGTCCGGTGACGAAGATCATGTGGCGGATGCCCGCTGCGTAAGCTTCTTCAACCGCATACTGGATCAGCGGCTTGTCCACGATGGGGAGCATTTCCTTGGGCTGGGCCTTCGTAGCCGGAAGAAAACGTGTACCGAGCCCCGCAACGGGAAACACAGCCTTGCGAATTTCCGTGAAATTGTTAACTGTGACTTTGTTCATGGACTGTAAAAGTTGTGACCGTTAAAGTCGGAGGCAATGAGGGCGGCACGGAAGCCGCCAGTATCTGGGCGAGTCTCGGAATGACCTGTAAGACAAGGACGCAATCTGGTGGACATCTTACTTATCGAGCGACTGGCACCAGAAGCCCTGGCCTGGCTTGAAGCCCGGCACTCCGTGGACAACCGTCCTGAGCTTGCGGCCGACCCCAGCGCCTTGCGTAAGGCAGCCTACAACGCGCAGGCCCTGATCCTTGCCCGCAAGGTGGTCGTGACGCGCGAGTTCCTCGATTTCGCGCCTGTCCTGAAGGCCGTTGCACGCATGCACGTGGGCACGGACAACACCGATCTTGAAGCCTGCCGTGAGCGCAAGGTGCGTGTGATCCAGGCTACGACGGCCAACGTCCGCTCAAACGCCGAATATCTTCTGGCGAGCCTGCTGCTGCTCTACCGTCGCGGCATCGGCTCTTCGCTACTGGGTGAACGTCACGCAGAAATTACCCTGGGCCGTGAACTCAACGGGAGCACAGTCGGCATCTTCGGGCTCGCCCCGACCGCGCACACACTGGCTTTGATGCTGAGCGCGTTGGGCGTCAAGCTGATCGGCTATGACCCGGCTGTCCATCACACCGCGCCGATCTGGGACCGCCTGCGGATCAAGCCTGTGAGACTGCAGGAAATGATGCAGCAGGCTGATGCAATATCGGTGCAGGTGATGTACGCCTCGCGTTATGAGGGCTTCATCAACGACAAAGTGCTGGCGCATTGCAAGTCCGGTCAGGTGTGGGTGGGCATCAGCCGCTCGCAGTTGTTTGACGCCTCGGCGTTGGCGCGAGCGCTGGAAGATGGGCGTATCGACGCGTGCATGCTCGATGGTGCGGAAGCCGGTTTTGCATCCAGGGGTACGCCGCTGCACGACAAGACCAACCTTTTTCTTACGCCTCGCTTGGGGTCTCACACGCGCGAGTCACGGTTGCGCGCGAGTTGGTATGTTGCCCATCGAATCCACGAAACGCTGAGCGCATCGCGCGTCAGCAGCCAGGAGCGTTCGCCTAGCAACTTGATGGAGCCGGAAGTTGATGGCGCGGTGCAGGCGGCCAAACCGCCGCCGCAATTCATCGTTCGCTAAGCGGATACTCGACAGCGATAGCGAGGCGAATGTCTCAGGCAGGCAAGGGCTGAAGGAATACTAAAGCGGAGTGCGTCAATCCGTTGCAGCTCTCAAAATTCTTGTAGGCGTCAGAAACCCCTGATGCCCCATCAGGAGTTTCTATGACATTTCCCAGCCTTACCAGCCTTTTAAAAGCCACCGCGAGCACCTACGCCACTGTCACATCGGGTGCTCCCGCCGTGTCGGAGCCCCAGGTCGCCCACGTAATGACAATCGGAGCGCGCAGTGACGTCGCGGCCGGCCCTGTCGCCCACTTGTCGCCGAGCACTGAGTGGAAGACGCACGCCGTGGCGCGCCAGCTTGGTGTCAACGACAACGCCAGTGCGACCCCGTTCGGCACTCAATATCAGGTCCAGTACAGAGACGGTAGCAACGAGACTTTCAACGTCGCGCCCAGGCATTGCGGCGGACTGCAGGGCACGCCCGCGTTCAGCTACCAGGTCGAGAACAGCTATCACGGCCATAGGAACCCGGCGTCAAGATGTCAGGTGGATGGAGGTTCCCCGGAGCTCGAAATAGTCCGCATACATACCTTTGAGATGGCCGGGGCCAAGGATCGCGAATTGGCCGAGCTCGTACCCAGCCACGGAGGTCCGTACGTTCCGGGCAATTCCAGTGCGGTCGAATGCTATGGCATCAACGTGGACGGCGGCGGCAACTTCGTGGGGTATGTTGAGGTCGAGCCAGGCTGGCTTAATCTGGTCGAGAGCGTGACGTCGGAGAAAGTGCCTTGCGAGCCGATGCACTATTCCGGTGGGGCGCCTCAGGGCAGCTGGAGCGATGCCGCCACCGCCAGCCTGACGGCCGTCGGCGCGTACTTCGCCGCCAGGGTCCACACGCGCTAACGTCGCAGTGCTCCCAAGACGCCAAGGGCAGATCGTCGCTCGATCTGCCCTTGGCGCGGTTACTCCACCCCTAAACCCAATCTCCGGATTTGGTCCCGTATTTTTGCAATCGTTGCAGTGAAATCTGCGATGCGCTTGCGCTCTTGCTCGATCACCGCAGACGGTGCCTTTGCCACAAATGCCTCGTTCGCAAGCTTGGCGTTCGCCTTCGCCAGTTCACCCGACAGACGCGCCTCTTCCTTCCCCAGGCGAATCTTTTCTGCTGCGACATCGATCTCCATGAAAAGGCTCAGGCGCGCATCGCCCGCCATCGCGATGGGCGATGCCTGCGCCGCAGCGATCCACGAAGCCTCGTCATCGAAGACCTTGACTTCGCTCAGTTTGGCGAGTGATTGCAACACCGGCGCCGCTTCGCGAATGAATTGCGCATCGCCGAACACATACGCCGGCAGGCGCGTGCCCGGCGATACATTCATCTCGCCGCGCAGGTTGCGCGATGCATCGACAACGGCCTTGAGCTTGGCAACATACGCTTCAGCTGCTTCGTCGATGCTGGCAGGATTTGTTTCCGGATAGGGTGCAATGCTGATCGTCTCACCGGTCTTGCCCGCAACAGGGGCAACCTTCTGCCAGAGCTCCTCGGTAATGAACGGAATGAGCGGATGCGCGAGTCGCAAGATGGCCTCAAGCACACGGATCAGGGTGCGTCGCGTGCCGCGCTGCTGCGCCTCATCGCCGGTCTGCACCTGCACCTTGGCGATCTCCAGGTACCAGTCGCAGAACTCATCCCAGACGAATTGGTACACCGTGCTCGCAACGTTGTCCAGGCGGTAGTCGGCGAAGCCCCTGGCGATGTCAGCCTCGGTGCGTTGCAGCCGCGAGATGATCCAGCGGTCGGCCTGCGTGAGCGTCGCGCCAGCTTCGGCCAGGTCGTGACCCTCGGTGTTCATCAAGGTGAAGCGCGTGGCGTTCCACAGCTTGTTGCAGAAGTTGCGATAGCCCTCGCAGCGTTTGGTGTCGAAGTTGATGTTGCGACCCAGGCTCGCATAGCTGGCCATCGTGAACCGCAGTGCATCGGCGCCGTAGGCAGGCATGCCGTCGGGGAATTCTTTCTTCACCCGGGCAGCGACCTTGGGGGCCGTCTCGGGCTTGCGCAATCCGACGGTGGACTTGTGCACCAGCGTCTCGATGTCGGCCCCCTGGATCAGGTCCACGGGGTCAACGACATTGCCCTCGGACTTGCTCATCTTCTTGCCTTCGCTGTCGCGCACCATCCCGTGGATGTACACGTGACGAAACGGCACGCGGCCGGTGAAATGCGTCGTCATCATGATCATCCGGGCGACCCAGAAGAAGATGATTTCGTAGCCGGTCACGAGCACTGTAGAGGGCAGGTACAGGTCGTAGTCGCGCTCGCCTTCGGGCTTGCCATGCCCCCGGTCGAGCGTGGAGAACGGCACCAGCGCCGATGAATACCAGGTGTCGAGCACGTCTTCGTCACGTCGAAGCGGCTTGCCGCCGGCCTGCGCCGTGGCGTCCTCTTCGCTGCGCGCCACATAGACATTGCCAGCGTCGTCGTACCAGGCCGGAATCTGGTGCCCCCACCAGAGCTGGCGTGAAATGCACCAGTCCTGGATGTTGTTCATCCACTGGTTGTAGGTGTTGACCCAGTTCTCGGGAACGAACTTCACTTCGCCGGATTGCACTGCATCGATGGCCTTTTGGGCAATCGACTTGCCGGTGGGGTCCTTGTCGCTGACCTTGGTCGTCGCGACAAACCATTGGTCCGTGAGCATGGGCTCAACCACCTGCCCGGTGCGTGCGCAGCGCGGCACCATCAGCTTGTGCTTGCGAGTTTCAGCGAGCAGGCCCAGGGCCTGGAGATCGGCAACGATCTTCTTGCGGGCAACGAAACGATCCATGCCCTGATAGGCAACCGGCGCGTTGTCATTGATCTTCGCGTCGAGCGTGAGCACGCCGATCATCGGCAGCTGATGGCGCTGGCCGACCGCATAGTCGTTCGCGTCATGCGCAGGCGTCACCTTCACGACGCCGGTGCCGAAATCCTTGTCCACATAGTCGTCTGCGATCACCGGGATGGCACGGTCGCACAAGGGCAGCTTTACCTTCCTGCCGATGAGATGCCTGTAGCGTTCGTCTTCGGGATGGACCATGACGGCGACGTCGCCCAGCATGGTTTCGGGCCGCGTGGTAGCAACGGTCAGATCGCCGGAGCCGTCAATTAGCGGATACCGGATGTGCCAGAGGAAGCCGTCTTCCTCTTCGCTTTCCACCTCGAGGTCGCTCACGGCGGTTTTGAGTTCCGGGTCCCAGTTCACAAGGCGCTTGCCGCGATAGATCAGGCCCTGCTCATAGAGGCGAACGAACGTGTCGGTGACTGTTTCCGACAGGTCGTCGTCCATGGTGAAGTATTCGTGTCCCCAGTCCACGCTGTCGCCCATGCGGCGCATCTGCGAGGTGATGATGTTCCCGGATTTCTCTTTCCACTCCCACACCTTGGCCACGAAGTTCTGGCGTCCCAGGTCGTGGCGCGAGACTTTCTGTTCCAGTAGCTGGCGTTCCACCACGATCTGGGTTGCGATGCCTGCGTGATCCGTGCCCGGCACCCACACCGTGTTGAAGCCGCGCATCCGGTGATAGCGCGTGAGGCTGTCCATGATCGTCTGGTTGAACGCATGGCCCATGTGCAGCGTGCCGGTGACGTTGGGTGGTGGCAGCTGGATCGAAAACGACGGCGCGCCTTGTTTGGCCATGCCCGTGCCGCGATACCCCGCATTGGCATAGCCGCGTTCTTCCCAGAGCGGCCCCCATCTCGCCTCGATGGCGGCAGGTTCAAAAGACTTGGGGAGGCTCTCAAGCCCCGGTTGCTCGCGCGTATCGCTCATGGAAATCAATTGGGGTCAGATTCCAATTAACTGGAAAGCTGACCCCAGGTCGGTTAGGTGGATGACCGATTTTACGTAGGTAATTGGCGGGCGGCGGCGATGCAGGCCTTGAGCACTTGCGAATCGCCCACCTGATTGGCCAGCAGCAGGATCAGCCGGGCGTTGAGCAGTTGCGATTCTTCCTGCGAAAGGCCCTGGTGCGCATCGAGCAGTTGCTCGTAGAACAGGTCGGCGTCCGGCAGGTTCAGTTGCGTTTTCATGCGAGCCTCCCCATAGCACCCAGGGCTCGTGCGACGGCATTCACCACAGAGCCATTGAGGGCTTGACCGGTCGATGCCACGTAGCTGTCAGGCCGGATGAGCGCCCATCCCTGGTTGCGCGAGTTGCAGGCACCCGCAACGTGGCCTTTCCGATCACGCACATGTTCGATGGCACCGGCTTCGTCATCGGCACCCACTACCTGGACGCAGCGGACGGGTGCCGATGCAGCAAGGGCTTTGAGTCTGCCGAGCACCGACCGGGATGCAGCGCCGAAATGAAGCAGCAACAGCCGACCTTCGGCCCACTGGAGGAGTTCATTGATCGTGCCCGCAGAGCCATCTGCCCATTCGAAAGACACGTTCTGCATCGAGAGGCCGCCGCCCGGACCACAGGCTCCCGAACGCGTGTACGGGTTCGCAATTGCCATCCGGCCGGTATTCACGAATTGCCGGGCGAACACATGCTGGCGAGCCAGGCTGAGCGCGGCGTCGCGAAACAGCTTCTCGACGCCTGCTGCGGGTCGCAGGAAGCGAGACGTGCGATTGGTCACCATCACGTTCTGCTGCGCGGCTTCGTGCCGCTCCTCGTGGTACGAGTCGAGCAGTGCAGGTGCTGCGCGGCCGTTCGTCACCGCCGCGAGTTTCCAGGACAGGTTGTCCGCATCCGCGATGCCCGTATTGCCGCCACGCGCCCCGAACGGGCTGACGACCTTGGCCGAATCGCCCATAAAAAATACGCGCCCGCAACGCATCCGGTCGATGCACTCGCTGCGATAGGCATAAGGTCCGACCCAGACAACTTCCACCTCACAATCCGCGCCGAACTGCCGTGCGAGGCGCTCGCGCACCACGTCTTCGCGGCTCACCACATCCGGATCGGCATTGGGCTCCATCTGGTAGTCGATGCGCCAGACGTCGTCGCCCATCAGGTGCTGCCATACCGCGCGGTTTTCGTTGAAGGGAGCTTCGATCCAGGTGTGACGCTCCACCGGCGGATGCTTGCTGCATCGCACATCGGCGATGCACCAGCGATCGTCGCCTTTCTTGGCGGTGACTGAAGCGCCTGCCCACTTTCGAAATGGGCTATGCGAGCCCGTCGCGTCGATGACGTGGTCGGCGCGCAGACGGTAATCACCCGCCGGCGTCGCGACGGTCAGCGTAGCGCTTTCGGTGTCTTGCTCGAAGGCAGTCACGCGATTGCTCCAGCGGATATCCACGTGGCCGAGTTCGAGGATGCGCTCGACCAGGTACGCCTCGATGTAGAACTGCTGGATGTTGATGAAGGGCGGCTGGCTCGACAGGTTGTAGCCGCCTTGCTGTCGCAGGTCGAACGAGTAAATCTCGTCGTTGCCTGCAAAGGTGCGCCCGACGCTCCACTGGATGCCCTTGGCCGCGATGCGTTCGTAGATGCCGAGCCGGTGGAAGATCTCCAGCGACTTCTGGGTGTAGCAGATGCCGCGCGATGACGCGCCTTTGACGCCCACAGTGTTGTCTTCGTCCAGCAGGACAGCCGCAACGCCGTAGCTCGCGAGCGAGCATGCCAGGGTCAATCCTGCGAGGCCGCCGCCCACTATCACGATCGGGTGATGGCTCGTCTGGCCGCTCGCGATTTCTGGCGGTGCTACGAACGGATATTCGGGCAGGACATAGCCCTTGCCCTGCGCGAATTCATAACTGTTGGTCAATGCCGCTGGGGCGTAGCTGCCTGTCATCGCCACTTTCGTTGACTGCCTACTTTGCAAACTCCGGTCGATCATTCTGCTGAGGCTTCAGGGCCCCCGTCGCCTTGCCTGCAACCCGCTCGGCCCGCCACTGATCCTTGCGTGCCGTCCACTCAGCCAGACGCGCGTGCGCAGTTTTACTTTCCTGCAGCATCTGGAACTCATCGGCCAGCTGCGCTGTCAGCTCCAGCCGCACGCCGTTGGGGTCGAAGAAATAGATGCTGTGAAAGATGTGGTGGTCGGTGATGCCCAGCACCTCGACCCCGTTGGCCTCCAGCCGCGCCTTCATGTCGCGCAGCGCCTGCTGCGAATCGACCCGGAACGAGATGTGGTTGACCCAGGCCGGGGTGTTGGGCGACGGCAGCGCCGCCTCGTCATCGCCCAAGTCAAAGAAGGCGATGAACGAGCCGTCTTGCAGCCGGAAGAAGAAGTGCGTGTAGGGGCAGTATTCGCCGGTGCTGGGAACCACGTCGCTCTGGATGATGTGGTACAGCGGCAGGCCCAGGATGTCCTCGTAGAAGTGCCTGGTTTCCTCGGCGTCCTTGGCCCGGTAGGCGAAGTGGTGCAGCTGGTGGATCGGCGCCGGTGCCGGCAACGTCTGGGGGTCATTGAGAACGGCGGCCATTGATGTCTCCGAGGGTCCTGGCGGGGCGAGAGAGTTTACTAATCCGTAACGCATTTACTATACCGTAACGGTTGCCGGGGCCGCGATGCTTTGCTGGCATGGATAGTGCTGCATTATTGTTGCTATCGATTCGATAGATTCAATCAATTCATCGCATTGACGCAGCCAATTAGACGGGCCTTTGCCGGAGGGCTAATCTCATGCTGTCTTCGACCCTGTGTTCAAGGCGTTTCCCCGATTCATCAACCCACTAGGAGATTTCCACATGGCAGCACTCAAAGGCTCCAGGACGGAAGAAAACCTGAAGGCCGCCTTCGCCGGCGAATCCCAGGCCAACCGCCGCTATCTGTACTTCGCAAACAAGGCCGACATCGAAGGCCAGAACGACGTGGCAGCCTTGTTCCGTTCCACCGCAGAAGGTGAGACCGGCCACGCGCACGGCCACCTCGAGTGGCTCGAGCAGTGCGGCGACCCGGCCACCGGCATGCCGATCGGCGCGACCCGCGACAACCTGAAGTCCGCCGTCGCCGGCGAGACCCACGAGTACACCGACATGTACCCGGGCATGGCCAAGACCGCGCGCGAAGAAGGCCACGACGAAGTCGCGGACTGGTTCGAGACGCTGGCCAAGGCCGAGCGCTCGCACGCCAACCGCTACACCCGGGCCCTGAACGAGCTGGTTGACTGATCGGCTGACGCTTCTTTTTACTGGACGCTGCTCGCAGTGCCCAGTGCAAAGCATCGATTCAGAAAGAGAACATGGCCGCAGCACGCGAAGGCAACCTCGAAGCCCCGACCCGTCACCCGATCGACTGGAAGAATCCTGAGTACTACAGCGAGGAAAAGACGTTCGACGAGCTGGAACGCATCTTCGATATCTGCCATGGCTGCCGCCGCTGCGTCAGCCTTTGCGCGTCGTTTCCCACGCTGTTTGATCTGATCGACGAGAGCAAGACCGGCGAGGTCGACGGCGTCGACCGCAAGGACTACTGGAAGGTCGTCGACCAGTGCTACATGTGCGATCTGTGCTACATGACCAAGTGCCCCTACGTGCCGCCGCACGAGTGGAACGTGGACTATCCGCATACCATGCTGCGGGCCAAGGCCATCAAGTTCAAGAACGGCGGCGTCGGTTTCGGCGAGAACTTCCTGTCGTCGACCGACGTGCACGGCCAGTTCGCCGGCATCCCGATCGTCACCCAGGTCGCTAACGCGGTGAACCAGACCAAGCCGGCCCGGGCGCTGATGGAAAAGACGCTGGACGTCGACCGGAACGCCTGGCTGCCGGCACTGGCGACGCGCCGGTTCCGCTCCGGTGCGCCCAAGTCGAAGGACTTCGCCATCAAGCACGGCGCCAAGACGCCAGGCAAGGTCGCGATCTTCGCCACCTGCTACATCAACTACAACGAACCTGGCATCGGCCATGACCTGCTGAAGGTGCTGGACCACAACGAGGTCCCGTACGTCATCGTCAACAAGGAAAAATGTTGCGGCATGCCCAAGCTCGAACTCGGTGACCTCGATTCGGTCAACGAGAGCAAGGAAGCGAATATCCCGGTGCTGGCGAAATACGCGCACGAGGGTTACGCCATCCTCACGGCGGTGCCCAGCTGCACGCTCATGTTCAAGCAGGAGATCCCGCTGATGTACCCCGACGACGCTGACGTGCAGGCGGTCAAGGAGGCGATGTGGGACCCGTTCGAGTACTTCATGGCGCGCAAGCGGGACGGCCTGCTCAAGACCGATTTCACCCGGCCGCTGGGCAAGATCAGCTACCAGATCCCATGCCACAGCCGGGTGCAGAACATCGGCAAGAAGACCGAGGAGATGCTCAAGATGGTGCCCGACACGTTCGTGCAGACCAACGAACGCTGTTCCGGCCACGCCGGCACCTACGGCGTGAAGCTGCCGTACCACGAGACGGCGATGAAGATCGGCAAGCCGCTGTTCAAGAAGATGGCCGAGCACCCGCAGGGCGGGCTGCCGGACTTCATCAGCTCCGACTGCCCGCTCGGCGGCCATCACATCGACCAGGGCTTCGACCGCAATGCGCTCGGCACGCCGCGGCTGGAGCACCCGCTCACGCTGGTGCGCATGGCCTACGGGATGAGCTAATGACCTGGGGACAGATCTTCAGCTCTGTCCCCTTTAATCAGGCCAGGAGAAGAAATGCAACTCACCGGAAAAATCACCCGCGACAGCTTGATGACGCTGGAGGCGTACAGCAAATTCCGCACGGAACGCAAGGCGGAGGTCATCGCCCACCGCAAGTTGCGCAGCGTGCCGCTGGGCGACCACATCAACCTGCAGTTCGAGAGCGAGCTGACCATCCGCTACCAGATCCAGGAGATGCTGCGGATCGAGAAGATCTTCGAGGACGAGGGTATCGAGCAGGAGATCGAGGCCTATGCGCCGCTGATGCCGGACGGCAGCAACTGGAAGGCCACGATGCTGATCGAATACCCGGACGTCAACGAGCGCAAGCGCGAGCTGGCCCGGCTGATCGGCGTGGAAGACAGGATGTTCGTGGAGGTCGAAGGCCATCCGCGCGTCTACGCGATCGCCGACGAAGACCTGGACCGAGAGAACGACGAGAAGACGTCGGCCGTTCACTTCGTGCGCTTCGAGTTCACGCCCGCCATGGTGTCGGCGATCAAGGCCGGCGCCAGCGTGAAGCTGGGTTGCGACCACACCAACTATCCGGCGCACATGACAATCGCGGCGGAGACACTGGCGTCGCTGGCGGGCGACCTCAAATAATCGTCATCCGCGCGAAAGCGGGAGTCCGGTTCAAGTCGTCATCCCCGCGAAGGCGGGGTTTCAGTAGTCGTCATCCCCGCGAAGGCGGGGATCCAGTGCTCCCTTGCCTTGAATGCCCTGGATTCCCGCCTGCGCGGGAATGACGTCGGCGCTCCCGCCTGCGCGGGACGTCGGGGCTCCCGCCTGCGCGGGAATGACGTTACGTCGGCGCGAACAGGTCGACCCGGTCCGTGATGATGCCGTCGGTGCGCAGGTCGAGCAGCCGCTGCGCCGCCCACTCGTCGTTAACGGTGTAGCTCACGCACTGCATCCCGGCACCGTGCACCTGGCTAACGGTGGCCGTGTCCCACAAGGCGTGGTTGCAGACGATCGCGACGCAACCCAGGGCCGCGGCTTGCTCCAGCCAGCCATCCCACAACGAATCCAGCAGGAGACCGCGCGGCAGGCTGGGTGCCGTCGCCTGCGCACCCTCGAGCGCCTCGGGCCGGAACGAGGTCAGCAGCGGCAGGACCGGCGCGTTGTTCCAGAGGCGCTGGGCGTGCCGCGCCACCACCTCGCCGGTGCGGCGCTCGACGCCGGGCGTGGGCTTGATTTCGATGTTGAGAAGGTGGCCGTTGGCCAGGCAGTAACGGCTGATGTTCTCCAGCGTCGGCAGGGGCTCGCCGGCAAAGGCGCGGCTGTGCCAGCTGCCGGCATCGAGCTTGCCCAGCTCGCTCCAGGCGTGGTCACCGCCGATGTCGCTGGCCGCCGGACCGAAGATCTCGCGGCCATTGGTGGTGCGGCCCAGCGTGGCATCGTGCATCAGGAACGGTACGCCATCGGCCGCCAGCTTCACGTCGCACTCGAACATCCGATAGCCGTGGCCGGCGCCGACGCGGAACGCCGCCAGTGTGTTCTCCGGGGCCAGCTTGCCGGCGCCGCGATGGGCGATCCAGCGTGGGTAGGGCCAGTGAGCATCGTCGG
>JBKJKT010000075.1:0-7789 GCA_046597415.1 Ramlibacter sp.
GGCTGGTGCCGCCCAGAATGCGCTGAATCGTATCCTCGATGTCGGGTTGCGGCAGGTCTTGCATGGGTGCCTTGGTCCGGAATGCCCGGCTTTTCACTGTGTGACCGGCGGGCCCAAACGGTTCCATGCGCGGGGGGCGTCTACACGGGCTTGGCCTTCAAGTGAAGGGCATCTGTCGATCAAGACCTGTATCGATATTAGCTATACTGTACAAAATAGCTATTTCGAGGTCACGATGCTCACCATAACTTCTGTCGAGGCACAAAACAACTTTGGTCAATTGCTGGATACGGCCCAGCGCGAACCGATCACGATCACCAGGCGAGGGCGTCCCGTCGCCATGCTGATGGCTGTTGAGGCTTTCGAAGAGCGACTGGGCTCACGTGAGGGGGCGCGTTCTGCCATCGAAGCGATCTCGGCGTTCCGGGGTGCTGGCAAGGGCGGCACGGTCGAGCAGCTTTTTGCAGACCGGCGCGCGGACGCGGTCCACGAGCCATTGGCTCACTCTGCTGTCAAGCGTTCAATCAAACCTGAACCGGCACGAAAACCAAAGGCAGTGAAAGTGCGCAAGTGAGTGGCGTGGAAGTTGCGACCCGCTACGTTCTCGACACCTCT
Source organism: Ramlibacter sp. (assembly GCA_046597415.1). Classification (GTDB taxonomy): domain Bacteria; phylum Pseudomonadota; class Gammaproteobacteria; order Burkholderiales; family Burkholderiaceae_C; genus Ramlibacter. Next base: position 616 of record JBKJKT010000075.1, read on the forward strand.
GCGATCCTCACCCTGCACAACGACGAAAGCGGCAGCGATCGGGTAGAGGGGCTGCGCGAAGAAAAACTGCCTTACAAGTTTTCATAGGGCGCTTACACCGGGTTGGCAACCATCAACCAAATGATTCACAGCTTTCTCGAGCTCGTGCACCTGGCTCCCTTGCTGGAGGAGGCGCTCAGGTGCCGCGCTGCGTTGCGTCACGCGCCGACGGAAGCAGGACCGGTCTCTTCAGCCGTCGATTGAGAAGGACCGTGTCGGGGCAGACGCAGCGCAAATTCCGAGCCCTTGCCGGCGCCGCTGCTGCGAGCCTGGGCAACACCGCCGTGCAGTTCCGCGATCTGGTTCACGATGGAAAGACCAACGCCCAGGCCGCCGGGCACCAGCTCGCTGGCACGCGGCTCCTGCGTGAACAGATCGAAGATGCGCGGTAACACATCAGGCGCGATACCGATGCCCGTGTCTTGTACCCGGATCACGAGATCTTCAGCTTCCAGCGTGGCCTTGACCCAGATCGAGCCGCCCTCCGTTGTGTATTTCACCGCGTTGACCAGGAGGTTCGAGATCGCCTGGCGCAGCCGCTGAGGATCAGCGACGACTTCGATGGGTTCCTGGGGCAGCAGGGTTTCTAGGCGAACACCTTTCGCCCGGGCAGCGCCCATGTGTCCGGCCGCCTCTTGCTCGAGCAACTCGCGCACGTCGAAATTCGACAGGCGCAGGTCCAGCTTGCGCTGGTGCAATCGCGCCACATCCATCAGGTCGGCCGCGATGCGCTCCAGCACCGCAACCTGGTTGTCGATCGTCGAAGTCGCCGTCTTGATCCGGGGATCGGGGCTTATTCGCTCGACGAGGAACGCCAGGTTCCTGATCGGTGCCAGAGGATTGCGCAACTCGTGGCCCAGGGTGTGGAGAAAGCGCCGGGTTCGATCGAGCGCGCCCTCGACGGCTTCGAGCTGGTTGGAGCGGTTTTCGGAGTTGATGCGCAGGTCGGTACGGTCGCGCATGATCTTGATGAAACCGCAGATCCCGTTTGCGTCGCGCAGTGCGGTCACCGTACCCGACACCCAGATTCGGGTGCCATCCTTGCGCACATGCCAGCGATCGTCCTCGGATTTGCTATCGCGGCTGGCTACCTCCAGTTCATGCAGGTGGAGTCCCTTGTCCAGGTCCTCCTGCATGAAGATGATGCTGATGGGCCTGCCCATCACTTCCTGTGCGGAGTAGCCAAGGATGTCCTGCGCCCCGCCAAGCCAGTCGACAACCGTCCCGTCGGGATCCATCAGCACGAACGCGTAGTCCGTAACCGAGAAGAGCGCCAGCTCAAGCAGTTTTTGAGTTTGTTCTTTCACGTGATGGTTTCGCAGCACAGCCATTCTGGATGGAGCATCGAGCTGCCATGCGTAGGACGGTGCGCCTATCGGACTGTATGTGCCCTGACGCACATTCAGGTCAGCAATATGGGATGCAGGCCACTGCGGCGCGAGTGAAGCGCGCAACGAAAATCCTGAACACGGATCGGCGAGAAGTCAGAGCTGGAAAGAAGTCGATGCCGATCGGCCAGGAATCGAAAGTGAACTTGCAACTTCAGCCGATTTGGCAAGGAGCTTGCCGCGCCTGAACACCATCAACCGATTTGCGCGAAGCCGGATTGCTTCCATTGCATCGCGCGCCTGGAGAATTACAAAACTGGCATCGCAGCCTGCCTCGATGCCGTAGCCGTTCAGGTGCATGACCTTCGCCGCATTGACCGTCACCGCATCGAAACACGCCTTGATGCCAGTCTGGCTGGTCATCTGCGCAACGTGCAAACCCATGTGCGCAACTTCGAGCATGTCTGCCGAGCCCATGGAATACCAGGGGTCCATCACGCAATCGCCGCCAAAAGCAACGTCGACCCCGGCTGCCATCAACTCGGGTACGCGTGTCATGCCGCGGCGTTTGGGGTAAGTGTCGTGACGGCCCTGAAGCGTGATGTTAATCAGCGGATTGGCGATGATGCTCACGCCGCTCTGCGCGATGAGCGAAATGAGTTTGCTTGCGTAGTAGTTGTCCATGCTGTGCATGGAGGTGCAGTGGCTGCCGTTGACGCGGCCTTGCAGCCCGAGGCGCTGCGCCTCGAACGCGAGCGTCTCGATGTGACGTGACATCGGGTCGTCGCTTTCGTCGCAATGCATGTCCACCAGCTTGCCGCGTTCTGCCGCGATCTCGCACAGCAGCTTCACGCTGGCGGCGCCTTCGCTCATGGTCCGCTCGAAGTGCGGAATGCCGCCGACGATATCAACGCCCAGATCGAGAGCGCGCTTCAGGTTGGTCACACCGCCCGCACTACGAAGCACGCCGTCCTGCGGGAAAGCGACGAGCTGCAAATCGATATAGCTGGCGACGCGCTTCTTCACTTCGAGCAGGGCCTCGACGGCCAGCATGGTCGGATCGCTGGTATCGACATGGCTGCGAATGGCCAGCAACCCGCGTGCAACCGCCCAGTCGCAGTAGGAAAGGGCGCGTTCGATGATGGCGTCCTGCGTCAGGTTGGGTTTGAGTTCACCCCACAGCGCGATGCCTTCCAGCAGCGTGCCGCTTTCGTTCACGCGCGGATTGCCGTACGAGAGTGTCGCGTCCATGTGAAAGTGCGGATCGCAAAAGGGCGCTGTGACGAGGCAACCTTGTGCGTTGATGGATTCGTGAGATGGGGCGCCCAGGGCCTCGGTCACTTCCACGATCTTGCCGCCCGCAACGGCGATTGACATGTTCTTGCGGCCGTCGGGAAGGCTGGCGTTGGTGATGAGAAGGTCGAGCATTGGCTAATATATTGAACAACTGAATGCCTAATATAATTGACTTTCACGGACTCTGCGCTTAAGCTGATTTCATGTCGATACTCACCGAACTCGCATCCGTCGTAAAGCGGCAGCGGCTGGATATCGGCATCAGCCAAGAACGTCTCGCCGAGATTGCGGGGCTATCGCGGGGGACCATCAACGAGTTGGAAACAGGCAAGCTGCGCAATCTGAGCCTTTTGCGCGCGGAGCGTTTGGCCAATGAGCTGGGATTGGGAATCGGGATCATTGGTGTGAAGCGGTCGAGGACCAGTGATACGGGCATTCTGGAAACAGCGGCCCGTGCTGCAAGCGTCAGCTATGGAAAAACGATACCGGTCGAAACCTTGCAGAAGGCGCTGCTAACCGGCGTGGTCGCGCCGGACTACATCCCACAGCTGAGAGCCTTTCTTGACGAGGTTTCGCTGAAGGTCATTTCGGCGGTCACTGCAGAACTCGCCAGAGAAAACGAGACCACTTCCAGGGCAATCTGGCTGAAGCTGCGCCAGCTCGCCGTCGCTCTTGCGTGCAGCAGGAGCATCTGGAATTGAACCCGGTCAGCTTCGACCGCGTGGGCGTCTGGCGCGACATCCTGACCGCCGCGCTCACGCTCACCGATCATTTGGCAACCGTCGTGGAAGAGCCGATCTGGAGTTTTGGCGGTGGGACGGCTCTGATGCTTCGCCTGAACCATCGGCACAGCAAGGACATTGATATCTTTGTTCCTGATCCGCAGTACCTAGGGCACTTTTCGCCGCGGCTCAATGACGTGGCCGAAGACGTGACCACGCAATATCAAGAGGCCGCCGAATACATCAAGCTTCAGTTGCCAATCGGAGAAATTGACATTGTGGTGGGGACACCGCTGACGATATCACCGTGGGAGGCCGTCAATTTTGGCGCCAGGAGCATACGGGTGGAGACTTGTTCCGAGGTGATCGCAAAGAAGATGTGGCATCGCGGCGACCAGGCAAAAGCCCGGGACTTATTCGATCTCTGCGCAGTTGCGGATATGGAACCAGGATCAATCGATGTCGCGAGACCTTTTATGCATCGCCACTCCAAAGCGTTTCTGGATCGGCTGGAGGAGTACCGCGACTTGAGCAAGGATGAATTCAACAAGATCGATCGAATCGACTACAAGCGTTCGTTCGATGAGTGCATGGATCTTGCGCATGCTCTGCTCTTGCGCTCGTGAACGACCGGCGCGCCGGCGAGCGAGAAGGAAAGCTAGCAGAACTCGCGTGGCTGTCATACCGACCCTTGTCTGGTCGCCTGGCATTGTCGGACGACATCAGAACGGCCCTCCCTGAATATCGAACGCGCGCTGGATGAACCACCACAACGCAATCAGGGCGACCAGTGTCGAGCCGACTTTCAGCACACCGACACGATAGAAAGCCGTCTTGCGAAGTGCAAACGCCACTGGCAGGAATACCGCGACGATCGCAAGCTGCCCGATCTCGACGCCGACGTTGAATCCGATCAGTGCAAGGAGCAACGCGTCCTGCGGCAACCCCAGATCGGCCAGCACCGAAGCGAACCCGAACCCGTGCAGCAGGCCGAATGCAAAAGCCATGATCCATCGTCGGCTATCGACTCCGCCGCGGAGGTTGTTTAACGCAGCAACCACGACGGATAGCGCGATGGCCGACTCGACGATGCGCGACGGCAGCGATACCACCTCCAGCGCCGCAAGCGTCAGCGTGATCGAGTGTGCAACGGTGAATGCGGTCACCACTTTCAGTACATCGATGAACGCGCCACCAAAGCGGGGCGCAGCCTCGATCTGGGCTTCACGCCGGACCAGCACGGCCGGCAGCAACAGCGCGAGCAGGAACAGGATGTGGTCGAAACCGATCCAGATGTGCCACACACCGTCTTTCAGGTACTGCAGCAACGTGCTCCAGGGGCCTTGCGGCTGCAAGCCCAGAATCTGCTCGGCTGACGTGTTGGCAAAAATTAGCGCCTGTGATGTGTCACCAGCCTTCGGCTGCCACTGCACCAGGCCGCGATGAGACGGGTCTACGTCGAACAGCAGCGAATAACGCAACTTGAGCTCGCGCAGCTTGCCCGTTTCGCACCTGGCATTCATCGTGAGGATGGCATAGGTTCCATCGCTGTGTTTGTCCAGCTGCATCGGCGCGGGTGGTTGCCATTCGCAGGCCTTGTCATCGGCGGTGAGCACCAGATGCCTGGTTGCATACCGGGTGATGTCGTCCGCTCGCGTGCGCACCTCGCCCCAGGTCAGTTCGCCGTTGCCATCGCGGTCGAGTTCGAGCACGTAGTCGAGGTCGCGCAGGGCAATGTCCCAGCGAACCCTGACGTCCTCGCTGCTGGGCGACGCGCGCAGGGTGAGGTAGCTGTCACTCGGTTTGTGCGCCAGGGCAGTGGCGTGGAACAAGGTCGCAAGGACCAGCATCAGTACATGGCTGACAAGGCGCCTCATCGCGATGCTCCCCCTGCCACCAGCTTGTCCGCCATCGCGGCCAGGGCCTTGTCCTCGTACTTGCTGGTGCGTAACCAGTCAAGGGCAGGCTGCGCCGACTTTGCGCTGTTCGCTGCCAGTGCAGCGCGCATCAGGATCTCGGCATCGCGCGGCTCTTTCTGGGTCATGTAGTTTTTGGTCGCATAGCTCAGGGCTCGCGTCGGGCTGCCTTCAATGTCTAGTTCGAAGCGTGCGGCCTCCTGTTCGTGCAGCCCGTCGCCCCGGCGAGCCGCCTCGATGAAGCGCTCGCGCAGGGCGTTCGCCCACCTGGACGCCTTCGGGTCCCTGGCTGCTTTGCCCGCGAGCGCCAGCCGAAGCAGCAAAACATCAGAGCGCTCCCAGTCGGCCAGCAGCTTGATCACTTCGGCGGGCTTGTTCTGCATCAGCAGGAAGTCGGCGTAGGACGCCAGCAGAAACTGGTCTGTCACGCCAAGGGCAAGGGCCTGTGAATATTGCTTTTGCGCATCGTCGATCTTTCCCAGGCGTACTGCCATTTCGGCGAGGCGCGTGCGAATCCACAGCGCGAACTCTGGCGGCTGGCCCGCACCGTCGCCGAATGCGCTGGAGAGCGCTTCATGGGCACCAGCGAGATTGCCGGTGGTTGCGAGCACATACGAAGTACAGCCTTGCGCCTGAATGGGCTGCGTCAGGGGAACGAGCCGCGTGCACTCGGCAAGCGCGCGGGGATAGTCGGCCTGCACCATGTGGACCGCGGCGCGCCAAGTGATGGGGTCCGTGGCGCTGGGGTCGAGCTCACTGGCCTTGGTCAGGCTCTGGATGGCGTCGTTGAAATTATGGCTGTACTGCTGGATGAGGCCCAGCGCCAACCAGTATTGCCAGTTGTCCGCAGCCGATTTCGCGATGGGCGCGAGCGTGGCTGAGGCGTACCCGACGTAGCGCGGATCGCCCTGCGCCATCGCCAGGTCGAAGTAGCGACGCGCGATTTCGATGCGCAGCGCCGCGTCATCAGGCCTTGCGATGAGTTGCTTGCGCAGCGACTCCACCCGGCGAAACGACGGGTCAGAAGTGGAGAAGGGCAGGCGCTCGACGACGTCGGTGTCTGATTTCGGTGTGAAGGGGGCGGCGAGCGCTGACATGCTCACCAGCGTGAGCACAAGTAGCCAGATGCAATTCATTTGGTACCGAACATCCGGTCGCCCGCATCGCCCAGACCCGGCAGGATGTAGCCGTGGTCGTTGAGCTCGCGGTCGATGGCGGCGGTGAAGATGGGAACGTCGGGGTGCGAGCCGTGGAAGGCGCGAATGCCTTCAGGGCAGGTCAGCAGACACACGAACTTGATGGACTTGGGCGAAAGCTCTTTCAACCGCTCAACGGCCGCTATTGCTGAATTGCCGGTGGCGAGCATCGGATCGACCACCACCACATCGCGATCGGTCATGTTGTGAGGCATCTTGAAGTAGTACTCAACCGCCGTCAGCGTCTTGGGGTCGCGGTACAGGCCGATATGACCCACGCGGGCACCGGGCACCACGCTCAGCATGCCGTCGAGGATGCCGGTACCGGCCCGCAGGATCGAGACGAAAACAAGCTTCTTGCCGTCGATGACCCGGGCCGTCGTCGATTCGAGCGGCGTTTCGATCTCCACGTCCTGCATGGCCATGTCGCGAGTGACTTCATAGGCCATCAGCATGGAAAGCTCGTTGAGCAGGCGGCGAAAGCTGTTGGTGCTGGATTCCTTCTTACGCATCAGCGTGAGCTTGTGCTGCACCAGCGGGTGATCGATCAGGTGGACGTTGGTCATTGCATCTTTATTGTTGGTTCGTTGCTGTCATACCAGAGGGAATTGGCTGTCATGCCGGACTCGATCCGGGGTCCACGCCTTCTGACTTCAGGCTCAAAAAACAGTTCCATC
>JBKJKT010000067.1:0-15607 GCA_046597415.1 Ramlibacter sp.
TGGCAGCGCCAATTGAGATCGCGAGGATGGGGGCCATCTGGCGAAGCATAGCGAACACCACCCGGTCTCTGCACGTGTTCAGTGGAAATAGCTACCCGTGCAGAGACCGGGTGGTGTTCGCTATGCTTCGCCAGATGGCCCCCATCCTCGCGATCTCAATTGGCGCTGCCATCGGCGCAATCCTCAGGTGGCTAATGGGGCTCTGGTTGAACACGGCCTGGTCCCATGTCCCGCTCGGCACCCTGGCCGCCAATCTGGTTGGGGGGTATCTCGTGGGAATTGCACTCGCGTTCTTCTTGCAGCGTCCCGACCTGCCGCCTGAATGGCGGCTGCTGGTGGTGACCGGTTTTCTCGGCGGCCTCACGACTTTCTCGACATTCTCTGCGGAGGTCGTGGAAAGCATGATGCAAGGCCGCGTGGCGTCCGCCATGGGCATCGTGTTCCTGCACCTCGCAGGAAGCCTCTGCCTGACCGCGCTCGGCATCTTCACGTACAACACCGTGGCGGGTCGCTAGGGCTAGGGCCATGGCAGCACGCTGGTACTTCGGCTGGAACATCGTTGCTGCGGCAGCCTTCCTGACTTTGCTTTCATCGGGCATGCGCCTGAGTTTCGGCCCCTTCTTCCTGCCGATGGCGCAGGACCTCGGATTCAGCCGCAGCCTGCTCTCCAGCATCGTTGCAGTCGGGATGCTCGCCTATGGCCTTGCGATGCCGGTGGCCGGCGGTTTGATCGCGCGGTACGGAACGCGCCCCGTGCTGCTCGTAGGTAACGCATTGGTCATCGCGTCGGTGATATGGACCATCACCACCACCAACGCCTGGGGTTTCATGATCGCGTTCGGGCTCTTGTTGTCAGTGGGGCTTGCATTCACCAGCCCGGTGGCGTTGACGCCGGTCATCAGCCGGTGGTTCACGCAAAAGCGCGGCATGGCCTTGTTCTTTCTTTCGACCGGCTCGATGGCAGGCATGGCGGTGATGACGCCTGTGCTCGCCATCGCCATCGATCACTTCGGATGGCGTTCGACGCTGGCCGGATTCGCCGCAGCATTCACCGCCTTCACCTTGCCTGCCGCCCTGTTCGTGATTCGCGATGGCGCACCCGAGCAGACCGACCTGAGCGACGACGAGTTCACGGAGCAACGCGCGAAGGCCGGCGTGCCATCGCAAAGCCTGAAGCTGCACGAGGCGATGCGAACGGCGCCCTTCTGGAAGATCTTCTTCGGACTCTTTTGCTGCGGCTTCAGCATGAATCTGCTGGGCACGCACGGCATGCCCATGCTGATGGATCACGGCTTCGACGCATTCACGAGTTCGATGGGAATCGGCCTCATCGGATTCGTTGCGATCGGCGGCACGCTGGTGCTCGGCAGGTTTGCAGACCGGCTGCCTCGCCGCCACATCCTGGCTGCCATCTACTTCGTGCGCGGGCTCGGTTTTTTTGCGCTGGTGATGGTCGGTGCGCACTGGGAGCTTTACCTCACCTCGACCATTGGCGGCCTGGTGTGGGCCGGCAGCATCGCATTGTCCTCAGCGATCCTCGCCGACGTTTACGGCGTGCGGCTGGTCGGTGTGCTTTATGGCATGGCGTATGTGGGTCATCAGCTGGGCGGCATGCTCAGTGCGTGGCTGGGCGGATGGGGGTATGAGCGCTTTGGTACGCACTGGCTTGCGTTCGGTTCGGCAGGCGTCTTGTTGGTAGCGGCAGGGTTCGTGGCGCTGCAGCTGCCACGCAAGGGATTTACCTTGATGGCGGCACCGGCGCGAGCGTGAGGGAGTCGCCTTCTTGCGGTTCCTGCGCATGCGCCAGCACCTGCTGCAGCGCATGTTCGAACAGCGCCCGCGCCGAGCCTGAGATGGAGCGCAGGAAGGCGTGGATGCTGGCGTCTTCCGGGCTGGTATCCAGGCACTGCCGGCTGTAGTCCTCGAAGCTTGTCAGCTGGCTGATGAGGTCCGCGATATGGCGTGGGCACTCGCACAGCATGGGCGGCGGCGAGGACGCAATTTTCGCCAGCTCGGCATCCGAATAGCGGCGCGGCGGAACAGTCGCTCCGGAGCCGAACGCGGGCGCTGCGTCGGCCGTGTCCACCACCGTGACCGACCGGATCACCTCTACCAGTTCGGCATCCGACACGGGCTCGCGCCGCAAGATCACGCCGTCGGCCCGCATCGCCTGCAAGACCGGCTCGGCCGCAAAGTTGTACAGGACGATGGTGTGATTCACACGCATGCGGGCCACAGCGCTGCTCAGTTCCCCGGCAGTGCTCTTCTGGATGGCATTGAGCCGCACCACCAGGATGTCAGCCTGCTGAAGTTGCCCGCTGGCCGCCGCTTCCGCGGCCGTGCGCAAATCGGCAAATACCTCACGAACCTGTGGTGCCTGCCCCTGGTAATGCTGCCGCCATGCGGGCCCATTCATGCGGGCGGCAACTGCCTCGCCTACGACCACCAGCGACACGGATTTCATTTGCGGCGCCGGGGCCGTCGGGGCAGACGAGCGGGAGCCGGTGAGCCGTCGTTGCAGCTCCGATAGCGGCAGTCGCGCAATCCCGCCCAGGCTGTGTCCGGCAACGGTGAGCTGTCGCAGCATCCGCGCACGCATCACATCGACTTCGGTGTACAGCCGATGGCGCCCGCTGCTTTTGGACGGGCTAAAGGCGGCGTGCCGGGTTTCCCAGACGCGAAGCGTAGTCACCGGTATGCCTGTGAGGCGCGACACGCCGCCGATCCGATAGCTGCCGGCAGGTGAGTCATCACCCTCGCCGTGCCTATCGGAAAAGGCGTTTTCGTGGTCACGGAGTAGATTTTGCATAGTTTTAATCTAATGGATTGCCTGCTATATAGAGTAACGCTTCTGCAAATTAGTTCGAATAATGGACCTAACATCCACAAAACGAAAACAAATTATCAACTAAATGCGGTCATATTTCACCAGTTTAATGACAGCAATGTTGTCGAATCCTGGCTGCCAGCTTCGCAGTAGGCTGATTGAAAAGCGCCAGGCGGTCTTCATGTTTTCCATGCAGCGCGAACCATGGCCGCACTGGGAATCGGTTCGACAGCGCCATAGCCCTCAGTAGAAAGCGCTGCCGCCACGGTCGCGTAGCGCGCTGCTTCTTCCAATGAATCGCCGGCGACCAGCCGGGCCAGCAGTGCGCCGCCAAAGGTGTCACCCGCGCCGGTTGCATCGACAGGCTTGCAGGGGTGCGGAGCGATCCGCACGCGGTGCAGGCCGTCGCAGACCAGTGCGCCCTGTGCACCCAGCTTGAGTGCCACCTTTGCGGCTCCGAGATCGAGGCAGTAATCGATCAGCGCCTCGGGATCATCAAGACCGCTGATGGCGCTGAGGTCGTCGAAGCTAGGCAGGCAGATGTCGCTCAGGCCGATCATCTCGCGCATGACCGCGCGAGCACGGGCTATGGGCCAGAGCTTGAGGCGCAGGTTGGTATCGAACGACACCTGGACGCCTGCGGCACGCGCGATGTCGATGGCGGCAAAACATGTGTCGCAGGCCGACTCAGAAATGGCAGCCGAGATGCCGGAAAGATGCAGCACCTTCGCCTGCGCGATGCGATCGCGCGGAAGGTCTTGTGGCCGCATGCGGCTGGCGGCGGAGCCTTTGCGGAAAAAACTGAAGTGATGGCCGGACGCGTCGTGGTTGACGAAGTACACCGCAGTGAATGCTGATGTGTCGGTGCGCACGTCAGCATGGTCCACGCCTTCGGCGGTCCACAGGTCGCGCAACATGCGCCCATAGTGGTCGTCGCCCAGCGCCGAGAGGTATCCGACGCTCGCGCCCTGCCGGGCCGCAGCGATCGCCGCATTCGATGTATCGCCGCCAAAGCCCTGGAGATACTGCCGGCCACGGCCATCGCCTCCGGTCTGGTTGAACTCCACCATCGGTTCCCCGAGGGCAAGGATGTCAATGGCCACGGCAGGGCTCCTCAGGTGTTCAGGGATTGATCGCAGGCAGTACCGTACCAATGCACTCGCCAAAGCCGATGCGTGCCGCTCCGGGCCTCTCGCACCAGCCTCGCAGCGTCACCGTGTCTCCATCCTCCAGCCAGGTGCGGCTCTCTCCGTTGGGCAGGTTGATCGGATTCTTGCCGCCAGTCGTGATCTCGATCAGCGCGGCGGCTTCGCCCGCTCCCGGCCCCGAAAGCGTGCCCGAGCCAAACAGGTCGCCCGGTTGCAGGTTGCAGCCGTTGACCGTGTGGTGAGTCACCATCTGCGCGACCGTCCAGTAGGCGTGGCGATAACTGGTGCGGCAGATCGACGCGCCTGCCAGCGCCGCGCGTCGCATCGACTCAGTCTGCAGTTCGACTTCCAGCTGGATATCGAACGCACCTGCCGCCCGGTTCGCTGCGGAGTCGAGGTACGCCAGCGGCTGCGGGTCGGCTTCGTCCCGATGGAAGGGCGTGCGAAACGGCGCAAGCGCTTCCATCGTGACCACCCACGGCGAAATGGTGGTGGCGAAATTCTTGGCCAGAAACGGACCCAGCGGCTGGTATTCCCAAGCCTGCAGGTCGCGCGATGACCAGTCGTTCAGGAGGCAGATACCGAACACATGATCCTCGGCCTGGGCGATGGCTATCCGTGTTCCTTTCGCGTTGCCCGAACCGATGAAGATGCCCAGTTCGAGCTCGATGTCCAGGCGGCGCGAAGGCACAACCTGGGGTGTGGTCTCGCCGGGCGGCATGGTCTGCCCCACCGGACGATGGAACGATTCCCCCGAAATACCGATGCTCGAACTGCGGCCGTGGTAGCCGATGGGAACCCACTTGTAGTTGGGCAGCAGCGGGTTGTCGGGCCTGAACTGGCGCCCGATGTTCGTTGCATGGAAAACGGAGGTGTAGAAGTCGGTGTAGTCCCCGATTTGCGCAGGCACGTCGTACTCGGCTTGCGCCTGCGGCACCAGGCAACTCGAAAGCCAGTCGCGACCGACGGCGTCTTCACGCAGCAGACGGGACAGCGACAGCCTCAGGGCCGACCCGTACGGCGTGCCCAGTGCCATCAGTGCATTGAGCCTTTCCTGGCTGCCGGCATGTGCCGCTTCGCCCGCGTTGCCTTCGAGCAAGCCGGTCGCCGAGACGAGCTCCAGATCGAGGATCTGGTCGCCGATGGCCACGCCGCCGCGAAACTTCTCGCCATTGCCCGCGCGGCGGAACACCGCGAACGGAAGATTCTGTATCGGAAAGTCGCAGCCTGCCGCATTGGCAGAGGCTACCCAGCTGCGCAAGGCCGGGTTGTGTGTTTCGTTCAGCATGGATAACTTCCTGGGCGTGGGTGTCATCGTAACCACAGGCGACGCTTCAAAGGTCTGCTGCCGCGCAGGCGATGTGTTTGCGAAACAGCTCTGCATCGCCAAGCGCGTTGGCGTTGAGGAGGGCGAGCTTGACCAGGAACAGTTCGGATTTCTCCGCGCCGACGGTGTCGATGGCGGTGGCGAGCAGGTCATAAACCGTTTCGACGCCGCTGATGGAAAGGCCTGCGGGGGCGGTGCTGTTCGGTGTGTCCATGATGTGATCTTTCACTGTGGAAGTACCCGGCCAAATGCTGCCCGCAGCCGGGTTGCGTCTAGCGTGAGCCAACGGGCGCACACATGCTGATCGGGCCGGAGCAGGTAAGCCGAGCCAGGATGGGACAAGCCGTACGCGGCGCGCAATCGGCCTTGCGTGTCGGCAATCGACTCGTCAGCGCCCTGCACGGGACCGTTCGCACCCACGGCCACAACCTTGAGCGCAACGCCGCGCGTTCGCAAGCCTGCAATGCATTCGGCCAGGGGCGAGGGCAGTTCCTGCTGCCCCGGCACGTACAGGAGGTTGAAGCCGCTGCCCAGGTGGTCGAGCAAGTGGTCGCCGGTGCCTAGCTGCACGTCTTTGGGCGGCGCACCGTGAGCAGGGCCTGCCTCGAATCGCGCCGTGTCATCGCACGCGCTGTTGAGTGATGACGCGCTGTACTCATGCGGACGCGAAGTGCGCCAGTGGTAGAGCGGACGCACGAACTCCTGCGTGAGCGAAAGTGAAAGCACTGCATCGCGCAGAAGCTGGAAGCCGTGCGACGGCGGCGTCATGAAACGCGTGCTTTTGCCCGCCTCATCGATGATTTCGCGCGCAGCCCCCACTCGCTCGGCGCTGTAGTTGCCCAGCAGCGACCGGTTGGCAAGACCTTTCACCACACAACCGAGATGCCAGCCGAGCGACTGCGCATCCTGGAACGCCGTGTTGGCTCCGCGCACGCCGAAGATCGGCAGCAGGTGCGCTGCATCACCCGTGAAAAGAATCCGGCCCTGCACGTAATCCGGCAGTGTGAGCGCGCGCGCGGAGTACACCGAAGACCAGTCCATTTTCCAGGGCGTGCCTGCGTGGCCGATCATCGCGAGTTGCGCGTCGATGCGCGCGCGCAGCGACTGCGGCTGCAGCGCCTGCTCGGGCGTTTCGCCGCGCGGCAACTGGTAGTCGATACGCCAGATGCCCAGCGGTTCACGGTGCATGAGGATGGTGTTGCCCGGGTTCCAGGGCGGGTCGAAGAATGCAAGACGCTCGGTGGGCAGGGGCAACTCGATACGGATATCGGCGATGACGAACAGGCCCTCGTAAGACGCGCCTTCCATCTGCAGACCCATTGCAGTGCGAATGCCGGAGCGGCCTCCGTCGGCTGCCACCAGCCATTCGGTTTCGAGCGCGTAGGGCCCCTGGGGCGTGTCAACCTCGACCGATACGCGATCGTCGTTCTGGGTGAAGCTTTCGACCTTGTTGCCCCAGCGAATCTCGATCAGCGGCTCGGCACGGCACGCATCGAGCAGGTACTCCTCCAGGAACTGCTGCTGGATGTTGGTCATCGGGGGAAAGCGGTCGTTCGCATCGTGCGGCGCTTCCATCCGGAACACGCGCTCGCCCCGATAAAACGAATTGCCGAAGCGCCACGCCAGGCCGTTTTGCACCATGCGATCAGCCACGCCGACCTGGTGCAGGATCTCCATGCTGCGACGCGTGAACACGATGGCCCGGCTGCCCTGCGAGACCTGCAACTCCGAATTGAGGACGACACTGCTCACGCCCTGCCGGGCGAGCGTCAGGGCGGTGACCAGACCCGCCGGGCCGGCGCCGACCACGACGACCTGCTTGCGAGGGTCTTGCGAGTGCTGCGTTGGAAGCCACGGCTCGTGGACCTTGTAATGGAAGTAGATCGACGGACGGGGTTCGGTGGTGGGCTGGTGCATGGGGGTATCCGGATGAGGTCAGTTGGCACCAGCGCGGTTGTGCTGGATCAGTCGATCGAACAGGTCGCCGAGCGTGCGCTTTTCCCGCGCATTCAGGCAGCGGAAAATTGCATCATTGCGACGCTCGATGAGGTCCATGGTTTTTTGCCAGGTCTTGCGGCCGCGCGCGGTAAGGCTGAGTTGCACACCCCGCCCATCACCTTCGGTGTCGCTCTTTGCGACCAGGCCATGCTCTACCAGGAATTGTGCGGCCCGGCTGGCCTGTGCCTTGTTCAGGTTGGCCAGTTGCGCGAGGCGGTTCACCGAAATCAGCTCGAAGGAGCCGATCGCCGCGAGGCATCGGCCGTCACTGAGCGAAAGGCCCACTTCGAGCGGGTACAGGCGTTGACTCTCCAGGTCGGAGAGCTTGTGAAGCAGGTGCATGCGATAGGTGAGCGTTCGCTCCAGCGGTGCATGTCTGGCCGCTGCCTTAATGTGAATGTCCTGCTTCATGAATGCGTCTTTCGAGCTTTGGAATTCTAGACCCATGTAGTTGCGCGCGCAACTACATAATAAAAATGTAGAGTCAGGCAAGCGATGCGGGTCTGCCATTTGTGCGCGCCGCAGCAGGCGATATCCGGCCGGCGCTCATTGATGCGTGCTCTGCGCGCGGCTTGCAGATACCGTGCGCGTAGCCGGTTAGCATTCGAAATGCAACCGGCACGTCGCCGACGCAAGGGGCATCTCATGGCACGACTTGAATTTGTTGACGCGTCCACATCCGGAGTGGACGCCGCACTGGTGAGCGCCGTGCAGGAGCGTCGTGGGGGCGAGTTGCTGAACCTCGATCGCCAGTTGCTGCACAGCGCCCCGATCGCGCGTGGATGGAACACCTATATGGGTGCCATCCGCACCGGCGGCATTCTGGATGGTGGCCTGCGTGAACTGGTGATCCTGCTCGTGGCCATCCTCAACCGCGCACCGTACGAATTCACGCAACACGCGCCAGTAGCCCTGGAGGAGGGCGTAGCGCAATCAAAGATTTCGGCCGTGGCCGGATGGGAGGAGTCCCAGGAGTTCTCGCAGCTTGAGCGCGACACCTTTGCGTACACGACTGCCATGACCCTTCATGTGCAGGTGCCAGACGATGTCTTTGCCAACGTTCGCCGCCACTTCAGCCCGCGTGAGATGGTGGAGCTGACAGCGACTGTCGCGGCGTACAACATGGTGTCCCGTTTCCTGGAAGCATTGCAGATCGAAACGGAAGGCCCTGACGGCTGAGCCTGTAACGCTAGAGGGACAAGTACGCGCGAAGGCATGCATCAATAGCCGCCATGTCTTGCGGCGCCAAGACCACCTCAACGTAAGAGCGCCCGTGGCTTCGGGTCTTCACATACGGTTTGTTCAGTCGGGCGAATCCAACCGTCACCAACAAGTCACACTTCGCCCAAATAGGCCCGCTAGCTTTCCAGCCGGGAATAATCACATGCGGCAATGGGTGATGCCAAGCGCTCGGCGGAACCGTTTCAGTAGTCGAGAACGGCACCACGGTACACAGCTTTCGCCCATGGCTTTGCTTCGTGGACACGACGACCACGGGCCGTTTTTTAACCATCTCTGGGGGCTGAAAGCCTGTGTCCAGGTCGCACACAAGAACTTCGCCGCGCTTCGGAAAGTACGGGAGCGTCATGCAAGAAAAAGCCCCCTTGCGGGGGCTGAGTACTGACGCCCGGGCTAGCTTGGAGTCGCCTATCCGGGCCGCTGCAGCTGTCTTTCAAGCCGCAGACTCAAGCCGGCTTTCGCCGGAAACGAGGGGAGTGTACCGCGTTTGGAACAACTGTGCCATGGCGCAGCTTGAGAACTGACGACACCAGTCATTCAGCACCTCCATTAGCGGCGGCTTCGGGCGCATGACATGCGTCCAGGACGGTCTCAAACTCCACGGCGAAGCGGCTGCAGTAAGTGGTTCAGGCATGAAGGAGTTGTGTCCTGCAGGCCGTAAAAGTGCCGCGCCCTCACCCGATCATCTGCCGCGCCCAAGTTTCAGGCAGTGATTTCGCCCTGGGGCCTGGGGGCACCACTGCGCCATGCCGCCGGTGGCATACCGTATTCGCGACGAAACGCTCGCGTGAACGCGGGGTCGGTCTCGTACCCCACGTCTTTCGCCACGCGGCTGATGCTGGAAGAGCTGCTCCTGAGCATCCCGGCCGCCAGTGCCATTCGCCACCGACCGAGGTAGTGCATCGGGGACTGCCCCACGTAATGGGTGAACCTCTCTGCCAGCACCGAGCGGGAAATTCCGCATTCGCGTGCCAGTGATTCCACCGTCCATGGATCGGCGGGCTGTGCGTGCATCAATGCCAGCGCCTTACCGACCACGCGGTCACGCACGCCGGCTAGCCAGCCTGTCTGTTCGGGCGGTAACTGAGCCATGTACCGGCGCAATGTTTCGACGAAGAGCACCTCTGACAACTTGGCCAGCACGCCCGCGCCACCAGGTCGCGCCGCAGCCGCTTCGGCCACCGCATAGCGGATCGAGAGTTCAAGCCAGCCGGGGTCGTCCTGGCCGCGCAGGTTCACCCGCACGACTCGC
This sequence comes from Ramlibacter sp., assembly GCA_046597415.1. Taxonomy (GTDB): domain Bacteria; phylum Pseudomonadota; class Gammaproteobacteria; order Burkholderiales; family Burkholderiaceae_C; genus Ramlibacter. Next base: position 9,792 of record JBKJKT010000067.1, read on the forward strand.
GGCAAGGCCGTGAGGATAGGTCGGCACAGGCGCGGGTCGCACGAGAGATAACCACAGATGAAGCGCGTCTTATCACCGCCACCACCAAAGCGCACTTCGCGGGGACCTCGTCGCAGCAGCGCCACCAGGTCAGCCGCTGGCGCGGGCAGCACGTCCGGTGCCGAAGACATGAGATGGGCATCGCCGTGTGGAAACACGATGACATCTCCGGCATGAAGCGTTGCAGGCGGCGAGCCTTCCACCTCCATCCTGCACTGCCCCTCGGTAAGCAGGTGAAAAATCACCAGCCGCTCGGCACCCGGCTGGAGCGTGTGCATGACGCTCGATGCTGCAGGCGCAGAGAAGCACCAGGGCGCGCTGAACCTGGCGTTGTAGAACACGGCGCTGTTGAGCCGCACCACACGAAGCACTTCGGACAGCGCATCCATCAGGCGTCCGGCTCGGGGTTCGGCTGAAGTTCGAGTTCGAGTGCGACAGGCAGTCCGCGTCGCAATCCCTCGGTCATGGGCGAGCGCGAATCGGCCAGCGCCACCAGTGCCCGCAGTTGCGCGTCTGAAGCACCCGGTGAATCGATGCGGACCTTCAGCCAAAAGCGCAGCGGACCCGCGGGGACGCCTTGAGTCCCCAGCATTCCACGAGCGTCGGATTCGCTGTGCGCTTCCACCTCCAGCCGGGTGAGGGGGATGCCTTGCAAGGCCGCCTCCATCGCGATGCTGGTCACCATGCACGAAGCAACGCCCGCCCTGAAGTACCAACCCGGGGTAGGGCCGCCCGTGCCGCCCAAAGCGCTGGGCATGTCGGTCGAGAGCTGTGAGACGGACGGGTGCAGAACCTGCGTGGAGAGATCTCCGCTCCAGACCGCAACGGCTGTCGAGTCTTCATTCAGCGCGGCGGACGGTTTGCGCTGCATCGCATCGCGCGCACGAAGCAAGGTTTCCCGGATTTGCAATTGCGTGTTCATGGTGCTCCAATGAATGCAGTGGGTCAGAGCATTGTGAGCAATGGGCACCGATTCGTCGACGGGGGCCGGAGCTTCGGATAAGAAAAGCAGAGCCCTTGCGCAGAGCGTGTACTGCTGACTTCAGAAAGCGAGTGTCGGGCAAGAAAGCCGGTGTTCCGGACAAAATCAAATCACCGCTTGTGACGAATACTCAGGGCCATGCACATCGAACAGACCCAGCACCCGGACGCACAGGTTCGAGCACGCCAGGCGGAATTGCGCGGTGCCTATCGCGGTGACCCTGCGCAGGCTCTGGTGACCGATCGAGCCTGGACATCCGGTGAAGGCGATATAGCCAGCCCGATGCTCGGCCGCGTGCACCTGGGCACCCATGCCGCAGCCCAGCTGGATTACGGTGTTCATTACGCAATCGGCGGAACCCACATCGCCCCCGTCCCCGGCGACTTGTTGTGCGCCGCGCTGGCAGCTTGTCAGGAGTCCAGTCTGCGCATGGTCGCGTCCGTGCTGGGTGTCCGGTTGCTGCACGTGGGGGTGAATGTCCGGGGCAACGTGGACGTGCGTGGAACGCTGGGCGACCCGCTCGTTCCTGTGGCCTTCCAGTCTTTCGAGGTGTCTGTGCAATTGCGCGCAGCGCCCGATACCCAACCGCACCGACTGCGCCAGCTCTATCGCGCTGCCGAGCGGTCTTGGGTCGTGCTGCAGACCCTGCGATCGGGCGTGCCCGTCTCGGTCGAGTTCGATGCCCCCGAGCCTGAAACAACTTTCATCAAGGAGTAACGCAATGACAGTTCAATCCACACCCGCCCCCACGACCAATCCCAACCAGGCGCTCTGGGAAAAAGGCGATTTCACGCAGATCGCTGCCGCCATGCGCGAAAGCGGCGAGGCGCTGGTCGAGTCGATCGGCATTGCCCGGGGCGACAAAGTGCTCGACCTGGGCTGCGGCGATGGAACGACTGCAATCCCGGCTGCGCGTCGCGGCGCGACCGTGCTGGGCGTGGACATCTCCCGCAACCTGGTGGCCGCCGGCAACAAGCGGGCGCAGGAGGAGGGGTTGGCCAACTGCAGTTTCCAGCAGGGCGATGCCAGCAACCTGGCCGGAATCGAGAACAAGAGCTTCGATCGCGTCGTGAGCATCTTCGGGGCCATGTTTGCGCCGAAGCCATTTGACGTTGCCAGGGAAATGGTGCGCGTGACGAAACCCGGCGGGCGAATTTCGATGGGCAACTGGATCCCCAACGATCCGACGCTGGTTGCGCAGATACTGAAGATCAGCTCTTCCTATTCGCCGCCACCGCCCGAAGGATTCGTGAGCCCGATGACCTGGGGCGTCGAGGCCAACGTGATCGAGCGATTCGGCGCCGCCGGTATTGCGGCTGACAGGATCAGCTGTGCCAGGCAGACCTATACCTTCAACTTCGGCGGACCACCGTCCGCCTTCGTCGATGCGTTCCGCCGCTATTACGGCCCGACGATGAATGCCTTTGACGCGGCGGAAAAAAACGGCCGCAGCGAGTCGCTGCGCGCTGAACTGGAGGAGCTCTTTGCCGCCCAGAACCACAGCGTCAAAGCGCAGACCACATCGATTCCTGCAACGTTCCTGCTGGTGACCGTGAACGTCGACTGAGTTCCCGGGCCGTCAAACGCGTTCACCCGATCATCTGCCGCACCCGCCGTGTCAGCGACTCCAGATCGAAGGGCTTGGTGAGAACTTCCATGCCGCTTTCGAGCTGACCATCGCCCACGGCGGCGTTCTCTGCGTAGCCCGTGATGAACAGCACCTTCAGGTCCGGCCTGCTGATGCGGCCGGCATCGGCGACCTGGCGTCCGTTCAGGCCGCCAGGAAGCCCCACGTCGGTGATCAGCAGATCCACGCGGCCCTGCTCCTGCAGCAACAGCAAACCCGAAGGTCCATCGCCTGCCGTCACCACGCGATAGCCTGCGCCTTCGAGGACTTCAGCGATGACGATCCTGATTGAGTCCTGGTCCTCGATCAGGAGCACGGTTTCGCCCTGTCCGCCTTCCAGCGCGGTCGCCACCGCCTCGGCTTCCGCCGCCTCAAGTTCACCTTCGTGGCGAGGCAGGTACAGGCTCATGGTTGTGCCGCGTCCGATATCGGAGGCCACACGTACCTCTCCGCCTGATTGCCGCACGAACCCGTACACCATGGACAGCCCCAGGCCGGTTCCCTGACCCAGGGGCTTGGTGGTGAAGAAGGGGTCGAAGATTCTCCCGATCGTCTCGGATGTCATGCCCGAGCCGGTGTCGGCCACCGACAGCACGACGTAGTCACCGGGTGCCAGGCCCTGTTCTGAATCGACGGGGACATCGACGCGCACATTGGCGGTGCTGATCGTGATCTTTCCTCCGCCGGGCATCATTCCATCCCGGGCATTGAGGCACAGGTTCAGCAGCGCGTTTTCCAGCTGCGGAGGGTCGACCTTCGTCGTCCACAGGTCCTGCGCGCCCGCGACTTCGATGGCGAACGTCGCGCCGACGGTCCGCTTGATGAGGTCTTCCATGCCGGCGACCAGGCGGTTCACATCGGTTGGCTTGGAATCGAGCGTCTGGCGCCTTGCAAAAGCCAGCAGCCGCTGGGTCAGCGCCGCTGCGCGCTTGACCGATTCGAGCCCCATGTCGATGTAGCGCTCGGAGCCTTCGCTCTGGCCGCGCGCGAGCTTCATGCGCAGCACCTGCAGGCTGCCGCTGATGGAAGCCAGGAGGTTGTTGAAGTCGTGGGCCAGGCCGCCGGTCAACTGACCCACGGCTTCCATCTTCTGCGACTGGCGCAGCGCCTCCTCGACGACCATCAATTCGCTGGTCCGCAGGGCGATCGCGGTTTCGAGGTTCTCGTTGGCATGCCTCAGACGCGCTTCGCTGTCGCGCAGCGCGGCGGCGGCGGCAATCCTTTCGAATGTCGATCGGGTCCTGTCCGCCACTTCGCGTGCGAAATCGGTTTCCGCCGCCGTCCAGGTGTGGGCTTCATCCGGACTCCACGCAACGAGGACGGCGGTCACGTTGTCGGTTACCTGAATCGGCGCGCAGCGAAGAACGCCGGGTGCTTCGGGACGCAGGGCCTGCGCCATTGCGGACTCGAGCGCATGCGAATCCGACCATAGGCAGGTCGCGTGCGAGGCGACAAGGCCGGCCGTGAGAGCCAGCTCGGCGGCAGCGCCAGCTTCCCGGGGGTCCTGGGCATGCCTCAGATGCTCGCCCAGCCGCGCCAATGCGTTGCGCCGATCATCGGACCGCCTGCGCTCGGTGACGTCGCGAACGACGGCGACAGTGCCGAAAACCCGGTTAGCTCCATCCACCAGTGGCGAGACAGTCGATTCGACGTGAATGGAGCGGCCGTCCCGCAGCAGGTGGACGCACGCCGGGCACAGAGGCGCCGATCCATCGGCGTCGGCAAGGTCATTCACCTCTTCATAGATTTCCCAGCTCGGGCGTCCGAGGGCTTCCACCGTGGCCCATCCGTATTGCAGCTCCGCAGCCGGGTTCATGTAGACCACGTGTCCTGCATGATCGAACGCCAGCACCGCATCGCGCATCTGGTCGAGCGTTTCCTGACGCAGTCGGTCGGCGGCTGCACTTGCGTGCCCGGACGTTGCCACTGCGCCGGAGAGGACAAACGCGTCCACCTGGCCGGCGCGGATCGCGTGCAGCGCCTCTTCGAGTTCGCGCACGCGCTCGCGCAGTTCCTGGGTTTCTCTGCTGGATCCGGCGGGCAGCAGCGTCACGGCACTCATGACTGCTCCTCGTTGGACGAGAGTCCCAGGGAGGTCTCCAGCATGACCACGTCGCTCAGGTCCCCGATGAACCGGCGGGTTGGCGCGGGCCTGATGCGAACCAGGGTGGGAGAAGCAATGATCTCGTCAGCTATGGCGGACGAGATATTTCCTCCGATTTCAAGGATGTCGAGCCGGTGCGCGCCCGGCAGCCGCAACTCCATGAAGCGCCGCGCGTTGACGATGGCGCGTGCGGAAATGGGGGACGCGGCAGTCACATAAAGCCGGAAGACTTGCAGACCCATGGGTTTCTGTTGAGGTAATTGGCTTCGTTACTTCTGATCGCCACTATTATCCGCCCCGGCCAGGGCGCGTGCGGGAACCGCGAAAGGCGATCAGCGCCCGCATATGGTGAGGATTGTCGGCAAATGCCTCTTGCCTCTCTGTACGCTTGCGAACATAAATCGGGCACGCCTGGACGCTTTACACTGCCGGGCGATGCCAAAAAGATCAAGCAAACCAGACGGATCGCAGAAACCCGGTGCTCCCCATCCCGCCCAGAACCATCTGCTGGCGGCACTGTCTCCTGCGGTTCAGGGGCGCCTGTTTCCGCATCTGGAGCTGGCTGAATTGCCATTGCGTGCATTGATGTACGAGGCGGGCCGTCCGATGCGCCACGTTTACTTTCCGACGGACTCGATCATCTCGCTGCAGCACCTGATGGAAAACGGCGCATCGACCGCGATTTCAGTGGTCGGCAACGAAGGCTTGCTGGGCATCACGCTCTACATGGGTGGCGAAAGCACGCCGAGCCGGTCGGTGGTGCAGAGTGCGGGTCATGCGTACCGGCTTCCCAGACCGCGCGTCAAGGACGAGTTCAACCGGCACGGCGAACTGCTGCTGCTCATGCTGCGTTACACCCAGGCCTTGATCACCCAGGTCGCCCAGACGGCCGTCTGCAACCGGCACCACACCATCGACCAGCAACTGTGCCGCTGGTTGCTGTTGTCAATGGACCGCCTGGCAGGCAACCACCTGACCATGACGCAGGAGTTCATCAGCAACATGCTGGGGGTTCGCCGCTCCGGTGTCAGCAACGCCGCGGCGAAGCTGGAGCAGATGGGTGT
>JBKJKT010000111.1:0-5702 GCA_046597415.1 Ramlibacter sp.
CAGGTTCGACTGCACATAACCCTCAGCCGTTCCACGACTCTTGGCTAAAGTGTACGAGCCAGCGATGCTCCACTTGCCGTCCCAGGGCCGCTCAAGGGAAAGCTCGAACGCTTTGTAGGTGCGCGAGTAGTTCGCCAGACCCAGCACCGAGCCAGGAATGGTGACAGGCGACAGGGTCCCGTTGTTCTGCAGATCCACCATGAGGTTCACATCCTTGCCTGGGTTCACCAGTTGGCATGTGGCAAGGTTATCCTTGAAACCAGGCTGGATGTTGTCTGCGATGTACTTCGCAAGAGTCCTGTGGTCGCAGTAATCGTCCATCCCCGCGTTGATCTTGCGGTAGGTTCCCTTAGCTCCAACAACAAGGTTTTTCGACACTGCGCGCTGAATTCCCAGGATGAATTCGTCCTGGTTCATCGGGTTGAGCTTGGTGTCCGCAACCGTTCCAGGATTAGGCAACGTTCCGTCAGAGTTCACGACCGTCGTGCCGATTTTGGGGCCAAGGCCCACCGGTCCCTGGGTCACAGGATCGCGGCTAGCGAAGTTGTAAAAGTCGGTCGTGAACAATTCACCACGGGTGCCGCGAATGTTGGTGTTGGAAGCGACCGGAATGTAATACCGGCCTGCGTTTCCGTAGATCTTCGTGGACCCGTCGCCACTTGCGTCCCAGGAGAAACCAGTGCGGGGTGCCAGCAGGTTCTTGGCTTTGACGAATGATTCTCCGTCACCGTTTTTGTTGTCAAACGACTCCCACCGCAGGCCGCCATAAAGCATCAAATCTTTAGTGATCTTCCAGCTATCCTCCACGTAGTAGGCGGAGTTCTCGACGCGATAGACCCCGGTGGTAGTCTGAATGACACGGTCACGCACATATTGCGAACCCGGGGTGAAGCCGCCCACCCCGTTAATCTGGCCATTTGCACCCACCGTAAAGTAACGGTAGTAGTGGCCGCCTGAGAATACAGACCCGCCGGCTTCACCAGAGTCAAAGACCTGATTGTCGATACCGGCCTTGATGGTGTGCTTGCCAAGACTGTATTCGACGTCCAAACGGAAAGACTTGCGTTTGTCCTCGTTCTGCGGCGCTGCGGGATCAGGTGATCCAAGACCGGGGAAGGGGCCAATCCAGCAGCCGATCTCGGCCAGGTTCAAATCAAGCACCACCGGGCAATTTTCGGCTTTCGTTCGATAGCCGGTAGTCTTCAGGCGCTTGTCGGTCACCGTTCCTGCAAGCGCAGACACCGTCAGGTTATCCGTCAAGTGGCCGGTGTATTTGAGGATGTTGACGTTTCCGCCGCCCGCTTCAGTGCTGGCTCCGCCAAAGGTGTTGTGTTGCCGACTGTAGTCTTGCGAGCCATCGCTGGCATTGGTCCAGTCATTGATTGTTCGCTTTTTCTTGCCGCTGATACCGGTATATTCGATCAAGTGGTCAGGCGTCAGCTGCCAGTCCAACTTGACCATGCCGTTAGGTTGCTTGTTGGAGCGACTGAAGCTTCCGGACTGGTTGAAGATATCGCGTGTGTCATTCACGCCTTCCAGGAGGCCAAAGACGAAGAGCCGCTCTTTTATGATCGGGCCGCCAGCATAGACGGTTACGGTCTTGTTATCGTAACGGTCGGCCGAGTTGAAGACGTACGGCAATCCCGCACGATCCGGCTCATTGTCAATGACGTCACGGCCGCTAGAGCGAAGACCACGCGGCTCCCAATAAAACGCCGCGCCGCCCTTCCACTCGTTTCCGCCCTTCTTCGTCACCAGGCTGACGACGCCACCCAAAGATCGGCCATATTCAGCCCCATAGCCTCCGGTCTTCACTTGCTGCTGGCTGATGGCGTCGAACGGCAACGACGCGTACGAAAGGAAGTTACGGATGTTGGTGACATCCAGGCCATTGATGTAATAGCCGTTCTCCGCGATCGACGCACCGCCAAACGACGGAAGCGTGAGCTCCAGGGAAAAATCATCTCCCTTGACTGTCCCGGGAGCCAGGAGGGCGACCGCATCAACGCTTCGCGCTACAGGGAGAGCTCGAATCTGTTCCTGAGTAAACACTGAGTTCGATTCGACGCTGGAGACATCAATGCTCGATCGGGCACGAGAGCCAACGATTTCGACCCGCGCCAATTCGCCAAGCACCACCTCCGTGCCCGACCCGATTGCCACGGACACTTCTCGGCTCACCGCGCCAGAAGTGATTCTGTACCGGCCCGGGGGAAGCTTGGCGACACTGAACGTGCCGTCCGCTTCCGCCTTCACTTGGCGCGTCACGCCGGTGTCAAGGGCCGTAATGGAAATGGACGCACCTGATGTGGTTCGGCCGAACAGCGAACCGTCCGAGCTCTGGGCGAGCGCGGTCGACGCTACGCAAAGCGTTGCCGCGAGGGCGACAGCCGAAGGCCGCCATTTGAAGCTGTTGTGGCCCATCTTTAGTTCTCCAAAATGTTGATGGTCTGCGCGCTGAAGGAAGGCGGGATCAAGATCCCCCGCACTTGAAGTGCAGACGAGGTTTTACACAACTGACACAACGGCGTCACCCGGTTATTACCCGGGTTCGCCTTATGTGTTGCCCAAAAACATCGGAGGCTGGAGGGGTCGCGCAGCGGCTGGTGCGAGGCTCACTCGACCAAAAACCAGATCGACCTACAAGAGCGGATTAATCGATCTTGAAATCGAATTCCTGCGTTGCGATGACATCGCCGCCCGTGGTCGAAACGCATTTGTACTGCATCATCGCGTTGCGCACAGCCGAGTGAAGCACCCGCGGCCCGGAGAGGATCTGGACTTCACGCACGGCGCCGTCCCGGATCGTGACTTGCGCCCGGACGGTGCCGGTCGCGCCTTCGCGAATCGCCTGACGGGACATCTCGGGTTTGACCTGTGTCGGGCAAGCGATTCCGATGTCCTGGCGACCGGTAGGCGCAGGTGCCGGTGCCGGTGCCGGCGCTGGAGCTGGCGGTGCAGGCGGCGGCGGCGGTGCAATCGGTGCGGGCGCGGGCGGTGGCTCCTGCACGGAGGTGATCGTCGGCGCGGAGCTCGGTGGCGGCTTCACTTCGGACGGTGGCACATAGGGCGGCGGCGGTGCCTGAACTTTGGGTGGCGCCTTCTGGATTTCCTTGGGCGGGGGCGGTGGTGGCGGCGGAGGTGGGGGTGGAATGATCACTTCCTGGATCACGGCCGCTTCGAGCGGCTTCTTGATCAACTCGATCCCCTTGCGGGCTGTTCCGGAGATCAGCGCCCACGCGACGACCACGTGCACCGCGACGACAAAAACCCAGCCAATCAGTCGCCGCCTGGGATCAGCGGCCTGGTACTTGGGCATGTGCATGGATGTAGCGCTCATGGATGCCTCACTGGATGAACTGCTCGCTGCCGGTGACAGCGATCTTGGTGAGTCCCTTGCGCTTGGACGTCGAAAGCACGTTTGCAAAAACGGCGTAGCTGGCGTCCTTGTTGGGATGGACGTTGATGATCGGCTGCGGGTTCATTGTCGCCACGGCCGTCATCTTGTCGTCGAGTTCCTGCTGCGCAATGGGCAAGCCTTGCCAGTACACGACGCTCGCCTGGTCGATGTCGATACGGACCTTGTCGGGCTCGACCGCCGTGGGCGGCATGCCGACCGGCATCTCGAGGTTCACCGCGTGAAACTGGATCGGGATGGTGATGATCAGCATCACGAGGAGCACCAGCATCACGTCGATCAACGGCGTGGTGTTGATATCCATCATCGGCTCCGGGTCACCGCCTTTGCTCTTGAAGCGGCTAATTTTCATGGACATGGATGGCCTTAATTGAGCGGGGGCGGCTCGGTGATAAAGGCAACCTTCACGATGCCTGCCACCTGGCATGCATAGAGCACCTTACCCACGCCGTTGTACTTTGCAGCCATGTCGCCCCGAATCTGCACTTCAGGTTGCGGCTTCATGCTCGATACGCGCTTCAGGCGGTCGATCAGCTCGCGGGGCGTGTTCATTTTCTGGTCGTACCAGAACACATCACCCTTCGTATCGACCGAGATGATCACGTTCTCGGGTTTGCTTTCGCGGATCTCGACACGTTCCTTGGGCAGGGCTACGGGAATCGAGGTGGTCACTACCGGGATGGTGATCAGAAAGATGATCAGCAGCACCAGCATCACGTCCACGAGGGGCGTGGTATTGATCGCGGAGATGACGTCTTCATCTCCGGCGTGTCCGACAGCCATTGACATGGCGGTCTCCTTGACTTGGGTTTGCCGGCGGGGCCGCTTAAGCGGCCTTGCCGGCGGAGCCCACGATCACGGCGTTGAGTTCATCGCTGAACTCGCGCACATCGTCCATCACCGCCTTGTTGCGGCGCGCGAGCCAGTTGTAGGCGAACACAGCGGGAATGGCGACAGCCAGGCCGATGGCCGTCATGATGAGCGCTTCACCCACCGGGCCGGCAACCTTGTCGATGGACGCCTGACCGGACAAACCGATGGCCGTCAGCGCGTGATAGATACCCCACACCGTGCCGAACAGGCCGACGAAAGGAGAGGTGGAACCGACGGTTGCCAGAAAGGACAGGCCGCCCTGCATCGTTGAATTGACACGATCAACGGCGCTGGTGATCGACATCGGGATCCACTCAGCCATCGGGATGTGGCCCTTCAGACCACCATGATCGGTTGTTGCGGCAGCGCCGGACTCGGCGATGAAGCGATAAGCGCTGTTCTTCTCAAGTGCGGCAGCGCCGGCACTCACCGACTTCGCATCCCAGAAGGCCTTGTCCACTGTCGCGGCGTGACGCTTCATCTTGGACTGCTCCAGAAGCTTCACGACCATGATGTACCAGCTGCCCACGGACATGACCGCAAGGATCAGGAGAACGAAGCGGGCAATGTTGTCGGAACCCTTCCAGAGCGCTTCAAGGCCGTAAGGATTTTCCACAGAAGTGGCAGCCTTTGGAGCCGAGGCACTGACCGATGCGCCCGGGGCCGGGGCGACAACGGCGGGCGCTGAAGCGGGTGCGGTCAGTGCGGCCGAAGCACCCGGGGAGGCAGGGGCCTGGGCGTTCGCCGTGATGGCGCCAAAGGAAATGATGAGGGGCAGCACAAAAGAAGCTGCAACGCGACGAGATGTGGCCAGCGATAGGGTTCGCAAGATAAGTCCTTTGTCTTTTGGGATTCAAAAGCTCTTTTTGGGCGACCTCAGCACGGTAGTGCCTGCGGCCTTTGCCCAAAGCCCGTGAGTATAGATCGCAACATGGGCGTTACGTGCTAGGCGGAACTGCCCAGATTCATCGTTTACCCTGTGACAGATGCCAAGCAGCGATGACCGATTCGGCCTGAATTTCCCGTTCGCAAAGCTGCTCTTGCGCACAACCTCGGCCGCAGGCCCACGCTATAATTGCGGGCTGTATTTAAAGCCGGTGTAGCTCAGTCGGTAGAGCAGCTCATTCGTAATGAGAAGGTCGGGTGTTCGATTCATCTCTCCGGCACCAATCCCCACAACGAAAGCCTGCTATCAAAACGGTAGCGGGCTTTTTCATTTGGTGTCCGATGTAACGGCGGATGTAAGACGCTTTCCAAGACAAGCTCCTCGCACGAGAGGAAGGAACCTGCACACGTGGCGGGGCTTCGAATGCTTTCGCAGCAAGCTATTTAGGCCCTGCGTGACAGTACGGCATCAGCACCACGGCAGCAGCAACCCTAGGCATCGGCGCGGTGTCGTGGTTCACCAGCG
>JBKJKT010000108.1:0-2804 GCA_046597415.1 Ramlibacter sp.
GCAGGGGCGCCAAGTACCTTTGTATGGTTTAAATTTCGCAAAGCATCAACCAGACTGAATCCACGAGCCACCCAGATTTCGGCTCCAAGGAGACCGTTATGTTCCACCCTGTTTTCATCCAGTTCCAGCTTTGCTTCCGCTCGCTTTTTCAGGCTGGCCGCGGCTTCGCCTTCCCCTGCGACCCGAACGGCCGCGTTGACATGGACGGCCTCAGCTCAGCGGCGCGCGACAACTACCTTTATGCACGCGCGATGGTTGGCCGCGAACTCGCAATGCCTGCCGTCGAGCGGCTCGCCTGATCCATTAGAATTCGCCCTGCGATCCGCAAGGCTCGCATCCGCTAGGGGTGTTTTCGTCTCGCAAGAGGCGTCGACTGAGAAAGTCCCTTTGAACCTGATTGAGGTAATCCTCGCGCAGGGAAGCAAGCTCTCCGGCGGCGCCCAGCTTTTTCTCTTGGGTGCCAACAGCCAAAGCAAGCCGACCTGCCATCACGTCGAAAGAACGTCATGGCAAAAACTGAAACGTTAATCTCCACACCAATCTCCACGCCAATCTCGCTGGCCGTCTCGGCCTTGCTTCTTTCTTGCGGCCTTGCGAATGCGCAGCAAGCCGCCCTGCCTCCTGTTGTCGTCACCGGCACCAGTCCTTCGCCTGTCGCCGACGTCACCGGCCTTGGCGACGTTCCCATCAAGGAACTCCCTGTATCGGCCACTGTCATTGGACGCCGACAAATCGAAGCCAGCGGCGCCCGCCGGCTCGCGGACCTGGCGCAGTTCGATTCGTCCGTGAGCGACGCCTACAACGCGCCCGGCTACTGGGACTTCCTGTCCATTCGCGGCTTCACGCTCGACAACCTTTACAACTATCGACGCGAGGGGTTGCCGATCAATGCGCAGACCGTGATTCCGCTGGACAACAAGGAGCGCATCGAGATTCTCAAGGGCACCAGCGGGATGCAAGCCGGGGTGAGCTCGCCGGGCGGCCTCGTCAACTACGCTGTGAAGCGCCCGACCGAGATGGATTTGCGTGAAGCTCGCATCGAGGGTTCTAGCCGCAGCAGCCTGCTTGCAGCGGCCGATCTTGGCGGCCGATTCGGTGCGGACCGCGCGTTCGGCTATCGCATCAACCTCGCGCACGAGAAACTGCGTCCCCTCATCCGCTCGCTTGACGGCGAACGCAGCCTTGCTGCAATTGCTGGCGACTGGCGCATCGGTCGCGATTCGTTGATCGAAGCTGAAGTCGAGTGGAGTCATAAGTCGCAGGCTAGTCAGGCGGGCTTCAGCCTGCTCGGCAATCTGCTGCCCGACGTGCCAGACCGCCGCATCAACCTGAACAACCAGCCATGGGCGCAGCCGTCAGCTTTTGATGGGGTCACGGGCACTTTGCGATTCAGCCAGGCACTCGGCAAGGACTGGCGATGGTCCGCGCAGGCCGGCACCCAGAGGCTGCGCACAGACGACTACACCGCGTTTCCGTTTGGCTGCGGGGCAGAAGGCAATTACGACCGCTACTGCTCCGACGGCACGTTCGACTATTACGACTTTCGCAGTGTGGGCGAGCGTCGGCGGCAAGACGCCGCATCTGTGAGCTTCAAGGGCAAAGTCATGACGGGTTCGATCACGCATGACCTGTCGTTCGGCTTGATGACCAGCCGTGCGCGCGACATTACGCAACCCTACGCGTACAACTACGCAGGGACCGGCACCGTCGATGGACTTTCCATCGTGCCGCCGGATCCCACGCTCGCTTTCGCAGGGTCGGAACGCAATGAAAAAACGGTTGAGTTCTCCGCGAGCGATGCCATTCGCTGGAGCGACAAGGCCACGACCTGGGTCGGGTTCAGGCACACAAAGCTTGATCGCGGCTACAAGCAGTCGATCACGACGCCGTGGATTGCGACCACCCTCAAGCTCAGCCGCGACGTGATGGCCTATGCAAGTTACGGCCAGGGCGTGGAGACGGCGCGAGTCCCCGACAACGCAACCGTTTATGCAAACCCCGGCGAAGTGCTGCCCGCGCTGAAATCCAAACAGTTCGAGATCGGCTTGAAGGGAGACACGGGTCCTCTCGACTGGCAGGTGGCTTACTTCGACATCCGCAGGCCCATGACCAACATCGCGTACTGCGACCGCACGTTCGCAGCCTGCGTGGGGCAATTCGATGGCCGCGCTGCGCACCGGGGCATCGAGGCAAACGCGCAATGGACGAGCGGTGCGTGGCGAGTCGATGGTGCGGCGACACTGCTCAATGCACGTCGCGAGGGCAGCGTGCTGGAGCCGGCCAACAACGGCAAGAGCCCTCCCAACGTGCCAGACTCGACCATCCGCGCAGGGGTCACATGGAAGGTACCGCAAGTGCGCGGGCTCGAGATGAGAACGCAGCTCTCGTACGAGGGAAAGCGGTCTGTTCTGGCGGATGGGTCCATCACGTTGCCTGCGTGGACCCGCATGGATGCGTCGATTCGGTATGAGACGCAGATGTCTGCAGTCAAGACGACCTGGGCGCTGGGCATCGACAACATCACCAACCGCAGCTACTGGAAGGAATCTCCCTTCCAGTTCGGCCATGTGTACCTCTACCCTGGTGCTGAGCGCACTGTGCGGCTGTCGTTGACGGCTGCGCTCTAATTCACCGATCAAACCACGCTATAATTCGAGGCTGTTCCTCGATAGCTCAGTTGGTAGAGCGCCGGACTGTTAATCCGTAGGTCCCTGGTTCGAGCCCAGGTCGAGGAGCCAAAACAACTCTTATAGGCTTTGCCCTACACGTGGGCGTCCAGCCACTGCGAGACCAACTCGCGCCAG
>JBKJKT010000182.1:0-13079 GCA_046597415.1 Ramlibacter sp.
ATGGAAGGCCGGATCAGCGAAGAGCAGTTGCTCAACTTCAGGCAAGAGGTCGACGGCAAGGGCATCTCTAGCTACCCGCATCCGAAGCTGATGCCCGAGTTCTGGCAGTTCCCGACCGTCTCCATGGGCCTCGGGCCGTTGATGGCCATCTACCAGGCGCGCTTCCTGAAGTACCTGCATGCGCGCGGCATCGCCGATACGGCCAAGCGCAAGGTCTGGGTCTTCTGCGGCGACGGCGAGATGGACGAGCCCGAGTCGCTCGGCGCGATCGGCCTGGCGTCGCGCGAGAAGCTCGACAACCTCGTCTTCGTCATCAACTGCAACCTGCAGCGACTGGACGGCCCGGTGCGCGGCAACGGCAAGATCATCCAGGAACTGGAAGGCGAGTTTCGCGGCGCCGGCTGGAACGTCATCAAGCTGATCTGGGGCAGCTACTGGGACCCCCTGCTGGCGCGCGACAAGGAAGGCATCCTGCGCCAGATCATGATGGACACGCTCGACGGCGACTATCAGGCGATGAAGGCCAACGATGGCGCGTTCGTGCGCAAGAATTTCTTCGGGCGGCACCCGAAGGCGCTGGAGATGGTCGCAAAGATGAGCGACGAAGACATCTGGCGCCTGCAGCGCGGCGGCCATGATCCGCAAAAGGTGTACGCGGCGTATCACAAGGCCGTGCACCACAAGGGCCAGCCGACAGTGATGTTGATCAAGACCGTCAAGGGCTTTGGCATGGGCAAGAGCGGTGAGGGCAAAAACACCGCCCACCAGACCAAGAAGCTGACGGACGATGACATCCGCGCATTCCGGGATCGTTTCAACATCCCGGTGCCCGACGAGCAACTGGCCGACGTGCCGTTCTACAAGCCGGCCGATCACACGCCAGAGATGGAGTATCTGCACGCACGCCGCAAGGCGCTGGGCGGTTACCTGCCCAAGCGCCGCGCGAAGTCCGATGAGCAGCTGAAAGTGCCGCCGCTCGAAGCATTCCAGGCGGTGCTGGAGCCGACCGCCGAAGGGCGCGAGATCAGCACGACGCAGGCGTATGTCCGCTTCCTCACGGTGTTGTTGCGCGACAAGGAACTGGGGCCCCGCGCAGTTCCCATCCTTGTTGATGAAGCACGCACTTTCGGCATGGAAGGGCTCTTTCGCCAGATCGGCATCTACAACCCTGCAGGCCAGCTCTACACGCCCCAGGACAAGGACCAGGTCTCCTACTACAAGGAAGACAAGGCTGGCCAGATCTTGCAAGAGGGCATCAACGAAGCCGGTGGCATGGCCAGCTGGATTGCAGCGGCCACCTCGTACAGCACGAGCAACCGGATCATGGTGCCGTTTTATATCTATTACTCGATGTTCGGTCTGCAGCGCGTGGGCGATTTGTGCTGGGCTGCAGGGGACATGCAGGCGCGCGGATTCCTGCTCGGCGGCACTTCGGGCCGCACGACACTCAACGGCGAAGGTCTGCAGCACGAAGACGGTCACAGCCACATCCTGGCCAGCACGATTCCCAACTGCGTGAGCTACGACCCGACCTTCGCTCACGAGGTCGGCGTGATCATGCATCACGGCCTCAAGCGCATGGTGGAGAAGCAGGACAACGTCTATTACTACCTGACCCTGCTCAACGAGAACTACCCGATGCCGGGGCTGCAGGAAGGCACCGAAGACCAGATCATCAAGGGCATGTACATGTGCAAGCCCGGCGCGCAGACCAAAGGTGCACCTCGTGTGCAGTTGCTGGGCTCCGGCACGATCCTGCGCGAGTCGATTGCAGCGCAGGAACTGCTGGCCACCGATTGGGGCATCGACGCCGACGTGTGGAGCTGCCCGAGCTTCAATGAACTCACGCGCGAAGGCCAGGATTGCGAGCGCTTCAACCTGCTGCATCCAATGGAAGCGCAGCGCACTTCGTTCGTCGCGCAGCAGCTTGAAAAGCACGCGGGCCCGATCGTCGCGTCAACTGATTACATCAAGGCCTACGCCGAGCAGATTCGTCCGTTCATCCCCCGGGGCAGAACATACAAGGTGCTGGGCACCGACGGTTATGGGCGCAGCGATTTCCGCAGCAAGTTGCGCGAGCACTTCGAAGTCAATCGCCACTATGTCGTGGTCGCTGCGCTGAAGGCGCTGAGCGAAGATGGAACCGTGCCCGCTGCGAAGGTCGCCGAGGCGATCAGCAAGTACGGGATCAAAGCTGACAAGATCAATCCCCTTTACGCTTGACCCGCTGACGCGACAAGAGACGGAGACAAAACAAGATGGCAACGATTGAAGTGAACGTCCCCGACATCGGGGACTTCGATGAGGTTTCGGTGATCGAAGTCCTCGTCAAGGCCGGAGACAAGGTCAAGGCCGAGCAATCGCTCGTCACGGTGGAGAGCGACAAGGCCTCGATGGAGATTCCGTCGTCGGCCTCGGGCACCGTGAAAGAGCTGAGGGTGAAGCTGGGGGACAAGGTGAAGGAAGGCTCGGTACTTCTGGTTTTGGAGAGCTCCGATGCCCAGGATGTTTCCCCTCCCCCGCTGGGGGAGGGCAGGGTGGGGGCTACGACGGCCCCTGCTACGAGCCCAACCGCTGCCGTGCCCCCACCCCCACCCTCCCCCAGCGGGGGAGGGTGCCAGACCACCACCGAGATCCGCATCCCTGACATCGGGGACTTCAAAGACGTCGCCGTGATCGAAATTCTCGTCAAGCCCGGCGATGCGATCAAGGTTGAGCAATCGCTCATCACGGTGGAATCCGACAAGGCCTCGATGGAGATTCCGTCGTCTGCAGCAGGCGTTCTGAAAGAGCTCAAGGTCAAGATTGGAGACACGGTTAATGTGGGGGATCTGATCGCAATGCTGGAGGGTGTTGCGGGTGTTTCCCCTCCCCCTCTGGGGGAGGGCAGGGCGGGGGCTGCGACGGCCTCCGCTACACAAGCGACCGCAGCCGTGGCCCCACCCCCACCCTCCCCCAGCGGGGGCGGGAGCCAATCGCTGGAGCGCACCGCGCCCACCGCCGCATTGCCTCCGCACGACCCCTCGGCGCCAACCACCAACCTGCCGCACGCATCGCCGTCCGTGCGCAAGTTTGCGCGCGAACTTGGCGTGCCGCTCGATGAGGTCAAGGGCACGGGCCCCAAGAGCCGGATCACCCAGGAAGACATCCAGGCGTTCACACGCGCGGTGATGAAGGGTGAGGCGACGACCAGGGCGGTTGGTGTGAAGCCCTCAGCTGCGGGCGGCGGTGAGGCTCTCGGTCTCCTGCCATGGCCCAAGGTCGACTTCGCCAAATTCGGTCCGGTCGAGCGCAAGGACATGGGCCGCATCAGGAAGATCAGTGGGGCGAACCTGCATCGCAACTGGGTGATGATTCCGCATGTCACCAATCATGACGACGCAGACATCACTGATCTCGAGGCATTCCGCGTGCAGCTCAACAAGGAAAACGAGAAGTCGGGCGTCAAGCTCACAATGCTGGCTTTTCTCATCAAGGCGTGCGTTGCCGCGCTGAAGAAATTCCCCGAGTTCAACGCTTCGCTCGATGACGACCAGATCGTCTACAAGCAGTACTTCAACATCGCGTTTGCGGCCGACACGCCCAACGGCCTGGTCGTGCCCGTCATCAGGGATGCTGACAAGAAGGGCTTGTTCCAGATCAGCACCGAGATGGGCGAGCTCGCAAAGAAAGCTCGCGAAGGCAAGCTCGGCCCTGCAGACATGTCGGGTGCCTGCTTCACGATCTCATCATTGGGTGGAATCGGCGGTCGCTATTTCACGCCAATCATCAACGCGCCTGAGGTGGCTATCCTGGGTGTGTGCAAGAGTCAGACGGAGCCGGTGTGGGATGGGAAACAATTTGTTCCCAAGCTCATGCTGCCACTGTCGTTGTCATGGGACCACCGTGTGATCGATGGTGCTTCTGCGGCTCGTTTCAACGCCTATCTGGGCGCTATCCTCGGAGACTTCCGTCGCACGATGTTGTGACGCAATTTCCGAAAGCGAGTCGATGACAACAGTAGTAGTGGTGAGAAAGGCCGGGCAGGTCGCCATCGCAGCGGACACGCTGGTGACGTTTGGTGATACGCGCCTTGCCAACAGGTTCGAAGACAACACCAAGATATTCCGGGTGGAAAGCGAGCAGGGTCCGAGCTACATCGGCATGGCGGGCACGGTCGCCCACTTTCCGGTGCTTCGCAAGGCGATCAACTCGATGCCCAAGGAACTGCTCAAGCTTGCAAGCAAGGATGAAGTGTTCGACACGTTCACAAAACTGCATCCTTACCTGAAGGAAAATTTCTTTCTGCAGACCAAGGAAGAAGACAGCGACCCCTATGAGTCGAGCCAGTTCAGCGTGGTGATTGCTAATGCCTCGGGCATCTTTGGCCTTTACAGCTATCGCGAAGTGTTCGAGTTCAAGGAATTCTGGGGCATCGGTTCGGGCCGCAGTTTCGCACTCGGTGCGATGCATGCGGTCTTTGCCAAGGCCAAGACGGCAAAAGAAGTTGCCGAAGCCGGCATCGCTGCGGGCTGCGAGTTCGATCGCAATTCGGCAGCGCCTGCCGACGTGTTCACGATAAAAATGAAATGAGGGTGTTCCCATGAGCCTGGTCGAAGTCAAGGTGCCGGATATCGGCGACTTTTCTGAGGTTGCAGTGATCGAATTGCTGGTGAAAGCCGGCGACACGATCAAGACCGAGCAGTCGCTCGTCACCGTGGAAAGCGACAAGGCTTCGATGGAAATTCCTTCGACCCATGCGGGCGTGGTCAAGGAGTTGAGGGTCAAGTTGGGGGATAAGGTGACCGAGGGTTCGGTGCTGCTGACTCTGGAGAGCGCTGATTCTTCGAATGTTTCCCCTCCCCCTCCGGGGGCGGGTAGGGTCGGGGCGACTACGGCCTCCGTATCCGAACCGGCCGCCGCTGTGCCCCCACCCCTACCCTCCCCCAGGGGGGGAGGGAGCGAAATCCCCAATTCCTATTCCGGCGGCGCCGACATCGAATGCGACATGCTCGTCCTGGGCGCAGGCCCTGGCGGATACTCCGCCGCATTCCGGGCCGCAGATCTTGGCATGAAAACAGTCATCGTCGAGCGCTACGCAACCCTGGGCGGCGTCTGTCTGAACGTCGGCTGCATCCCATCCAAGGCTTTGCTGCACGTCGCCGCAGTCATGGACGAAGTGAGTCACTTCGATTCACTGGGCATTTCGTACGGCAAGCCGACAGTCGATCTCGACAAGCTCAGGGCCCACAAGGCGAAGGTCGTCGGCAAGCTCACAGGCGGCCTTGCGGCCATGGCCAAGATGCGCAAGGTCACGACCGTACGCGGCCTGGGCGAGTTCATCGATCCGCATCATTTGCAGGTTGAAGAGACCACCGGCACCGCACAGGAAAAAGCCGGCAAGAAGCAGACGATCAAATTCAAGTACTGCATCATTGCGGCGGGCTCGCAAGCGGTGCATCTGCCGTTCATGCCCAGGGACCCGCGTGTGGTGGACTCCACCGGCGCGCTTGAATTGCAGGGCAGCCCCAGGCGCATGTTGATTCTGGGCGGCGGCATCATCGGCCTGGAGATGGGCACTGTTTATTCGACGCTCGGCGCGCGCCTGGACGTGGTCGAAATGCTCGATGGCCTCATGCAGGGCGCTGACCGCGACCTGGTCAAGGTGTGGCAGAAGATGAATACGCCGCGCTTCGACAACATCATGCTCAAGACGAAGACCGTTGGCGCCGAGGCGACCGCCGACGGCATTCTGGTGAAGTTCGAAGGCGAGCAGGCGCCCAAGGATCCTCAGGTCTACGACATCGTGCTGCAGGCGGTGGGGCGCACGCCGAACGGCAAGAAGATTGGCGCAGAGAAGGCGGGCGTTGCGGTGACTGATCGGGGCTTTGTGCCAGTGGACATCCAGATGCGAACCAACGTGCCGCACATCTTTGCGATCGGCGACATTGTCGGCCAGCCGATGCTGGCGCACAAGGCGGTGCATGAGGCGCACGTGGCGGCCGAAGTCGCATGCGGTGACATGAATGGCGATGAGCAGCTCAGGCGCTCAGCGTTCAATGCCCGCGTGATTCCCAGCGTGGCCTACACCGACCCCGAGATCGCGTGGGTCGGCCTTACCGAAGACCAGGCCAAGGCGCAAGGCATCGCAATCAAAAAGGGGCACTTCCCCTGGACCGCTTCGGGTCGCGCGATTGCAAACACGCGCGACGAGGGTTTTACGAAGCTTCTCTTCGACGCAACAACGCACCGGATTCTCGGCGGCGGCATTGTGGGAACACATGCCGGCGACATGATCGGTGAAGTGGCGCTGGCTATCGAGATGGGCGCCGACGAAATCGACATCGGCAAGACGATTCACCCGCACCCGACGCTCGGCGAGAGCATCGGCATGGCAGCGGAGATTGCGCACGGAACATGTACGGACGTTCCGCCGCCACGGAAATAGGTTCATTGCCATGCCGGCCTCCGCATCGAATCCGCAAACAGCCGGGCGGTTACGGCCGAATTGCAGGCGTCTCCCGGGGGAAACCCGCCCAGGCGAAAAGTCCCCTGGGAAAACTGGCTATTGAAGTACCAAAGGGGACGTTACTGTCGAGCCTGCTGCTGCAGATTCTGGGCGTCGGGCGCGAACCCCATGACGCGACGCGCACCATCGAACCGCGTCTTCCAGTAACTCTGGCCCATGTCTTCGACACGAACATGTGCGCCCGGCTTGGGTGAGTGGATGAACTTGCCCTCGCCAACGTAGATGCCGACATGGCTGAAGGTGCGTCTCATGGTGTTGAAGAACACCAGGTCGCCGGGTTGCAGGTCCTGTTTGGCGATGGACTGGGTGGCGGCTGCCTGTTCGTTAGCCTGCCGAGGCAACACCAGGCCAACGGTGCGCTGGTACATGGCTCTCACGAAGCCGCTGCAGTCAAAGCCGGTGTCTGCATCGTTGCCGCCCCTGCGATAGGGCACACCCAGGAACCCCATCGCAGTCATGACGAGCTCGGAGGTGCGGTGGCTGACGCTGTGGGTGACCATCTCGAGCTTCTCGATCAACCCCCGGTCGACCATGAAGCGGCCAACGTCATCTTCCGCAGTGGCGGGTGCGGCCTGCGCACAGGTGCAGGCGACAGCGAACGTCAGGATGAGCCATTTGTGCATGGGTCGCAGGATACAGGGCTCAATCCTGACAAGTCAAGTTAGGTTTTGTCCGCAAGTTATTGATTTATAAAGAGGCTGCGAATTGTTCTTTAACCCGGCCCCCCATCGCCGACCCGGTTGCGCAAAAATAAGTGCCATGAACGTCACACATCACGCGCCGGCCTCATGGGTCCGGACCCTGGTTCCTGCGCTTTTCCTCACATTTGCCAGCGGTGCTTTTTCACAGGGCCTGAAGTCGGCAACCGTTGCGCAGGGTCTGGAAAATCCATGGGCGGTCGGATTCCTGCCCGAAGGCCGCTTTCTGGTGACCGAGCGGGGTGGCCAGATGCGAGTCGTGCAGGCAGATGGCAAGGTCGGCGCGCCGCTCGTCGGTCTGCCGGAAGTCGCCGCAGGCGGGCAGGGCGGCTTGCTCGACGTGGTGGTTGATTCGGGGTTTGCCGGAAACCGGCAGGTGTTCTTCTGCTTTTCAGAGCCCGGTTCGGGCGGCAACAGCACGGCACTGGCGCGGGCAAAGCTGTCGCCGGATGCGACCCAGCTTGAAGACGTCAGGGTGATCTTCAGCCAGCAGCCGAAATTTGCCAGCCGGTCGCACTTCGGCTGCCGCATCGTCGAGGATCGTGCCGGCATGTTGTTCCTCACGCTGGGCGATCGTTTTTCGCGCAAGGACGATGCGCAGACGCTGGACAACCACCACGGCAAGGTGGTCCGGCTGACCAAGGACGGCGCGCCTGCTCCGGGCAATCCGTTCATCGGCAGGGCCGGTGCGCTGCCCGAGATCTACAGCTACGGCCATCGCAACTCGCAGGGGGCAACGCTAGCGCCGAACGGCGCGTTCTGGATGCATGAGCACGGTCCGCAGGGCGGCGATGAAGTGAACCTGCCGCAGCCGGGTCGCAACTATGGCTGGCCGGTCATCACCTATGGCGAGAACTACGGCGGGGGCAAGATTGGCGACGGCGTCACTTCGCGCGCCGGGATGGAACAGCCGCTGCACTACTGGGTGCCTTCGATTGCGCCGTCGGGGATGGTGTTCCTGACCAGTGATCGGTATGGCGCTGCACTAAAGGGCGGCCTGCTGGTCGGCTCGCTCAAGTTCGGCCATGTGGCGCGGCTGGAAATTGATGGAGGCAAGGTCGTGCGAGAGCAAAAGATCGCCGAGGGCCTGGGCCGCGTGCGCGACGTGCGGCAAGGACCAGACGGGCTCATCTATGTATTGACAGACGCCAGGGACGGCAAGCTGGTGCGGCTTCTCGCACCCTGAGCCCGGTGCGCGGGCGATTGGGGCTTCAGGGCTTGATCAGACCTTTGCGCACCGCGTAGAGCGTGAGGCTGGCGATGTCGTTCAGGTGCAGGCGCTCCATGATGCGGGCGCGGTGAACATCCACTGTTTTCGGAGAAAGGCCCAGCTCATAGGCGATCTCCTTGGAAGCGCGCCCCTGTGCGATCAGCTTGAGTATCTCGATCTGGCGATGGGTGAGTTCATCGTCGATAGTGGGTTCCGAAGGCTGGAGCAGGCGTTGCGCAATCGACGGGCTGAAATAGCTGCCGGTGGCCATCACGCTGCGCACCGCCTGTTCGAGTTCGAACGGTGGCGCATCTTTCATGAGGTAGCCGCAGGCACCGTTCGCGACGGCACGCTTGACGAAATCGACCGTGTCGTACATCGACAGAACGAGCAGGCGCACTTCCGGGTACTTTGCGTGGATCTCGGAAATGGCCGTGATGCCGTCCATTCCAGGCATCGAGATGTCGGTCATCACGACGTCGGGCATGAGGTCGGCCACGAGCGTGATGAGCTCTTGTCCATCGCGCGCCTCGGCGATGACTTCGACCCCGGCAACCATGGTGAGCAGCGCCTTGATACCCGAGCGGACCAGGTCATGGTCATCAGCCAGGACAATGCGGATCACTTTGGCAGGCGCAGAATTTTTCATCGACTCCCCCTTTTTTGAGCTCGACCTTGTTATAGCACCGCCCGTATCGCCACGCCCTTGCCTGGCGCCGTACGAATGATCAGGCGGCCGCCTGCCAGTTCAGTACGCTCGATCATTCCGTGCAGGCCGACATTGCGTACGCTGGCCCGGCCGTCCAGCAGCTCATGCTTGTCAAATCCGATACCGTCATCGAGCACCAAAAGTCCGATGCGGTCATCCGGTAGAAACCGGATCCGGACGGCGATGTGCGTGGCCTTGGCATGCCGCAGTGCGTTGTTGAGCGCCTCCTGCACCAGCCGCAGGGCGACAGCGGCCGAGTCTCCAGGCTTTGGCGGTTCAACGCCGCGTGAAGTCACGCTAAACGCAAGCCCCGCCGGCTCTGCGATGCGCTGGACCGCGAACTGCGTTGCGGCCACGAGCCCGAGCAGGTCGAGCTGCGCCGGACGCAGGTCGAACGATAGTGTCTTGACCTGCTGCACCGCGCCCTGGGCCATGTCCATCGCGATGGCTGTGTAGCGTTTGGCCGCTTCGGGGTCTGCGGTTTTCTCGGCTGCGTGCAAATGGATCACCATGCCAGTCAGCGTTTGGCCGAGCTGATCGTGCAGTTCCCGGGAAATCAGGCTGCGCTCGCGCTCCTGGGCGACCACCAGCCGCGCCGAAAGCCTCTTGAGGCGGCTGTAGGCGGCGGCGAGTTCGGTGCTCATCCGCTCCTGTTCATGGATGCGACGCCGTTCGGACATTACGCGATCAATGATTTGCGGTAGCGTTCCGAGCTTGTCTTTGGTCAGGTAATCCTTGGCCCCGCAACGCAATACATGCACTGCGGCGTCTTCACCGATAGCGCGTGTCACAACGACGAGGGGGGTGTAGCAACGCCGGGCGATCAGGATCTGAAGCGCTGCATACGGCGAGAACCGCGGCATATTGAAGTCGCACAGGATCACGTCGAAATTTTCCGCCAGCGAATCAGTGAAGCCTGCGGCCTCATCCACGCGGTGCAGCTCGTAGCGGCGATGCGGGTCTGCGCGCTCAAGTGCGATCGCCATGAGCTCGACGTCGTCCGGGTTGTCTTCGACGCAGAGCAATCGGATGGTAGAGCGCTGAACGACTTCTTGTGTCACACGAATCCCGGGTATTTCAAAGGCAGTGTACTGCGCCCGGTCCCTGTGGGTCCCTTGGTGTTAGGTCAGATACAGATTGACAATGCCTGCCGCTGCGCCAAACTGCCGGGAAACGCCGGCAGCTTTTTCGACAGGGGCACTCAACCCCAAGCGCGCGCAGTCAACGCGAAAGTCCGGTCAACAAGGGCAGGAAAGTTTAACAAGCGTGATACGTCAATTCGGTCTTCGCGCCGCGCTGGCACTGTTGGTGCTTATTGCAATCTCACCGGTCTTTGGGGTGGTGGTCCTGGCATCGCTTGCCGACCAGGAAGGCAGATTGACACGCGCGAAGTCGACCCTTCGGTCAGTTGTCGATCTTGGGGCCGCACATCAGGAGAGCCTGGTCGGGGGCGCCCGGCACATGCTCGCGGCTATTGCCTATTCGCCGCCTGTGACAAATGGGAGCCTCCAGGAGTGCTCCGCCTACCTGCGCAAGCTCCAGCTGCAATACCCGGCCGGCTACGGCAGTTTCGGCATGTTGGATACCCAGGGAAAGCCGACATGCACGGGAGCTGGGCCCGCTAGCATCGTGAATGCCAGCGATCGGCCGTACTACCGCCATGCCATTCAGACGGGGCGCTTTGCAGTCGGCGAGTTCACCTTGAGCCAGGCGAGCGGCAAACCCATCTTGACTTTCGGATTTCCGGTTTATGAAGACAACAGTAGCCGGACGTTACGTGGCGTCGCCTACCTCGCGCTGGACGTAGCGCAGGCAGATGAGCATCTGCGCAAGCTCTCGCTTTCGCCAGAAGTCACGCTCTTTGTCACCGATTCCCGTGGCCGGGTACTGGCTTCAAATGGAGCCCGTGCCGCTCGTGTGGGATCGGTGGTGCCCGAGGTACTTCTGCAACGCGCAATCGCCGCCGGCAAGGCGAGTACCGGTGTCGTCAAGGACCCCGGGGGTGACGACTGGTTCTACGCCCTGCAACCCGTTGGCCGTGAAGAAGATAACAAGCTTTTTGTTGCTGGAATCACCTCAAGGGCAGAGGTTCTTGCTCCCGTCGCAGGGCGCCTGCAGGCCCAGATTGCAGCGCTGCTCCTGATCGCCCTGGCCGCCGCGGCACTCGCCTGGATATTTGGTGACCGCGTGCTTGCGCGTCCGGTGCGTCGCTTGCTAGGTCGCGTCGATGCCCTCGCCAGCGAGCAACTTCCGCTGGACGTCCCTGTTACAAGGATGCCGCTGAGCGAGCTGGAGCAATTGGACAAGCGGTTTGCAGATGTGGCGCGACGGCTGATCGAGCGCGCCTTGCAAAGAGACGCCGCCATGGCCGAGATGAAACACCAGCGCAGCCTGCTGGAGTCCGTCTTTGAAGGCATGTCCGAAGGCGTGATGGTTGTCGATTCCAGGGGTACGCTGCTGCAGGCCAATCGCGCGGCCCACGAAGTACTGGGAGGAATGGCCGGCCTGAGGCCGAACCATGACTATGCCAGGGCCGAGCCCGGCGACATTGGCTTACGTAATGTCGATGGCTCGCCCGTGACCCAGGAGCAGCACCCTATACAGCGCGCACTGCGCGGTGAAACGGTAGACAGTTTTCGTTGCGTCATCCGCGGGCCCCTGTCGGGTGGCACCGAAAAAATCATCCAGGGCAGCGCCAGCCCGCTTCCCGGGGCGCAGGGAGAACCTGCTGGAGCGCTTGTCGTCTTCTCCGATGTGAGCCGCGCCTGGCGAGCGGAAACGGAGTTGCGCTATAGCGAGGCACGCTACCGCCTGCTGTTCGAATCGAATCCTCATCCGATGTGGGTGTTCGACCGCGAGACCCTGCGCTTTCTGACGGTGAACGACGCAGCGGTGTCCCACTACGGCTACAGCCGGGACGAATTCCTGTCGATGACCATCGAGCAGATACGTCCACCCGAAGATGTCGCTGCGCTACGTGCCAGCATCGAGGGACTACTCGAGGAAACCAGCGCGGGAGCGTGGCGCCACCGTCTCAAAAGCGGCGACCTGATCTGGGTCGAGATCTCCTCGCACGCATTTGACTACGACGGCCGGCCCGCCCGGGTGGTGCTGGCTCACGATATAACGAACCTGCTGGAAGCCCACATGGCGCTAGAGCGGGCCAACGAGACCCTCGAGCATCGGGTCGAGGAGCGAACGCGCGAGCTTCATGTCGCCAATCGCGAGCTCGAAGCCTTCGCTTATTCGGTGTCGCATGACCTGCGTGCGCCGCTTTCTGCGATCGACGGATTCGGCAAGGCGCTGCTCACCCGCAACAGCGAGCATCTGGACGAGAAGGGTCGTCACTTTCTTGGCCGCATCCGGGAGAACACGCGCCACATGGGCGAGCTGATCGACGACCTGCTCTCGCTGGCGCGGGTCACACGCGCCGAGATACAGACCGAGGGGGTGGACCTGGCGCCAAAGGCCCGCGAGATCGTCGAGGCCCTCCGGCATCGCTTTCCCGAGCGCGTAGTTGACGTCACGATTGACGCCGAAATCAGGTGCGTCGGCGACGCGCGCCTGGTTGCCATCGTGCTGGAGAACCTGATCGGCAATGCCTGGAAGTTCACCCGAAGTGCGGGCGCGCCTGCCATCCGGATTGGCAGTTATCGCTCGCCGCTGGGTGAGCGCGTCATTTATGTGGCGGACAACGGAGCGGGCTTCGACATGGCCTACGCCGGCAAGCTTTTCAAGGCGTTTCACCGCCTGCATGCAGAGACCGACTTCGAGGGAACGGGCATTGGGCTTGCTACGGTGCATCGCATCGTGACGCGCCATGGGGGCCGCGTATGGGCCGACGCCAGGCCTGGCGAGGGAGCGACCTTCAGTTTCACGTTGAGCTCGCAGAACAAGAGTTAGGCAATTCTCCTAGCCTCGCTGCGGCGAGCCCGGACTTAAGGCAAACGCCGC